>NZ_JBEPDH010000024.1:0-105118 GCF_040300245.1 Nocardioides sp. NPDC000445 | reverse complement strand
ACCATCGTCAAGATCGCCGTCGAAGAAGGCCAAGAGGTCGCCGAAGGCGACGTCGTCATCGTCATCGAAGCCATGAAGATGGAACAACCCCTCAAAGCCCACAAGACCGGCACCATCACCGGCCTCAACGCCACCATCGGCGAGACCGTCACCAACGGCGCCGTCATCGCCGAGATCAAGTAGCTGGGCTGTTCCTTCGTCAAGGTATGCAGCCGAAGGCGCGCATCCCTCGTGGAGCTCCGCGAGGGATGCGCGCCTTTTCCTGCATACCTTGCTGAAGGGTCACCGAGGCGATGTCCTGAGCTTGCCGAGGGGTCTCGGTGAACGGCCGCGTCAACCGCCGAGAAGCTCCTCGGCGATGAACCGGCGGAACCGTGGAACGTCGCGGATCATGTCCTGCCAGATCCGGCGGGGGTCGACGCGGTGGTAGTGGTGCGCAAGAAATACCCGCCAGTCGACCCACTCGGACCAGGCGTCCACACCGAGATGGTCCTTCTGCAGTTGCACCGGAATCTTGTTGCGGATCGTGTCGCCGATCCGATTCGCCGAGCCCTCGACCGCTCGCTGGAGCAGTACGTCGTCGGCATAGGCCTCCCAGCCGCGCTGGATCACCAGCTCGATCTCATCGAGAGTACGCAGCAGAAACTCGATCTCGTCGACAACCCGATCCCCATAGAGCTCGGTGAGCCGCTCCCGCCCGACCGCCATCACAGCCCGACCGCGTCGGCAAGGACCATACGGTCGCGCTGACTGTGCTCAGCATCCAGCGCATCCCTGTCGACGAGGTCGACCGCGGTGCCGAGCAGCCGCTCGAGGTCTCGTTGCATCCGGACCAGGTCGAGGACTCCCGCCTCGTCATCGAGCGTGATGAGCAGGTCGATGTCAGAGTCCCAACGGTCATCACCGCGGGCCGCGGATCCGAAGACCTCTACCGAGACACCGTGGTGCCGCAGAACGATCGCCCTGATCTCATCGGCGTTCGCCGCGACGATCTCCGACGGACGACGCCGGCAGGCAGCACGGATCCGTTCGAGAGTCTCTGGTGACGGCGTACGCCTCCCGGACTCATAAGCCGAGAGGTTCGGCCGGGCGATTCCCGTGCGCGCACACACCTCGGTCTGGGTCAGGCCGGCCTCAACTCGTAGCCGCTTGGTCTCGGTCACACCCCCAGTGTATACACGCATACGATGCTCGACCGACACTTCTTCGAGCGCCGCCGGCGACCACGACGGAATCCGGCGGATGGCGTCACAGTCCGAGCTCATCGGCCAGCGTGGCCAGATGGAGCTCGAAGAGCGCGGCGGGGTCGCCGAAGGCGTCGGGGCCGAACTGGCCGAAGACCTCGAAGCTGACGCGGCCGAAGAGGCTCGTCCAGACGAGTACGCCGCGGGTGAGGCAGGCGTCGGGCAGGTCGAGGCCGAGCTGGTCACGGATGCCCTGGAGCCCCGTGGCGAGGGCGGGTGAGATCTCCCCCGGCTCCTCGGGCACGCTCAGTCGACCGGCTGCCATAGCGCCGGCGGTCAGGCGCAGCATCGCGGTCGGGACGCGGGTGCCGGGCACGCTGGTGCGCTCGTCCGGCGCGGCGTAGCCGGGGACGGGCGACCCGAAGAGCAGGGCGTACGTCGCCGGCTCGGCGAGCGCCCAGGTCCTGACCGCGCGGCCGAGCGCCACGAACTGGGCGCGATAGTCGTCCTCAGGGGCTGCAGCGACGGCGGCGTCGGCAGCGTCGCCCAGCTCGTCGTACCCGGAGACGAGGAGCAGGGTCAGCAGCTCGTCGCGGTTCTTCACGTAGCGGTAGACCGCCGAGGAGACCACCCCGAGATCGCGGGCGACCGCGCGCAGCGACAGCGCGGCGGCACCGTGGATCGCCAGGTGCTCGCGGCCGATCCGGACGATCTCGTCCATGGTCTGCGCCCGCGCCCGTTCGCGTGGAGTGCCTGTCATGACGTCATCGTGCCCGTCTCCAGAGAGCGATGTCAACAAAAGTGAGCACTGCTCTTGCTTTCTGAGCAACAGCACGCCACACTCATTCCGAGAGCAGTGCTCTCCTTTCTGAGTCAACCGGCTCGCCCACCGAATCAACGGAGACAGTCATGAACAACACCTACCTCGTCATCGGCGCCGGCCCCGTCGGCGCGACCATCGCCCAGCAGCTCGCCGCCCGCGGGGATCGCGTACGCCTCCTCACCCGCTCCGGCAGCGGCCCGGTGCACGCGAGCATCGAGCGGCTCCGCGGCGACGCCACGGATCTCGACACCGTCACCCAGGCGGCCGCGGGCGTGAGCGCCGTCTTCCACTGCATGCACGGCAGCGCGTACGCCGCCGACACCTGGCGCGCCGAGCTCCCGCGAGCCGAGAAGGTCGTGCTCAAGGCCGCCGGACGGGCCGGTGCCGTGGTCGTCTTCCCGGAGAGCCTCTACGCCTACGGCCACGTCACCGGGCCGATGACCGAGCAGACGCCGAGGAACGCCGACTTCGGCAAGCCCGCGGTGCGGGTCGAGCTGCTCCGGGCCCGGGACGCCTCACCGACACCGACGGTCAGCGTCGCGGCCTCGGACTTCTACGGTCCGCTGGTGCGTACCGCCCACGCCGGCGAGCGGATGGTGCCGACGGTCCTCGCCGGCCGCACCATGCGCGTCCTCGGCGACCCGGACGCGCCCCACTCCTGGACGTACGTTCCGGACCTGGGCGCCGCGATGATCCGGGCGGCCGACGAGGAGAGCCTGTGGAACTCCTTCCTGCACGCGCCCACCGCACCTGCCATCTCCCAGCGTGCGCTCGTCCGGCTCTATGCCGACGTGGCCGGGGTCGCCGCGCCCCGCGTCGGCCGCATCCCCACCTGGACGATGAAGGCGATCGGCACGCTGCACGCCGGCACCCGGGAGCTGGCCGAGATGGTCTACCAGTTCGACAAGCCGTTCGTGCTCGACTCCTCGGCCAGCGAGGCCCTGCTCGGCCTGGCCCCCACCCCGCTCGAGACCGGGGCCAAGGCGACGGTGGACTGGTGGCGTACCCAGGCCTGAGCGGGGTGGGGCTACCGGGCGCTCCAGCCGCCGTCGATGGCCCAGGAGGCGCCGGAGACCATCGAGGCGTCCGGGCCGGTGAGCCAGCCGACCAGCGAGCCGACCTCGTCCGGCTCGACCAGCCGCTTCACCGCCGCGTCCTGCAGAAGCACCTGCTCGACCACCTCGGAGGCCGGGATGCCGTGCACCTCGGCCTGGTCGGCGATCTGCTTCTCCACCAGCGGCGTACGCACGTAGCCCGGGTTGATGCAGACGCTGGTCACCCCGTGCGGGCCGCCTTCGAGGGCGGTCACCTTCGAGAGTCCCTCCAAGCCGTGCTTGGCCGAGACGTAGGCGCTCTTGAAGGGGGAGGCGACCAGGCCGTGCACGGAGGAGATGTTGACGATGCGACCCCAGCCGTTGGCGTACATGTGCGGCAAAGCGGCCCTGACCAGCAGGAACGGAGCCACGAGCATGATCGCGTGGATCCTGCGGAAGTCGTCGGGGTCGAACTTCTCGATCGGGCTGACCCGCTGGATGCCGGCGTTGTTGACCAGGATGTCGACCTCCAGGGTGAGGTCGTCCAGCTCCTCGGTGGCGGTCAGGTCCACCACCCACGCCTCGCCGCCGATCTCCTCAGCGAGGGCACGGGCGGCGTCGCCGGCCACGTCGGCGACGACGACCCGCGCACCACGGGCGGCGAGCTCGCGGGCCACCGCCGCACCGATCCCCGAGGCGCCGCCGGTGACCAGCGCGCGGCGGCCCCGCAGCGTACGTCCGGAATCGACCGACGCAGACGGGGCCGTCGTCGCTGAGCTCACGCCGGGCTCACCTCGCGCTCAGCACGCTCGGCGTCGGCACGGTCCAGGGCCCGCAGCGAGGCGCCCTTGGTCTCCTTGAGGGTGAGCACGACCAGGCCGGTGATGATGCCGGCCACGGCGAGGTAGATCGCGGTGTTGGTCCAGGTGCCGGTGTCCTTGAGCCAGGCAATGGCCAGCAGCGGCGCGAGCGAACCGGCGAAGATCGAGGTCACCTGGTAGGAGATCGAGATGCCGGAGTAGCGCATCCGGGTCGGGAACATCTCGGCCATGATCGCGGGCTGCGTGGAGTACATCAGCGCGTGGATGGCCAGGCCGGCGATCAGCGCCGCCACGATCGCGAGGTTGTCCTTGGTGTCGAGCATCGGGAACGCCCAGAAGCCCCACGTCGCGCCGAGCACCGCACCCACCAGGTAGACCGGCTTGCGGCCCACGCCGTCGGCGATCCGGCCGACGGCGAGGATGAAGAAGAAGTGGCAGGCGTGCGCGACCGCGATCAGGCCGAGCAGCGCGCCCTGGTCCATCTTCTGGTCCTCGACCAGGTAGACGATCGAGAAGGACACCACCAGGTAGTACATGATGTTCTCCGCGAATCGCAGGCCCATGCCCTTCAGCACGCCCAGCGGGTAGCGGCGGAGCACCTCGAAGACGCCGTAGCCGGTCGAGGCGGACTCGGTCTGCTCCGCCTTCGCCTCCTCGAAGATCGGCGAGTCGGTCACCGAGCGGCGGATGAAGTAGCCGACGACGACCACCACGGCCGAGAGCCAGAACGCGACTCGCCAGCCCCACGCCAGGAAGGCGGCGTCGGAGAGCGCGAGGGTCATCACGGTGAGCACCAGCGTGGCGAGCAGGTTGCCCACCGGCACCGCGGCCTGCGGCCAGGCTGCCCAGGTCGCGCGCCTGTCGTCGGGGGCGTGCTCGGCGACCAGCAGGACGGCACCGCCCCACTCACCGCCCAGGGCGAGCCCCTGCACGAACCGCAGCATCACCAGCGCGATCGGCGCGGCGAGGCCGATCTGGTTGTACGTCGGCAGGCAGCCCATCAGCACGGTGGCGACACCGATCAGCATGATGGTGAGCTGCAGGGTGTACTTGCGGCCGAGGCGGTCGCCGATGTGGCCGAAGACGACGCCGCCCAGCGGGCGGGCGACGAACCCGATGGCGTACGTCACGAAGGCGGCGATGATCGCGTCGTAGGCGTTGCCGGTGGCCGGCATGATCACCTTGGCGAAGACCAGCGCCGAGGCGGTGGCGTAGAGGAAGAAGTCGTACCACTCCACGACCGTGCCGGCCATGGAGGCCGCCACGGTCCTGCGGAGCAGGCTCTGCTCGTCGACTGGGTCGTTGGGGGCGGCGGTGGCGCCCGGCTGTGTCGAGGTCATGGTTGGGAGTGTGACAGCGGTCATAATGTGCTTGCAACGCGCATGTTGGCACACGGTGTGAACGAAAATGCACATCGTCGGTAGTCTGGCCCGATGGCCACCTCCCCATCGACACCGCCGTCCGCCGACCAGCTGCTGGTGCTGCTGGAGGTGGCTCGCAGCGGCCGTTTCACCACCGCCGCCCGCTCGCTGGGCCTGACTCACACGACGGTCAGCCGCAACATCTCCGCCCTCGAGCGTGCCCTCGGCGGCCGGGTCCTGGTGCGCGGCTCCGACGGCTGGGCGCTGACCGCTCTCGGTGAGCGCGCGGCGCGTGCCGCCGAGGGGGTCGCCGAGTCGCTGGCCCGGCTGGCCGCCGACGAGCCGGCCGACCCGGTGGCCGGCGTGGTGCGGATGTCGACGACCGACGGGTTCGCTGCGTACATCGCCTCGCCGGCGGTCGCCGCGCTGCGGCAGGACCATCCCGAGCTCTCGGTCGAGATCGTCACCGTGACCCGGCAGGCGGCGCAGCACCGCTCCGGTGTCGACATCGAGGTGGTGGTCGGCGAGCCGGCGGTGAACCGCGGCCGGGCGATGCACCTGGGTGAGTACGAGCTCGGCCTCTACGCCTCTCCCGGCTATCTGGAGCGTCACGGTGCTCCCGCCACGATCGAGGAGGCCGTACGCCACCGCCTGGTCTACTTCGTCGACTCGATGCTCCAGGTCGATGACCTCGACCTCCCCCGGCGCCTGCTGCCCGGTATCCGCGACGCGGTCACCTCGACGAACGTCTTCGTGCACGTCGAGGCGACCCGGGCCGGGGCCGGTCTGGGCCTGCTGCCCTGCTTCATGGCCGACCGGCACCCCGACCTCGTCCGGATGCTGCACGAGGACATCCACCAGCGGCTGCCCTACTGGGCGGTCGTGCATCCCGAGTCCTGGCGGCGGCCCGCCGTGGCCGCCGTCGTGGGGGGCCTGCGGGACCAGATGGCCGAACAGCGAGACGCGCTGATCGGCCGGTGACGCCCGCGGATCGACCATCAGCGACAATTCACGGGTGCCACACTCGACTCGGGCAGCCGCCGTGCGTCTGGTGGCTTTCTTCGTGGCCGGGATGCGACTGGCGACCCTCGCGCAGATGGCGCCGTCGCTGCTCGCGGCGATGCCCGCGCTGTCCCGTGCCGACCACCCCTGGTTGACCGGCGCGAGCTGGATCCTCGCGGCCGTCATGCTCGTCGGCATCGCCGCAGTCACGCTGGTGACGCGGAGACCGCCGGGAGTGCCGTACGCCGTGCTCGACGTCGCCGTGGCCGTGGCGCTGCTGATCGTGGGGCTGTGGACGGTCCCGGTGGAGCTGCGTACGGGCACCTGGGTGGGGTTCCAGCTGGGCTATGCGCTGTGCGTGTCCTGCGGGCTCTCGGCCGTACGTTCGCGGTGGCTGTGGATGTTCCTGCTCGCCTCGCTGGCGGTGGCCGAGGTCGTCTACATCGCGCCGACCGTGAACGGGCCGGCCGACCTCACCCTCGCGGTGAGCACCTGCCTGACGCTGCTGGTGCTCGGGCCGCTGGCCTGGTTCGGCTGTCAGACGATCGTGCGGATCGGGACGGAGGCCGATGAGGCGCGGCGCTATGCCGCCGAGGCCGCCAAGGCCGAGGAGGAGCGTCGTGCCCGGCTCGCCATCCACAACGGCACCGCGATGATGCGGCTGCTCGTGGAGACCGACACCGCCGACGGCAACGGCGCGCTGCGGTCGCAGGCCGAGGTCGAGCTCAACCGGATGCGGGCCTATCTGAGCGGCCAGACCCCGCCGCCGGTGAGCGAGGCGACCAACCTGGCCGCGTTGGTCACCGCCGTCGGCGCGGAGTTCGACGACCTCCCGATCACGGTGGTCGCCGACCTCGCCCAGGACGTCGCGCTCCCGCGCAGTCTCGCCGACGACCTGGCCGCGGCGCTGCGCAGCCTGCTCCTCAACGTACGTCAGCACGCTCGGGCGGGCCGGGTCGTCCTGCACGCCGCCGAGGACGAGGACGGCGCCGGCTGGGAGGTCACGCTGCACGACGACGGCATCGGCTTCGACACCGCCGCGACCGACTACGGGGTCGGGCTGCGGGAGGTGGTCGTCGAGCAGCTCGCGCGCTCGAGCGTCGACGTCCAGATCAGCAGCATCCGCGACCTCGGCACCACGGTCACGCTGGCGCAGACGACCGCCGCGGAGGTGCCGTGATGTCTGCCGTGACCTCCGGGCCGCGCTTCAGCCACGTGGACGACGCGACGGCGATGCGCGCCTCGCTGAGTCTGCTCCTGCCCGATCTCACCTTCGTGTCCAGCCACGGATCCGTCGAGGACCTGCTGACGACGATGCCGGAGGCCGACGTGGTGATCCTCGACCTCCACCTCGCCAACACCGGCCAGCCCGACGCCTCGCAGGGCACCGCGGCCATCCGGCGCATCGTCGAGGCCGGCTACCGGGTCTGCGTCTACTCCCAGGAAGAGCGCCGGTTCGTGCTCGCTGCCTGCCTCGCCGCCGGTGCGACCGGCGTGGTCTCGAAGGCGGCCTCGCTGGCCGAGGCGGAGGCGGCGTTCCGCGCGGTCGCCGCCGATGAGCCGGTGATCCCCCCGGATATCACCGGACTCATCGAGGTCCTCGTCCGCCGCCGCAGCATCACCGTCCTCACGCCGAGGCAACGCGAGGTCCTCGCCCACCGCGCCCGCGGGCTGACGTACGCCGAGATGAGCCGGTCGATGTACCTGTCCGAGTCGACCTTGCGCGGCTACTGGATGGAGCTGGCCCAGCTGGTCTCGCAGTATCTGCGCGAGACCTCGCCCGGCGACATCGAGCACGCCCTCGGGCTGCGCCCGGGGGACCTGCTCGACCTCTGGCCGGGACGAGGGCCCATCAGCTAGCTGCTGATCCCGCTCCACTTCCACGAGCCGTCGGTGCCGACCCGGGTCGCGGCCGAGAAGGTCGTGCTGTGCCCGATCCCGCTGCTCTGACGGATGCGCACCGCGTTGCCGGTCGTCGGGTTGATCAGGACGATGTCCTTGGCCGCGACCGCGCCGTCGGCGTCGTAGCAGTTGTGCACCGACAGGTAGCGCCAGCCGGTGCCGAGGCTGCGGACGACGTACTTCTTCGCCTCCGCCGGGCGGTCGGGACGTACGACGATCTGCTCGAGCTTGTTGGTGCTCGGGTTGATCGAGTAGAGGAGGTTGTACATCACCCCGTTGTGGCTCGTCCACACGCCTGCGACGGTCGTCGTGCTCGGCAGGGTGACCGGCAGGTTCGTGACCGTGCCGAGGCGGGTGCCTGCGCTGGAGTACGAGAGCGCGGTCTGCTGAACGACACCGGAGGTGGTGACGCTGTAGACCGCGGTAGTCGGGCCGTTCACGACCTTCTTGGGGCTCCAGCCGGTCACCGCGGAGCCATTGGTGCGGTAGAGCTGCGCGGACTTCGTCTCGGTCAGCACGGACTGCCCGATGGTCCCACCGATGGTCACGGTCCGGCCGGTGCCGTCGGTGCCGGGCACGATGTAGCTGGTCTTCCAGGTGGTCTCGTCACCGGCGCCGCCGATCTCGATCCAGGCCCGCGGCGACCAGGTGACGGTGCCCGCGCTGCGGTAGTCCCCGGTCACCGTGCTGTTCTTGATGGAGCGCTTGCGGATGTAGCCACCGGCCTTGCCGTTGATCGAGCCGGAGCAGTTCACGGTGCCGGCCGCGGCGGCCGGCGAGCTCGCCGCGCCGAGCGCGGTGAGCGATCCGGCCAGCAGGGCTGAGCCCGCGAGGGCGACGAGAGCTGAGCGACGCCGACGAATCATGGTTTTCATTCCGCCGACGGTATCGACGCGAGCCGTCGCACGGTCCCAACGAATCCGCACACTTCCCGCGGGCCCCGATGTCCACCAACTGAAAGGAAACGTCCCATAACCTGGGACGACCCGCTTCGGATGGGTAGCGTGACCGCCATGTTCAAGAAGGTGTTGGTTGCCAACCGCGGCGAGATCGCGATCCGAGCTTTCCGTGCGGGCTTCGAGCTCGGGGCGAAAACAGTCGCCGTATTCCCCTACGAGGACCGGGGCTCAGAGCACCGGCTGAAGGCCGACGAGGCCTACCAGATCGGAGAGCTCGGTCACCCGATCCGGGCCTATCTCGATCCAGACGCGATCGTCGAGGTCGCCAAGCAGAGCGGCGCGGACGCGATCTACCCCGGCTACGGGTTCCTCTCCGAGAACCCGGCGCTGGCCGAGGCCTGCGCCCGGGCGGGGATCACGTTCATCGGGCCCTCGGCGGAGGTCCTCACGCTCACCGGCAACAAGGCCACCGCCATCGCGGCGGCCAAGGCTGCCGGCGTACCGACCCTGCAGTCGGTCGAGCCGTCCACCGATGTCGACGCGCTCGTCTCCGCCGCCTCCGCTCTTCCCTACCCGCTCTTCGTGAAGGCGGTCGCCGGTGGTGGCGGCCGCGGGATGCGGCGGGTCGACGACCCCGACAAGCTGCGCGAGGCGGTCGAGACCTGCATGCGCGAGGGCGAGGCGGCCTTCGGCGACCCGACCGTCTTCATCGAGCAGGCCGTGGTCGAGCCGCGACACATCGAGGTGCAGATCCTCGCCGACGGCGAGGGCAACGTCATCCACCTCTTCGAGCGTGACTGCTCGGTGCAGCGCCGCCACCAGAAGGTCGTGGAGATCGCTCCCGCCCCCAATCTCGACCCTGAGCTGCGCGAACGCATCTGCGCGGACGCGGTGCGGTTCGCCAAGGAGATCGGCTACTCCTGTGCCGGCACCGTCGAGTTCCTGCTCGACCCCGCGGGCAACTACGTCTTCATCGAGATGAACCCGCGAATCCAGGTCGAGCACACCGTGACCGAGGAGGTCACCGACGTCGACCTGGTCCGCTCGCAGATGCGGATCGCTTCCGGCGAGACGCTGGCCGACCTGGGGCTGACCCAGGACTCCGTACAGCTGCGCGGCGCGGCGATGCAGTGCCGGATCACCACCGAGGACCCCGCCAACAACTTCCGTCCCGACACGGGCATGATCACCACCTACCGCTCCCCCGGCGGTGCCGGGATCCGGGTCGACGGCGGCACGACGTACGCCGGGGCCGAGGTCTCGCCCCACTTCGACTCGATGCTCGCCAAGCTCACCTGTCGCGGGCGCACCTTCTCCGACGCTGTGACGCGGGCCCGCCGGGCGGTGGCGGAGTTCCGCATCCGCGGGGTGGCGACGAACATCCCGTTCCTGCAGGCGCTGCTCGACGACCCCGACTTCATCTCGGGCTCGATCACGACCTCGTTCATCGAGACCCACCCGCAGCTGCTGACCGCGCGGGCCTCCGGTGACCGTGGGACCAAGCTGCTCACCTACCTGGCCGACGTGACGGTCAACCAGCCGCACGGCGCCGCACCGGTCTCGCTCCACCCGGTCGAGAAGCTGCCGAAGCTCGATCTGTCGGTGGCTCCGCCGGCGGGCTCTCGCGACCTGCTTCGCGAGCTCGGGCCGGAGGGCTTCGCCGCCGCGCTGCGCTCCCAGGAGCCGGTCGCGGTCACCGACACCACCTTCCGCGACGCCCACCAGTCGCTGCTGGCGACCCGGGTCCGCACCACCGACCTCCTCGGCGTCGCCGGTCACGTCGCCCGGCTGACACCGCAGCTGTGGTCGATGGAGGCCTGGGGCGGGGCGACGTACGACGTGGCTCTCCGCTTCCTCTCCGAGGACCCGTGGGAGCGGCTGGCGCGGCTGCGCGAGGCGATCCCGAACATCAACCTGCAGATGCTGCTGCGCGGTCGGAACACCGTGGGCTACACGCCCTACCCGACCGAGGTCACCGACGCGTTCGTCTCGGAGGCGGCCTCGACGGGGATCGATGTGTTCCGGATCTTCGACGCGCTCAACGACGTGTCCCAGATGCGGCCGGCGATCGAGGCGGTGCGCGCGACCGAGACCTCCGTCGCCGAGGTGGCGCTCTGCTACACCGGTGACCTCTCCTCGCCCGACGAGAAGCTCTACACGCTCGACTACTACCTGCGGCTGGCCGAGGAGATCGTCTCGGCCGGGGCGCACGTACTGGCGATCAAGGACATGGCCGGGCTACTGCGAGCACCCGCCGCGCGCACCCTGGTCACCGCGCTCCGCGAGCGGTTCGACCTGCCGGTGCACCTGCACACCCACGACACCGCGGGTGGCCAGCTGGCCACGCTGACCGCCGCGATCGAGGCCGGGGTCGACGCCGTCGACGCCGCGACCGCGTCGATGGCCGGCACCACCTCCCAGCCGCCGCTCTCCTCGCTGGTGGCGGCGACCGACCACACCCCGCGTGCCACCGGCCTGTCGCTGGCGGCGGTCAACTCGCTCGAGCCCTACTGGGAGGCCGTACGCCGCGTCTACGCGCCCTTCGAGTCCGGGCTGCCCGCGCCCACCGGCCGGGTCTACCGCCACGAGATCCCGGGCGGCCAGCTCTCCAACCTGCGCCAGCAGGCGATCGCGCTCGGGCTGGGCGAGAAGTTCGAGCAGATCGAGGACATGTACGCCGCGGCCAACCAGATCCTCGGTCGCGTCCCCAAGGTCACGCCTTCGTCCAAGGTCATCGGCGACCTGGCGCTGTCGCTGGTCGCCGCTGGTGCCGACCCGGCTGCGTTCGAGGCCGACCCGGCTGCGTACGACATCCCGGCCTCGGTCATCGGGTTCCTCAACGGAGAGCTCGGTGACCCGCCGGGCGGCTGGCCCGAGCCGTTCCGCAGCAAGGCGACCGCGGGACGCACCTGGCAGGCGCCGTCGCCGACGCTGTCTGCCGAGGACGCCGCCGGGCTCGCCTCCGACCGCCGCGGGACGCTCAACCGCCTGCTCTTCCCCGGACCGACGAAGGACTTCACCGAGGCCCGCTCGAAGTGGGGCGACGTGTCGGTGATCTCGACGCTCGACTACCTCTACGGCCTGCGCGAGGGCGAGGAGCACATCGTCGAGCTCTCCGAGGGCAAGACGGTCATCTTCGGGCTCACCGCCGTCTCCGAACCCGACGAGCGCGGCATCCGCACCGTGATGGCCACGATCAACGGCCACCTGCGTCCGATCGGCGTACGTGACCGTTCCGTCGCCGCCGAGGTCGCCGCCGCCGAGAAGGCCGACCCCGCCGTTCCCGGTCAGGTCGCAGCGCCGTTCCAGGGCGTCGTCACCATCTCGGTCGCGGCCGGTGAGTCGGTCAAGGCCGGCGACACCGTCGCCACCATCGAGGCCATGAAGATGGAGGCCGCCATCACCGCCCCCGTCGACGGCACCGTCTCCCGTCTCGCCTTCTCCGGCACCCAGGCCGTCGACGGCGGCGACCTGGTGCTCGTCCTCGGCTGAGCCGAGACGTCAGCCCCGTCGGCCGAAGCGTCGCTGCGGAAGGCCGAGATGGCACCTAGGTGCCATCTCGGCCTGCGGGAGTGACGTCTCGGCAGGTCAGACCGCTGCGTACGCCTCGACCCAGTCCTCCGCACGCAGGTCCCGCGGCAGCACTGGGGCCTGAGAGCGTCGGCGTCGCTGAGCGATCTGATTCGCGAGACGAGCCGGGACGCCGTTGCGGCGCAGGATCTCGGCGACCCCGCGGCCTCGGCTGCTGAAGACCTTCGCCACCCACGACTGGAAGTCGCGGACGTCCGTGTCGGGGAGCAGCGGCTTGGGGCGGCGGTCGATGAGCAGCAGGCCGCCGTCGACGTTCGGCCGCGGACGGAACGCGGTCGACGGGACGCGGCGGTCGAGAGTGAAGGTGAACCACGGCCACCACTGTGCGGTGAGCTGGGTCGTACCGCCGACGCCCGCGCGCTTGCGGGCGACCTCCCACTGGGTGAGGAGTACGGCATGGCGCCACGTCGTCGAGGCGAGCAGGTGGCGCAGGATCGGTGTGGTCAGGTGGAACGGGACGTTGGAGACGACGACCGCGTCCTGCGGTGGCGCATGCCGCAGGATGTCGCCCTCGGCGATGCACACGTGCGGGCCGATCCGTCGTCGCAGCTCGGCCGCTCGGCGGGAGTCGATCTCGACCCCCTCCAGCGGACGACCCAGCTCGGCCAGCGCCAGGGTGACGGCACCGTTGCCGGTGCCCCACTCCACCAGCGGACCCTGCCGCTGCGAGACGAGATGGACGATGCGGTCGAGTACCGACCTGTCGGTGAGAAAGTTCTGGCCGAGCTCGTGCCGGCCAGGGCGTACGTCGGGCATGGATGCTCCTCGAGACAGAAGGAGCCGGGCGGCCTGCGGGTAGCACTCGGAGCCGCCCGGCAGGGTTGCCAGGTGGCGGCGCGAATGCGACGAGTGCTTCGGTGGGATCCGCGCCGTCAGCGGCGGCGGATCCGGACGAACATCGTCATGCAGCAGTTACCCATGGCGCTCACGCTAGCGAAGCCGTGGCGCTGCTCGCACACCGTTTTCGGGTGCCTTCTCGGCCGACGCAAGTGACGTCTCGGCCGACGTAAGTGACTACTCGACGTGGTGGAGGCGGCGGGCGACCTCGGCGGTGGAGCCGGAGATCGAGGGGTAGACGGTGAAGGTGTTCGCGATCTGGTCGACGGTGAGCCCGGTGGAGACGGCGAGCGCGATGGGGTGGATGAGCTCCGAGGCGCGCGGGCCGACGACGACGCCGCCGATGACGACGCCGGTGCCGGGGCGGGAGATGAGCTTGACGAAGCCGTCGGAGATGCCCTGCATCTTGGCGCGCGCGTTGCCCTTGAGGTCGAGGCGCAGGGTGTCGGCGACGACCTCGCCCGAGTCGACCTGGGCCTGCGAGTAGCCGACCGTGGCGATCTCCGGGGAGGTGAAGACGTTGGCCGCGACCTCCTTGAGGTCCATCGGGATGACCGCGTCGCCGAGGAAGTGGCGCATCGCGATCCGGCCGGCCATCGCGGCCGTCGAGGCGAGCATGAAGCCGCCGGTGCAGTCGCCGGCTGCGTACACGCCGTAGGCGGAGGTACGCGACACCTTGTCGGTGCGGATGAACCCGCCTTCGTCGAGCTCGATGCCGGCCTCCTCCAGGCCGAGGTCCTCGGTGTTGGGGATCGATCCCAGCGCGAGGATGCAGTGGCTGCCGGTGACCTCGCGGCCGTCGGTCAGCTTGACCGTGACGACGTCGCCGGAGCGGGTCACCGACTCCATCCGCGACTTGCTGAGGATGTTCATCCCCTGCCGCTCGAGTACGTCCTGTAGGACCGTCGCCGCATCCGCGTCCTCACCCGGGAGAACCCGATCGCGCGAGGAGACCAGGGTGACCTGGGAGCCGAGGTTGAGGTAGGCGTTGGCGAACTCCACACCCGTGACACCCGAGCCGACGACGATCATGTGCGACGGCAGGTCGTCCAGGTCGTAGACCTGCTCCCAGGTCAGGATCCGCTCGCCGTCGGGCTGGGCGGTGGGCAGCACCCGCGGCCGGGCGCCGGTGGCGATGAGGACCGCGTCGTTCTCGATCGCCTCCTCGGTTCCGTCCTCGGCCCGGGTCGCGACCACCTGACGCTTGTCGGCGTCGATGCGCCCGGTGCCCTTGACGATCCGGATCCCGCGGCGGGTCAGCCGGCTCTCGATGTCGCCCGACTGCGCGAGCGCGAGCGACTTGACCCGCTTGTTGACCAGCTCGAGGTCGGCGTAGAGCTCGGTGGCCGGGTCGCCGTGGTGGTCGCGGAAGTTGATGCCGAGGTCGCGGGCGAGCGTCATGTCCGACATCAGCTCGGAGGTGGCGATCAGGGTCTTGCTCGGCACGCAGTCGGTGAGCACCGCGCTGCCGCCGAGGCCGTCACGGTCGACGACCGTGACCTCCGCCCCGAGCTGCTGCGCGACCAGCGCCGCCTCGTATCCGCCTGGACCCCCACCAATGATCGTCACCCGCGCCATGGGCCGCATTCTTCCACGCGCCCGGAGCGGCAGAGTCAGCCCATCGTCTTCTGACCGTCGATGGTCTCCCGGATGATGTCGGCGTGCCCGGCGTGCTGGGCGGTCTCGGCCAGGATGTGGGTGAGGACGCGACGGTTGGACCAGCGGCCACCCGGCTCGAACCACGGCGCCTCGGGAAGCGCGTGGTCCGCGTCCAGATCGACCGTGCGGATCAGCTCGTCGGTGGCCGCGGCCACGTCCTCGTACGCCTCGAGCACGCCAGCCAGCGTCTCGTGCTCGGCGAGCACGAAGTCGGCGGCGAACTCGGCGTACTTCTCCGGGGTGAGCTCCTGCGCCACCGCGCCACGGACGATGAAGTCGGCCCAGCCCCGCTCACAGGCTGACACGTGCTTGACCAGGCCGCCGAGGCTGAGCGCGGAGGCGGTCGGGGTGAGCCGGGCCTGCTCGTCGGTCAGGTTGCGGACGGCGTAGCGCAGGAAGCCGCGGTGCTTGGCCAGGGTCTCCAGCAGGTCGGTCCGCTCACGGGACAGGGTGGCGGTGGCGCTGGTCTTCACGGCGCTGGCGGCGGTGGCGGTCATGACATGGACTCCTTGGTGGTGTTTCCCTCTGACACCAGCAACGCTATGAGGCGTTCAGGTCAGTTTCTGTCCGCATTGGTCGGAGGGCCGAAAAAGACCCTCCGGCCATTACCCTGCTGGGATGACAAGCCCTGCCAGCCCGACCCGAAGCGACGCGGTCCGCAACCGGGACCTCCTGGTCGCCGCCGCCCGCGAGGTGCTCGCCGAGCAGGGTCTGGACGCGCCGATGTCGGCGGTCGCCAAGCGCGCCGGCGTCGGCCAGGGCACCCTCTACCGGCACTTCCCCGACCGGCTCACCTTGGCGACCGCGGTGCTGGAGGAGAACGTACGCGACATCGAGCAGGTCGCCGCCCGCCCCGATGCGACGCTGGCCGACGTGCTCGGCGTGGTCACCTGGCAGATGATCCGCTCGACTGCGTTCGTCGGCATCATCCGGCTCACCGACGAGGAGAGCTCCCGCTTCCTGGCCGACCGGGTACGCACCGCCATCGACGGGCTCCCGAGGGAGACCTACAGCACCGACGACCTGATGCTCGCCGTCGCGATGGTCTCTGGCGGGGTGCACGGGCCGACTCCGGAGGCACGCGAGACCGCCGCCCGCCGGGCGTGGGACCTGCTCGGCATCGAGATCGGCCCGGTCACGGCGGGCGTGTAGAGGGCACCGCAGACGCGACGAGGCCCGGATCCGCGGATCCGGGCCTCGATGCGAGAGATCGGTCTGATCAGAGGTTGATCATGTGACCGGCGATGCCTTCGATGGCTTCCTTCATCGCCTCCGAGAGCGTCGGGTGGGCGAAGACGTTGCGGGCGACCTCGTCGGCGGTCAGGTCCCACTGCTGGGCGAGCGTCAGCGCGGGCAGCAGCTCGGTGACCTCGGGGCCGATCATGTGGGCGCCGAGGATCTCGTTGTGCTCGGCGTCGGCGACGATCTTCACGAAGCCGACACCCTCGGCCATGCCACGAGCCTTGCCGTTGGCGGAGAACGGGAAGGACGAGGTCTTGACGTCGTAGCCCTTCTCCTTGGCCTGGGCCTCGGAGTAGCCGAACGAGGCGATCTGCGGCTGGCAGAACGTCGCGCGCGGGATCATGTCGAAGTTGATCTCCATGGTCTCGGCGTCGGCGATGGTCTCGGCGGCGACGACACCCATGGCCTCGGCGGTGTGGGCGAGCATCAGCTTGCCGGTGCAGTCACCAATGGCGTAGATGCCCTCGACGTTGGTGCGGCCACGGGCGTCGACCGCGATCGCGCCCCGGTCGGTGAGCTCGACGCCGGCGTTCTCGAGGCCGAAGCCCTCGACCCGCGGCGCGAACCCGAAGGCCGCCAGGAACTTGTCGGCCTCGAGGATCTGCTCCTCGCCACCGGCGGCCGGAGCCACGGTGACCTTCACGCCCGAGCCCGTGTCCTCGGCGCCCTTGACGGCGGTCGAGAGCAGCACGTTGACGCCGAGCTTCTTGTACTGGCGCAGCAGCTCCTTGGACACGTCGGCGTCCTCGGTCGGCACCATCCGGTCGAGGAACTCCACGATCGTGACGTCCACGCCGAAGTTCTTCAGCACGTAGGCGAACTCGACGCCGATCGCGCCCGAGCCGCCGATGATGATCGAGCTCGGCAGCTCCTCGGTGAGGATGTGCTCCTCGTAGGTCACGATGTTGCGCCCGTTGGGCACTACGCCCGGGACCGAGCGGACGGTCGCACCGGTGCCGATGATGAGGTTGTCGAAGGTGTAGGAGCTCTTCGCGCCGTCGTTGCCCTCGACGTCGATCGCCTTCGGGCCGGTGAGGGTGCCCCAGCCGTCGATCTCGGTGATCTTGTTCTTCTTCATCAGGTAGTGCACGCCCTTGGCGCTCGCGTCGGCCACACTGCGGCTGCGCTTCCACGTCGCGCCGAAGTCCATGGTCGCGTCCCCCGAGATCCCGAAGGTCTTCTTCTCGTGGGTGATGATGTGCGCGATCTCAGCGTTGCGGAGCAGCGCCTTGGAGGGGATGCAGCCGACGTTGAGGCAGACACCACCCCAGTACTGCTTCTCGACGACGGCGACGGACTTGCCGAGCTGAGCGGCACGGATGGCGGCGACGTAGCCACCGGGGCCAGCGCCGAGGACGAGAACATCAAAGTGGGTCACGTACCCAAGGGTAGACCGCCAATAACAGATAGATCCCAAGCGGGTGAGGACTGGGCGGTAACCTCGTGACCCGTGACTCTCTATGCGGCCTATGGCGTCAATCTCGACCCGGCGCTGATGAGTGAGCGGTGCCCGCATTCGCCGTTGCGCACGACCGGGTGGCTGGGTGGCTGGCGGCTCACCTTCGGGGGCGAGGACAACGTGCTCGGCGACGGGCCGACGGCCACGATCGTCCAGGACCCGTTCGAGCAGGTCTTCGTCGCGGTCTACGACGTCGTGGACCAGGACATGGAAGCCCTGGAGAAATGGGAGCTGGCCGACATCGGCCTCTACTTCAAGACCAAGGTGCGGATCTCGGCACTCGCCGAGGACCTGCTCTGCGAGACCTATGTCCTGGACACCTACGAGGGTGGCATCCCCTACGCCCGGCACCTGGGCGCGCTGGCCGATGCCGCCGAGGCGGGCGGGGCACCGGCCGACTACGTGCACGCGCTGCGTACGCGCCCGTGCCGGTCCAACGACTGAGTCGGTCTGGGCGCGGGTCTAAACTCGGCGAGTGACCACGCCTTACGAACTCGCCAAGGAAGCCGCCTCCGCGCTCGCGGAGAAGACCGGCATCGAGAAGCACGACATCGCGTTGGTGCTGGGCTCGGGCTGGCTGCCCGCCGTCGACGCGCTCGGCGAGGACTACACCGAGATCGCCACCACCGAGCTGCCCGGCTTCAGCGCCGCCGCGGTCCAGGGGCACAGCGGCAAGATCCGCTCCATCCGGTCGGCGAGCGGTCGCAACCTGCTGGTCTTCCTCAGCCGCACCCACTACTACGAAGGCAAGGGCGTCGACGCGGTCGTGCACCCGGTACGCACCGCCGCGGCCGCGGGCTGCTCGACGATCGTGCTCACCAACGGCTGCGGCGGACTCAACCCCTCCTGGTCCCCCGGCACCCCGGTGCTGATCAAGGACCACATCAACCTCACCGCCACCTCTCCGCTGGTCGGCGCCAACTTCGTCGACCTCACCGACCTCTACTCCTCGCGCCTGCGCAGGCTGGCGAAGCAGGTCGACCCCTCGCTCGACGAGGGTGTGTACGTCCAGTTCCCCGGCCCCCACTACGAGACCCCGGCCGAGGTGAAGATGGCCGGCATCATCGGTGGTGACCTGGTCGGCATGTCGACCACCCTCGAGGCGATCGCGGCTCGCGAGGCGGGCATGGAGATCCTCGGGATCTCGCTGGTCACCAACCTCGCCGCCGGCATCTCCGACCAGCCGCTCGACCATGCCGAGGTTCTCGAGGCTGGGCGCAATGCGGCTGCTCGGATGGGCGGGCTACTTGGGGATCTGTTGCCGAAGGTCTGAGGTCGTCATCCTGGTCCGCTTGTCACGGATCGTTCTTCGGGGTTGGGCTGGGCCGCCGACCCGTTCTTTGAGGGTGTTCTCGACCTGGCCCGGAGTCAAGGACGGCCTGCGGCCGCCGGCTGCGCCGGCCGCTTTCGCGGTCCTTGACACCGGACCATGTCGAGAAAAAACATGGCTGGCTATCGGGGCGGCGGCCCTGGTGTGGCCACGGCACACGCACCCACGGCAGGTGACCGCTCCACGCCTAGACCAGACATGGGGTCTTCGCGTGGAAGAAAATTTTCTTCCACCCGCCACCCCCACCCCAGACAGGCGGTCTCTGAGGCGAACGAAAATTCGTTCGCCTCACCGGAAGGAAAATTCCTTCCGGCAGTCGGTCGGCCCACCCCAGCTCCCAAGCCCCTACCCAACCCAAACCGCTGCGCCACACCCCTGCCGCCGACCCGATAGCCAGCCAAAATTCTCAGCGACGGCCGGTGTCAAGGACCGCGAAGCGGCCGGCGGCAGCCGGCGGCCGAAGGCCGTCCTTTACTCCGGACGCCGCTGAGAACACCCTCCAAGAACGGGTCGGCGGCAAACCCAGCCACAAAACGACAGAAGCCCTTCCATCTTCCGCCACCCGATGACCTAGGGTCAGATCCATGGTCCCCACAGATCAATCTGCGCTCGTCGTCCAAGCCCGGGAATGGCTTGCCGATGACCCAGATGCACAGACCCGAGCAGAGCTCGAGAGCCTCCTCACGTCCACCGCCCCGGGCGCCGCGGCCGAGCTGGCCGACAGGTTCTCGGGCATGCTGCAGTTCGGCACCGCTGGGCTGCGGGGCGCGCTCGGGGCCGGGCCCAACCGGATGAACCGGGTTGTCGTGATCAAGGCCGCCGCGGGGCTGGCCCGCTACCTGCTCGCGACCGGCGCGCAGGGGCCGGTGGTGATCGGCTACGACGCGCGGCACAACTCCGACGTCTTCGCCCAGGACACTGCCGAGGTGATGACCGGAGCGGGCCTCCACGCGCTGGTGATGCCGCGCTCGCTGCCGACGCCGGTGCTGGCGTACGCCGTCAAGGCCCTGGGCGCGAGCGCCGGGGTGATGGTGACGGCCAGCCACAACCCGCCGCAGGACAACGGCTACAAGGTCTACCTCGGTGACGGTTCGCAGATCGTGCCGCCGGCCGACATCGAGATCGCGAAGCGGATCGCGGCGGTCGACAAGGTGAGCTCGGTCCCGCAGGGGCCGGCCGGCCAGGTGATCAGCGAGGACCTGGTCGACAGCTATCTCGACACCGTTGTTGGGCTCCTCACCGAAGGTGGCCCGCGTGACCTCAAGACGGTCTACACGCCGCTGCACGGCGTCGGCGGCGATCTGGTGAACCTGGCGATGAAGTTCGCCGGCTTCCCCGAGCCGCTCGTGGTCAAGGAGCAGGAGCGGCCCGACCCCGACTTCCCGACCGTCGCCTTCCCCAACCCCGAGGAGCCCGGGGCGATGGATCGGGCGATGGCGCTGGCGAGCAAGAAGGGCGCCGACCTGGTCATCGCCAACGACCCCGACGCCGACCGCTGCGCCGCGGCTATCCCCGTCGGCAAGAAGTGGCGGATGCTGACCGGCGACGAGGTCGGCGCGCTGCTGGCGACCCACCTGATCCGCAAGGGCGTGACCGGGACGTACGCGGCCTCGATCGTCTCCTCCTCGCTGCTCGGCAAGATCGCCGCGGCCGCCGGCCAGGCCTACGCCGAGACGCTGACCGGCTTCAAGTGGATCTCGCGCGCGCCGGGGCTCGCCTTCGGCTACGAGGAGGCGCTGGGCTACTGCGTCGACCCCGAGCACGTACGCGACAAGGACGGCATCTCGGCGCTGCTGCTCCTGTGCGAGCTGGCTGCGTCGTTGAAGGCGGAGGGTCGCGGCCTGGCCGACCTGCTCGACGAGCTCGCGGTCGAGCACGGCCTGCACGCCACCACCCAGCTCTCCGTCCGGCTCGAGGACCCGGCCCAGATCGCGGCCGCGATGCAGCGCCTCCGCGACCGACCGGTGACCGCGTTGGCCGGGGCCACCGTGCAGCAGCTCGACGACCTCACCACCGGAATCGGTGGCCTGCCGCCGACCGACGGGATCCGTTACCAGCTGGCCGGCGGGTCACGGGTGATCGTGCGGCCCAGCGGCACCGAGCCCAAGATCAAGTGCTACCTCGAGGTCGTCGAGCCGGTCGACTCACCGGAGGCTCTGGCACAGGCCCGCACGGACGCCGAGATCGCTCTCGGCGCGCTCAAGGTCGACATCCGCGCCGCCCTCGGCGTCTAGCATCCCGCTGGTCGAGCCGGGAGGCCGCCTGCGGCCGAGCGTGTCGAGACCAACACAGTCCCTTCGGCGCTCGATCTGACCGTGTTGGTCTCGACACACCTCCGCCTAGCGGCTCCGGCGGCTCGACCGGCGGGGCGGCTCAGACGACGAGCAGGACCACGAAGACGACCGCCACGACCCCGGTGGCGGCGATCAGCGGCCAGTCCCAGCTGCGGCGTACGTCCTCGGCGAGGGCGAACTGCTCGTCGGAGTCGCGCTTGATCCGGCGCCGGTCGCGGGCGTCCTGGGCGAGCGCGTTGAGCCGGTCCTCGATGAAGTCGGCGTGGTTGCTCAGCGGCTTGTGGTCGCGCTTGGCGCCCTTGATCGCCTCCCGCATCGGACGCCCGACGGCACCGCTGACGTAGGTGCGTCCGCCGGCGTAGGCGCCGAGGGTGCGGCCGACCGAGACGCTCTCCAGGGCGGCCATCGGGAAGCGCACCGTCGAGTAGAGGTGATGGAGCACGAAATCACCCTCGCTGACGCCGACCTTGGTGCGGACGAACGCGGCGTACGCGACCAGCGCGAAGAGCACCCCACCGGCTGTCGTCTCGGGGTGCCAGCCGGTGACCGCGTCGATCACCACGACCGCGATCGCGGCCCCTGCCGAGAGGAATCCCCACGTGGTGCTGCTGGAGTTGCGGAACCACTCCTCGGGCTGATCGTCATTCACGGCGCAAACCTTAGCCCTCCGGGCGTAGATGCATATGCTGAGCCCGTGCCTACCCCCGCTGACATCGCGAAGCTGATCGACCACACCCTTCTCAAGCCCGAGGCGACCCACGCCGACGTCGAGGCGCTGATCCTCGAGGCCGCCGAGCTCGGCACCTACTCGGTGTGCGTCTCTCCCTCGATGCTCCCGGTCAACGCGCCGGCCGAGCTGAAGATCGCGGTCGTGTGCGGATTCCCGAGTGGCAAGCACCTCTCCTCGATCAAGGCCGCCGAGGCCAGCGCCGCGGTCGACGCCGGTGCGGACGAGGTCGACATGGTCATCGACGTCGGCGCCGCGAAGGAGAAGCGGTACGCCGACGTGGAGGCCGACATCGCCGCCGTCCGTGCGGCCGTCCCCGCTCCCACCGTGCTGAAGGTGATCATCGAGTCCGCGGCGCTCGAGGACGACGAGATCGTCGGCGTGTGCCAGGCGGCCGTCCGTGCCGGCGCGGACTTCGTGAAAACCTCCACCGGCTTCCACCCCGCCGGCGGCGCCAGCGTCCACGCCGTGAAGCTGATGCGCCAGACCGTCGGCCCCGACCTCGGCGTCAAGGCCTCGGGCGGCGTACGGACCATGGAGCAGGCCGAGCAGATGATCGCCGCAGGGGCGACCAGGCTCGGGGTCTCGGGCTCGCGCGCGCTGCTGGCGGGATCGGCTCCCGGCGCCGGCTACTGACTTCGGCCTGCCACAGGCGAGAATGCTCCGGTGCGCGCTCAGGTCATCGTCCTCGCCGGCCCCTCGGGCGCCGGCAAGTCCCGCCTCGCCGAGCGGCTCGGGCTGCCGGTCCTGAGGCTGGACGACTTCTACAAGGACGGCTCCGACCCCTCGCTCCCCCGGATCACCGAGGGCCCCAACGCGGGCCTGGTCGACTGGGATCACCCCGACTCCTGGCATCCCGTTGACGCGGTGAGGGCGATCACGGCGCTCTGCGAGACGGGCACCGCCGACGTACCCGTCTACGACATCGCCCACGACGGCCGCACCGGCTGGCAGTCATTGACCCTCGGCGACGAGCCGTTCTTCGTCGCCGAGGGGATCTTCGCCCAGGACATCGTCGCCGAGTGCCGCGACGCGGGGCTGCTGGCCGCCGCCTACTGCGTCACCCACTCACCGACGGTGACCTTCTGGCGCCGGCTCACCCGCGATCTCCGCGAGCGCCGCAAACCACCGTTCGTGCTGGTCAAGCGGGGCCTGGCGCTGATGCGCGCGCAGCCGCAGGTCGTCGCCGACGCGGTCACGAAGGGCTGCACGGCGGTCTACCCGAAGCACGGCTTCATCGCCATCCAGCGACTCACAGGGCCGCGTACGCGTCCTTGATCTCGTGGATCAGGTCGACCCGCTCGTCGTAGGGCAGGAACGCGGACTTCATCGCGTTGGTCGTGAGCCGCTGGAGCTCGGGCAGTCCCCAGCCGAAGGCTTCCACGATGCCGGCCATCTCCGCCGACATCGAGGTGCGTGACATCAGCCGGTTGTCGGTGTTGATCGTGACCCGGAAACCCAGGTCGTAGAGCAGCCCGATCGGGTGCTCGGCGATCGACTTCGCCGCGCCGGTCTGCACGTTGGAGCGCGGGCAGAGCTCGAGGGGGATCCGCCGGTCCCGGACGTACGCAGCGAGCCGGCCGAGCCGCGGCGCCTCGCCCTCCTCGAGGGTGATGTCGTCGACGATGCGTACGCCGTGACCGAGCCGGTCGCAGCCGCAGGGGTGCACCGCCTCCCAGATCGAGGGCAGCCCGAAGCCCTCGCCGGCGTGGATGGTGAAGCGCATGTTCTCGGCGGCGAGGTGCTCGAACGCCGCCAGGAACCGGCTCGGCGGGAAGCCCTTCTCCGGACCGGCGATGTCGAACCCGGCGACGCCGCGGTCGCGCCAGGTCACCGCGAGCTCGGCGATCTCGGCGGCGCGAGCGGCCTGCCGCATGGCGGTGAGCAGCTGGCGTACGACGATCTTCCGGCCGGTCGCCGCAACGGCCGCCATACCCTCGTCGAACCCGGTCTGGACGGCCGCGACGACCTCGTCCAGCTCGAGACCGTTGGCCAGGTGGAGCTCCGGCGCCCAGCGGACCTCGGCGTAGACGACGCCGTCTTCGGCCAGGTCTTCGACGCACTCCCGAGCCACCCTGGTCAGCGCGGGCAGCGTCTGCATGACCGCCAGCGTGTGCGCGAAGGTGTCGAGGTAGCGCTCCAGTGACCCCGAGTCCGCGCTGGTCACGAACCACTCCTCCAGCGCGACCGGATCGTCCTGAGTCCCCTCCGGCAGCTGGTGACCCACTTCAGCGGCGAGCTCGACGAGGGTCGAGGGACGTACGCCACCGTCGAGGTGGTCGTGGAGCAGCACCTTCGGGGCGGCCTTGATCTGCATGTCGGACGGTTCCATGGGCCCATCATTCCGTATGCCGCTAGATTCCGGGGGTGCGCACATTCACCACTCTCCAAGAAGTCTCCGACGCCGCAGGCACTGAGATCGGCACCGGCGAATGGCTCGAGGTCGACCAGGACCGCGTCAACGCCTTCGCTGACGCCACTGGCGACCACCAGTGGATCCACGTCGACGAGGAGCGGGCCAAGGAGGGTCCCTTCGGGGGCACCATCGCCCACGGCTACTTGACGCTGTCGCTGATCCCCTACCTCGGCATGAGCGTCTACTCGCTGGAGACCCCCGGCGCGAAGCTCAACTACGGCCTCAACAAGGTCCGGTTCCCGATGCCGGTCCTGGTCGGCTCCCGCATCCGCCCGGTCATCACCTTCGGCGAGATCACCGAGCTCCCCACCGGCCTCCAGCTCGTCGTGAGGACGACGGTCGAGATCGAGGGCTCCGCCAAGCCCGCATGCGTCGCGGAGTCGGTCGTCCTGCTCCTGGCGGACTGAGCCCCGCTCAGGAGTAGTCGGCCCACAGACGCTGGGTCGTGCCGTCGACGGTCATCTCGCCGCCGTAGGGCACGATCCACTGCGGCCGGGTGTGCCCGAACGGCGGGCCGACGACGACCACCGCGTCGGGGTTGTAGCGGGCGACGGTCTCGATCGCCGCGTCGCGCTGCTCGGCGCGCTTCGCGGCACGCTCCTCGGCGCTGGGCCGCCGCTCGAAGTCGGAGGTCGGTGGGCGGGCGACGACCACCGCGTCGATCGCCTCGAGCAGCCCGCGCTCTCCCAGCGAGCGCGCGATCCAGCCGAACTCCTGCGCCGGGATGAGCTCCTCGGAGGTCTCCAGGAGGAGTACGCCGCCCGCCAGCACCCCCGGGTCGGCCGGGAAGCGTCCGGCGGTCAACGCCCACTGGAGGATCTCGATGCAGCCTCCCCAGGTGCGGCCGGTGACCTTCCGTTCGGGCCCCGTCCACGTCCAGGGCTCGGTCGCCTCCCGCTCGCCGTACTCGGTCAGCGCGCGTGGGTCGTTCCAGTCGCGGCCGATGTCCTCGGACTCGCCTGGCTCGGTGATCTCGAGGGTCTCGCCCGTGAGGAGCGCGGCCTTGAGCGAAGCCTCGTGGATCGGATCGACTCCCGGTCCCGGACCGAGGTGGACCTGGGTCGACCCACCGTGAAATGCGGCCACGCCGTTGGTCCACAGCCAGTTGAGCAGGTTGGTGTTGTCGCTGTAGCCGAGGAACGGCTTGGGGTCGGCCCGCACCAGCTCGGCGTCGAGGTGCGGGATCACGGTGATCTGGTCCTCGCCCCCGATGGTTGCCAGCACCGCCCGGATCTCCGGATCGCCGAACGCGGCGTTCAGGTCGGCCGCCCGCTGCTGCGGCGTCGCACCGACCTTCCTCGTCGTCGGATACTCCACCGGCACCAGCCCGGTCACCTCAGTCAGCCGCCTCAGCGCCTGCTCGTGGATCGCCGGAGCCACCCCGGGTGCCGCGAACGAGGGTGACAGCACGGCGACCTTGTCGCCCGCGACGGCCTTGGGTGGCTTGACGATCTCCATGGATGAAGTCTGGCGGTACGCCGACCGGTGAAGCGAACGGTTATCGCCGCGCTGGTCGAGTCAGCCGATCCGGTCGAGGATCAGCGGGGTCGCCTCGTACGCAGCCCCATCCTCGATCTCGTAGCCACCCTCCAGCGCGGCCAACGCACGTTCGAAGCGCTCAGGCGTGTCGGTGTGGAGGGTGAACAGCGGCGCACCGGCAGCGACGGAGTCGCCCGGGCGAGCGTGCCAGGTGACCCCGGCCCCGGCCTGGACGGCGTCCTCCTTCCGCTCCCGCCCGGCGCCGAGGCGCCAGGCGGCGAGCCCGACGGCCATCGCGTCGAGCCGGGTGAGGACACCGGACGCCGGCGCGGTGACCACGTGGGTCTCGCGGGCGACCGGCAACGGCGCCGACGGATCGCCGCCCTGGGCCGAGATCATCGCGCGCCAGGCGTCCATGGCCTTGCCGGAGGCGAGTACGTCGGCGGGGTCCGGGCCGGACACACCGGCAGCGGCCAGCATCTCCCGGGCCAGCGCGACGGTGAGCTCGACGACGTCGGCGGGTCCACCGCCGGCCAGGACCTCGACGGACTCGGTGACCTCGATGGCGTTGCCGGCGGTCAGGCCGAGCGGGGTGGCCATGTCGGTCACGAGCGCGACCGTGTTGACGCCCGCGTCGGTGCCGAGGTCGACCATGGTGCGCGCCAGCTCCTGCGCGGAGGCGAGCGTCTTCATGAACGCCCCGGCACCGACCTTGACGTCGAGGACCAGCGCCCCAGTGCCCTCGGCGATCTTCTTGGACATGATCGAGGAGGCGATCAACGGAATCGACTCGACGGTGCCGGTGACGTCGCGCAGCGCGTACAGCTTGCGGTCGGCCGGAGCCAGCCCCTCACCGGCCGCGCAGATCACCGCACCGACCGACCCGAGCTGGGCCAGCATCTCCTCGTTGGAGAGCGACGCACGCCACCCGGGGATCGACTCGAGCTTGTCGAGCGTGCCGCCGGTGTGGCCGAGCCCGCGCCCGGACAGCTGCGGCACCGCCACCCCGCACGCGGCGACGAGCGGCGCCAGCGGCAGCGTGATCTTGTCGCCCACGCCTCCGGTGGAGTGCTTGTCGGCGGTCGGCCTGTCGAGGGAGGAGAACGACATCCGCTCTCCCGAGGCGATCATCGCCGCCGTCCACCTCGCGATCTCACGCCGCGACATCCCGTTGAGCAGGATCGCCATGTTGAGCGCCGACATCTGCTCCTCGGCCACCACCCCACGGGTGTACGCCGCGATCATCCAGTCGATCTGGGAGTCGCTCAGCTCGCCACCGTCGCGCTTGGCGAGGATCACCTCGACCGCATCATGTTCCGCCATGCGGACAGCGTAAGGCGCGATCGCCGCAGGTCCGCTACCGGCCGGAACGAGGCCTACCCGAGATTCTCCGGACCGAAGGCGTCCGGAAGGACCTCGGACATCGGCCGCACGCCCGAGACGGTCATCAGCAGCAGCTCCGGGCCGCCGTTCTCCCAGAGCAGCTGACGGCAGCGGCCGCAGGGCATGATGACCTCGCCGGAGCCGTCGACGCAGACGACGTGGGTGAGGCGGCCGCCGCCGGTCATGTGCAGCGAGGAGACGAGCCCGCACTCGGCACACAGGGTCACGCCGTAGGCGGCGTTCTCCACGTTGCACCCGTGGAGGAGGCGTCCGTCGTCTGCGTATCCGGCCACTCCGACGGGGTAGTTGGAGTAGGGCGCGTACGCATGTTTTGCGGCTTCAACCGCCTGTGCACGCAGGCCTTCCCAGTCAAAGCCCTCTGCGGCGTACGTCTGCTTCTCGGTCATGGTTCGACCTTAAAGCCTGTCCGGACAACCAAGCACAAGGTACGAGGCTTAGGCTTCGTCGAGATCAAAAGTTGGTAACCGTTCGCGTAATCCCTGGCAATGCTCGGTCTTTGGGGAGAACGTTCGGACATGAATGTCCTTTGCGCCGCGCTTCGCGGAGCAACGACCTGGAGGCACCAGTGAAGAACAACATCAAGAAGGCCGCCGCCGGCGGCTTCGCCGCGGTCCTGACCGCTGCCGCGCTCGCCGCGTGTGGAGAGGCGCCGGCCGAGCGCGCTGGGGAGGGGAACAGCGACTACCTTCCCTGCATCGTCTCCGACGAGGGCGGGTTCGACGACAAGTCGTTCAACCAGCTCAGCTACGAGGGTGTGAAGGAAGCCGCCGACGAGCTCGGTGCGAAGTTCAAGGACGTCGAGTCCAACAGCCCCAACGACTACACCTCCAACCTGGAGAGCCTGGTCGGGCAGGGCTGCGACACCATCGTGACCGTCGGCTTCGCCCTCTCGGCCGCGACCATCGAGTCCGCCAAGGCCAACCCCGAGACCGAGTACGTCCTGATCGACGACGCGGCCGACGCCGACTTCGACGGCAAGACCGACGCGGAGAACATCAAGCCGATCCTCTACGACACCGCCCAGGCCGCGTTCCTGGCCGGCTACGTCGCCGCCGACTACACCAAGACCGGCGTCGTCGGCACCTACGGCGGCCAGCCGTTCCCGACCGTGACGATCTTCATGGACGGGTTCAAGCAGGGCGTCGAGTACTACGCCAAGACCAAGAACAAGGACGTCAAGGTCGTCGGCTACGAGGGTGGCGAGAAGGGCTCCTTCACCGGTGAGTTCGTCGCCAACGAGAAGGCCACCAACACCGCCCGCCAGATCATCGACCAGAACGCCGACGTGATCCTGCCGGTCGGCGGCCCGATCTACCAGGGTGCGCTCACCGCGATCGACGACTCCGGCAAGGATGTCGCCCTGATCGGTGTCGACGCCGACTTCTACGAGACCGACCCGAACACCCAGGACGTCGTGCTCACCTCCATCCTGAAGAACATGAAGACCTCCACCACGGATGTCATCCTCGCCGCGGGTGAGGACGAGTTCGACGCGACTCCGTACGTCGGCACGCTCGAGAACGACGGGGTCGGCCTGGCGCCGTTCCACAACTTCGAGTCCAAGGTCTCCGAGACCCTCCCCGACGAGATCGAGGAAGTCACCGCGGGCATCAAGGACGGCTCGATCAAGGTCAACTCCTATCTGGCGAAGTGACCTAGGTGGTGGTCCCGCTCGTCGCGACCACCACGACGAGGGGGCCGGACACACCCGGCCCCCTCACCACGTACTTCCGGAATTTCTCCACCCCTGCAAGGAATGATCCGTGCCATGAGACTCGCGCTTCGCGACATCACCAAGCGCTTCGGCTCCCTGGTCGCCAACGACCACATCTCCCTGACCGTCGAGCCGGGTGAGATCCACTGCCTGCTCGGTGAGAACGGCGCGGGCAAGTCCACGCTGATGAACGTCCTCTACGGCCTCTACCAGGCCGACGAGGGCGAGATCGTCATCGACGACGTGCCGCAGCGCTTCAAGGGTCCCGGCGATGCGATGGCCGCCGGCATCGGCATGGTGCACCAGCACTTCATGCTCATCCCCGTCTTCACCGTCGCCGAGAACGTCATGCTCGGCCACGAGGCCACCGGGTTCGCCGGCAGTCTCGACCTCGACGCCGCCCGCAAGCGCGTCCGGGAGATCTCCGAGCGCTTCGGCTTCCAGGTGGACCCCGACGCGCTTGTCGAGGATCTCCCCGTCGGTGTGCAGCAGCGGGTCGAGATCATCAAGGCTCTCTCGCGTGACGCCGAGGTGCTCGTCTTCGACGAGCCGACCGCTGTGCTGACGCCGCAGGAGACCGACGAGCTGATGGCGATCATGCGCCAGCTCAAGGAGTCGGGCACGGGCATCGTGTTCATCACCCACAAGCTGCGCGAGGTGCGCGAGGTGGCCGACCGGATCACGGTCATCCGCCGCGGCGCCGTGGTCGGCGAGGCCTCCCCGGAGGCCTCCAACGCCGAGCTCGCGGCCCTGATGGTCGGGCGACCGGTCGAGCTCAAGGTGCACAAGGACCCGGCGCAGCCGGGCGAGCGCGCGCTCGTCGTCTCCGACCTCACCGTGGCCGACGAGGACGGCCGTGTCCACGTCGACTCGATCAGCTTCCACATCGACGCCGGTGAGATCCTCGCCGTCGCCGGGGTCCAGGGCAACGGCCAGACCGAGCTCACCGAGGCCATGGTGGGCCTGGCTCCGCACGTCGAGGGCTCGATCATGCTCGACGGCCGCGAGATCGTGGGCCGCTCGGTGCGCAAGGCGCTCGAGGCCGGGATCGGGTTCATCCCCGAGGACCGCCAGGTCGACGGTCTCGTCAGCAACTTCACCATCGCCGAGAACCTCATGCTCAACCGCAGTTACGACGAGCCCTTCGTCTCGCGCGGCTCGCTGAACCTGAAGAAGCTCGACACCTTCGCCAAGGAGAAGCTGGCCGAGTACGACGTACGCGCCCCCGGGGTCTCGACCCTGGCCGGGCAGCTGTCGGGCGGCAACCAGCAGAAGGTCGTCGTCGCCCGTGAACTCTCCCGTGACCTGCGACTTCTCGTCGCGGCACAGCCGACGCGCGGCGTCGATGTCGGGTCGATCGAGTTCATCCACCAGCAGATCGTGGCCGCGCGCGACTCCGGTGTACCGGTGCTCGTGGTCTCCACCGAGCTCGACGAGATCGCCGCCCTCGCCGACCGGATCATGGTCCTCTACCGCGGGCGGGTCGTGGGCATCGTGCCCGCCGACACCTCCCGCGACACCCTCGGCCTGATGATGGCCGGCGAGTCTCCTGAAGGGAGCGATTCGTGAGCGAGAAGGGGCCGGAGAACCAGCCGGCCGAGACGACAGAGCCCACCGAGCCGACTGAGCCGGCTGAGCCGGTGAAGGCGTCCGCCGACACCGACCGGGTGCCCGAGGCGAGCCGTTGGCACGTGGCGATGCGCGAGATCACCACGGGCAACGCGCTGGTCGCGGTGCTCTCGGTGGTGCTCGCGATGTTCTTCGGGTCGCTGATGATCCTCTTCACCGACGAGGACGTCCGCTACGGGCTCTCCTACTTCTTCGCCCGCCCCTCCGACACGTTCTTCTACGCGTGGGAGGCCATCTCTGGGGCGTACGTCTCGCTGTGGCGGGGCTCGGTCTACAACGATCTGGGCGGCACGTTCGCCCAGCAGATCAAGCCGATCACCGAGACGATGAAGTTCGCCGCGCCGCTGACGCTGGCCGGGCTCGGCATCGGCCTGACCTTCCGCGCCGGGCTCTTCAACATCGGCGGTCGCGGGCAGATGCTGCTCGGTGGCGCCGCGGCCGCGTTCGTGGCGGTCAGGCTCGACCTGCCGATGATCGTGCACCTGCCGCTGGCCATCCTCGTCGGAGCGCTGGCCGCCGCCCTGTGGGGCGGGATCGCCGGCCTCCTCAAGGCGCTCACCGGCGCCCACGAGGTGATCGTGACGATCATGCTCAACTACATCGGCTACTACCTGGTCTTCTACGCCCTGACCCGCAAGTCGCTGCTCCAGGCGCCCGGGTCGGGCAACCCGAAGTCCTCGCCGATGCCGGAGTCGGCGATCCTGCCCGACCTGCTCGGGCCGCAGTTCAACCTGCACGCCGGGTTCCTGCTCGCGGTGCTGGCGACGTTCCTGGTCTGGTGGATCCTCAACCGCTCCTCCCTCGGCTACCGGTTCCGGGCGGTCGGCGAGAACCCCTCGGCCGCGAAGGCTGCCGGCATCAACGTCGGGGTCGCCTACCTGAGCGCGTTCCTGATCTCCGGCGCGCTGGTCGGCCTGGCCGGTGTCAACCAGGTGCTCGGCTCGGTGACCGACGGCGCGACCAGCGGTCTCGACGCCGGGATCGGCTTCGACGCGATCACCGTCGCGCTGCTGGGACGGTCGCGTCCGTTCGGCATCCTGGCCGCCGGGATCCTGTTCGGCGCGTTCAAGTCCGGCGGCTTCTTCATGCAGGCCTCCGAAGGCATCCCGGTCGACATCGTGCTGGTCATCCAGTCCCTGATCGTGCTGTTCCTCGCCGCGCCACCTCTGGTGAAGGCGATCTTCCGACTCCCCACGAAGGAGGCCTGAGGACCGTGTCTGTTGTCGATCTTCCGGTCAACTCCGACGAACCAGTCGTCGCCGAGCGCATCCCGGGCCTGTGGAAGACGCCCATCGTCATGGCGGTGTTCACCGTGCTGGTGGCGCTGCTCGTCATCCTGGCTCCGCGCACCGGCGACTCCACCTTCAGGTGGAGCCGTGACGGTGACTGGTTCGCCATCCCCGACATCACGCTGCCGGCCAACGCCATCGTCTGGACGGCCGTGGTGCTGTGCCTGCTGTGCACGGCGTACGCCGCCTGGAACGCTCGCGCCGGCCGCAAGACTCCCCTGGTGCTGGTCGCGGCGTTCGCCGTGATCGCCGTGTCCGGGTTCCTGGCCTGGGCGGTCGCGGGCAAGACGCTGCCCGTGGTCGGTCTGCTCGCCGGCGCCCTGGCGCTGGCGGTGCCGCTGGTGTTCGGTGCGCTCGGCGGCGTACTCGGTGAGCGGGCGGGCGTCGTCAACATCGCCATCGACGGCCAGCTGCTCTTCGGCGCCTTCGGCGCCGCGATCGTCGCCTCCCTCACCGGCAGCCCGTGGGCCGGCCTGGTGTCGGCGATGGTCGCGGGGATGCTGGTCGCGCTGCTCCTGGGCCTGTTCGCGATCACCTACTGGGTCGAGCAGGTCATCGTCGGTGTCGTCCTCAACGTGCTCGTGATCGGCTTCACCAGCTTCATGTTCTCCCAGGTCCTCTCGGAGAACGCCGGGGCACTGAACAACCCGCCGCACTTCCCGCGCTTGGAGATCCCGCTGCTGTCCGGCATCCCGGTGGTCGGCCCGATCTTCTTCCGCCAGACGGTGCTGGTCTACATCATGTACGCCGCCGTCTTCCTCGTCGCATGGGCCCTCTACCGGTCCAAGTGGGGCCTGCGCGTGCGCGCGGTCGGCGAGCACCCGAAGGCGGCCGACACCGTCGGCATCAACGTGATCGCGACCCGCTACCGCACCATCGTGCTGGCCGGCGCGATCGCGGGCATCGGCGGGGCGACGTACACGCTCGTCTCGGTGCCGTCCTTCGGACGCGAGATGACCGGCGGCGCGGGCTACATCGCGCTGGCGGCGGTGATCTTCGGCAAGTGGGATCCGATCAAGGCGACGCTGGCGGCGCTGCTCTTCGGCTTCGCCTCCAACGTCGAGTCCGTGCTCTCGGTGATCGGCTCTCCGGTGCCGTCGCAGTTCATGCTGATGCTGCCGTACGTGGTGACGATCTTCGCCGTCGCCGGTCTCGTCGGGCACTCACGCGCCCCCGCCGCCGACGGCATCCCGTACCGAAAGGGCTAGCCCCGAGCTAGACCAGCGCGCGGTGGGCGGCGGCGGCCAGAACCTTGGCGCCGACGCCCACTGCGCGTTCGTCGATGCGCAGGTCGCCCTGGTGGAGGTCGTAGGTGGGGCCGCCGGGGGTGCGTACGCCGAGCCGGAACATCGAGCCGGCGACCTGCTCCTGGTACCAGCCGAAGTCCTCGCCACCGAGGCTCTGCGCGGAGACGACGGCACCCCGCTCCCCCAGAACCTCGCGGACGCTCTCCACGAGGATCTGGTGGGACTCCTCGTCGTTGCTCACCGGAGGGACACCGCGGGTGTAGTCGACGGCGGCGGTCACGCCGTAGGGGGCGATGATCTCGGCGACGACCTCGCGCACGACGTGCTCGACCTCGCTCCACGCGTCGCTGTCGAGGATCCGTACGGTTCCTCCGACCGAGCCGTGGGCGGGGATCACGTTGTGGATCTGGCCGGCGGTGACCTTGCCCCAGACCACGCTCACGCCGGCCCGGGGGTCCATCCGCCGGCTCAGGATGACCGGCAGCTCGGTGGTCACCTTGGCGAGCGCGAAGACCAGGTCGCCGGTCAGGTGCGGGCGCGAGGTGTGACCGCCGGTGCCGCTGAGGTGTACGTCGATCATGTCGGCCGCGCTGGTCAGCGCGCCGGAGCGGATCCCGACGCGGCCGACGTCCACGGTCGGGTCGCAGTGCAGCGCGAAGATCCGCTCCACGTCGTCGAGCGCGCCCAGGCTCATCAGGTGCAGCGCCCCGCCCGGCATGACCTCCTCGGCGGGCTGGAACAGCAGGCGTACGCCACCGGGCAGCGGTGACTCGCGGTGCAGGTCGGCCAGCGCGAGGCCGGCGCCGAGCAGGGCCGTGGTGTGGACGTCGTGGCCGCAGGCGTGCGCGACCCCGGGAACGGTGCTCGTCCAGATGTCGGTGGTGACGTCGTCGACGGGCAGCGCGTCCATGTCGCCGCGCAGCGCGACGATCCTCGACTCCTTGCCCCCGCCGCCCAGGTCGGCGATCAGACCCGTCGCGGACGGCCGGTCGACCTGCCAGCCCGCCTTCTCCAGTCGTTCGGCGACAAGCTCGGTGGTGCGATGCTCTTGCCAGGAGAGCTCCGGGTGCGCGTGGATGTCCCGGCGCAGGTCGATCAGCTCGGCATCGTAGGCATCGACTCGCTCGGCGAGGAAGGCAGCAGGCTCCAGCATGGTCCTGTCAGACTAATCCTTGTCGTAGGCGGCGAGGATCCTGTCCGCGGCGACGGTCGCCGGCAGCTCGCCCGAGAGCACCTCGGCGCGCACCTCGTCGCGGATCGCCTTGACGCCCGCGGAGTGCTTGAGCCGCTGGTCGAGCTCGTCGCGGACGAGCGCCCAGGTGAAGTCGAGCTGCTGCTCGGCGCGCTTGGTGCGCAGCCCGTCCTCGCCGAGGTGGGCGCGGTGAGCCATCACCTGCTCCCAGACCGAGTCGACCCCGTCGTCGTGGAGCGCCGAGGCGGTGACCACCGGTGGCGCCCACTCCTCGCGGGAGCGCACCAGCCGGAGCGCGCCGGCGAGCTCGCGGGCGGCCGCCCGGGCCTCCTGGGCGCGGTGGGGGTCGTCGGGGTCGGCCTTGTTGACCGCGATCACGTCGGAGATCTCCAGGATGCCCTTCTTGATGCCCTGCAGCTGGTCACCGGTGCGCGCGATGGTGAGGAACAGGAACGTGTCCACCATCCCCGCCACGGTCACCTCGGACTGCCCGACGCCGACGGTCTCGACCAGCACCACGTCGTAGCCGGCCGCCTCGAGCACCGCCATCGCCTGCACGGTCGCCCGGGCGACCCCGCCGAGCGTCCCGGCCGACGGGGACGGCCGGATGAAGGCGTTGGGGTCCACGGAGAGCCGCTGCATGCGCGTCTTGTCGCCCAGGACGGAGCCGCCGGTGCGTACCGACGACGGGTCGACGGCCAGCACTCCCACCTTGAGGCCGTTGGCGGTCAGCCGGCTGCCGAGCGCCTCGATGAAGGTCGACTTGCCGACCCCGGGAACGCCGGAGATCCCGACGCGCACGGTGTCCCCCGCGGGGAGCTTGGTGAGCAGCTCGCGCGCGATGTCGCGGTGCTGGGGCTTGGTCGACTCCACCAAGGTGATCGCTCGTGACACCGCCGCCCGCTTGCCGTCGCTGATGCCGTCGAGAAGGTCTTGTACGTCGGGCCCTGGCATGGCCAGCACCTTAGCCAATCGCGAACCCGGTCAGCGAGCGCGCCGTAGGACGTCGCGCACGACGCCCGGCAGCTGACCCGAACGTACGTCGTCCAGCGGCACCCACGAGACACCCATCTGCACCGCGTACCAGGCTGCGGCGGCGGCGATGATCGCCAGGCCGACGACGGCGACGACCCAGCGCTGTGACGGCGAGGACGCTGCGCGGGCGACCGGTCCGACGGTGTCACGGACCCGTTGCGAGGCGAGCCAGGCCGCGGACATGAAGACCATCGCGGCGACGTAGAGCACCGCGGTCAGCGGCAGGCCGAGGGCGAGGCAGCCGACGGCCACGGCGGCCGCGATCACGCCCGTCAGCGCGGTCAACGCCACCGTGCCGGGGACGGCGCGCACCAGGTCCCACGGTGAGCGGACGAGCGCCCATAGACCGTCGTACCACTTCCGGCCGCGCGCCTCGCGACGCTTCGAGAGATGGTCGGCAGCCAGCGAGACCGCCCGCAGCAGCCAGACTCCGAGGCCGAGCAGGGTGGCGCCCAGGAACGGGTACGCAGCCACGACCCCGGCGAGGATGGCGGCGAGCGCGACCAGGATCAGGAAGTGCATCGGCCCCGGCCAGCGCTTGAGGTTGGCGTGCTTGCTGGGTGGGCTCCAGCCAGGCTCGGGCGAGGGAGCCGGTGGCGGAGCCTGCGGGTCGAACCGGCGCACCACCACGGGCTCGGCCGGCGCGTCGGCCACGGTCACCGCGGTCGGCGGCACCTCCTCCACCTCCGTCACGGCATCGCCGGCCGCGTCCGGGTCCACCAGCGTCGGCTTCAGCCCGGCGTCCGCCGGTGCGGCGGCCAGCGGCATCGTCACCGGCAGCACCTTGGTGACCGCTTCGGCCCCCGACCACGGCACCTCGGGCTCCATCAACCACTCCCGCAGCTCCTCCAGGCCCGGCCGGTCCGCGGGATCCGTCGCCAGCGCCGCGGTCAGGACGTCCCGCATCGACCCCTCGATGCCGTCGAGGTCGTGCTGGCCGCGGCGCACGCGATCCAGGACGGCCATCGACGGACCGGTCCCGAACGGCGGCCGGCCCAGCAGCGCATAGGCCGTGGTGGCCGCCCAGGAGTGCACGTCGCTGGCCGGCGAGGAGGGCGTCCCCTCCAGGATCTCCGGCGCCAGGTATCCCGGGGTGCCGACCAGCCATCCGGTGAGGGTGATCTTGGGATCGTCGGCGACCCGGGCGAGCCCGAAGTCGATGAGCACCGGCGTACGCCCCTCCATCACCACGTTGGAGGGCTTCACGTCACGGTGCAGCACGCCGGCGTCGTGGCAGGCGGCGACGCCGCCGGCCAGGCAGCGCGCCAGCCAGAACCGGTCCTCGCCGACGACGGGTCCGTCGTCCTTGATCCGGTCGTGGAGCGTCGGCCCCGGCACGTAGCGGGTCGCGACGTAGGGAAGGTCCGCGTAGGGGTCGGCGTCGACGATCTCGGCGATCCACGGGCTGCGCACCTGCCGCAGCGACCGCACCTCGCGCTCGAGCCGGGCGCGGGTCTCCTCGTCCCCCACGACATGGGTACGCAGCACCTTCAGCGCCACCCGCTCGCCGGTCTCCTCGTGGCGGGCCAGGTGGACGACACCCATGCCGCCCTCACCGAGCTTGCTGAGGATCTCGTAGGCGCCGACCCTCATCAGCCCGTCCCCGGATGCCCGCCCGGGGCGTAGGTCCGTCACAGCTCTGAGGCTAGACGAGCCCGACGCCCCCGGCGAGGACATACTCGGAGCTACCGCTGGTCAGTGATCGAGCTGCTCCCGCAGACGACCGAGCAGGTCGATGGCGGAGTCGGCGATGACGGTGCCGGGCAGGAAGACCGCGGCGGCGCCCATCTGCTCGAGCGTGGCCACGTCGTCGGGCGGGATGACCCCGCCGATGACGATCATGATGTCCGGGCGCCCCTGCTCCTCCAGCGCCGCCTTCAGCGCGGGGAGCAGTGCGAGGTGACCGGCAGCCAGCGACGAGACCCCGACGATGTGTACGTCGGCGTCGACCGCCTGCTGCGCGACCTCCTCGGGGGTGGAGAACAGCGGGCCTACGTCGACGTCGAAGCCGAGGTCGGCGAAGGCCGAGACCACGACCTTCTGGCCACGGTCGTGGCCGTCCTGGCCCATCTTCGCGACCAGGATCCGCGGGCGGCGACCCTCGGCCTCCTCGAACTCCTTGGTCGCCTCCAGCACCTGGGTGACCTTCGAGTCACCCGACGTCGTCGCCTCGTCCCGATACACACCGGAGATGGTACGGATGACGGCCTGGTGCCGTCCCCAGGCCTTCTCCATCGCGTCGGAGATCTCGCCGACGGTCGCCTTCGCCCGGGCCGCGTCGACGGCCAGCTTGAGCAGGTTGCCGTCCAGGTTGCCGGTGCCGCTGGGCTTGCTCGTCGAGCCGGCCGCGTTGGTGATCGCCTCCAGGGCCCGGCGTACGTCCTCGTCGTTACGCTCCGCGCGCAGCCGCTCGAGCTTGGCGAGCTGCTGCTTGTAGACCTGGTCGTTGTCGACCTTGAGCACGTCGAGCGGGTCCTCGGAGGGGAGCCGGAAGGTGTTGACGCCGATCAGCTTCTGGGCACCGGAGTCGAGGCGCGCCTGGGTTCGGGCGGCCGCCTCCTCGATGCGCATCTTCGGGATGCCCTGCTCGATCGCCTTGGCCATGCCGCCGGCCGCCTCGGCCTCCTGGATGTGTGCCCAGGCGCGCTCGGCGAGGTCGTGGGTGAGCTTCTCGACGTAGTAGGAGCCGCCCCACGGGTCGATGATCTCGGTCGTGCCGCTCTCCTGCTGCAGCAGCAGCTGGGTGTTGCGGGCGATGCGGGCCGAGAAGTCGGTCGGCAGCGCGATCGCCTCGTCCAGCGCGTTCGTGTGCAGCGACTGGGTGTGGCCCTGGGTCGCGGCCATCGCCTCGATCGCGGTGCGGCCGACGTTGTTGAAGACGTCCTGGGCGGTCAGCGACCAGCCGGAGGTCTGCGAGTGGGTCCGCAGCGAGAGCGACTTGGGGTTGGACGGGTCGAACTGCGAGACCAGACGCGACCACAGCGCGCGGGCCGCGCGCATCTTGGCGACCTCCATGAAGAAGTTCATCCCGATCGCCCAGAAGAAGCTGAGCCGCGGCGCGAACGCGTCGACGTCGAGGCCCGCGGCCAGACCGGTCCGCAGGTATTCGACGCCGTCGGCCAGCGTGTAGGCGAGCTCGAGATCGGCCGTCGCCCCGGCCTCCTGCATGTGGTAGCCGGAGATCGAGATCGAGTTGAACCGGGGCATCTTCGCGGCGGTGTAGGAGAAGATGTCGCCGATGATCCGCATCGACGCCGCCGGCGGGTAGATGTAGGTGTTGCGGACCATGAACTCCTTGAGGATGTCGTTCTGGATGGTCCCGGCCAGCTTCTCGGGAGGGACACCCTGCTCCTCAGCGGCCACGATGTAGAGCGCCAGCACCGGCAGCACCGCGCCGTTCATGGTCATCGAGACCGACATCTGGTCCAGCGGGATGCCGTCGAACAGCGTCCTGGTGTCGTAGATGGAGTCGATCGCGACGCCCGCCATGCCGACGTCGCCGCGTACGCGCGGGTGGTCGGAGTCGTAGCCACGGTGGGTGGCCAGGTCGAAGGCGACGGAGAGGCCCTTCTGGCCGGCCGCCAGGTTGCGGCGGTAGAACGCGTTCGACTCCTCCGCGGTCGAGAACCCGGCGTACTGCCGGATCGTCCACGGCTGGGTCGTGTACATCGTCGGGTAGGGCCCGCGCAGGAACGGGCTCAGCCCCGGGAAGGTGTCGAGCGCGTCGAGACCCTCGAGATCCGCGGGCCCGTACGCCGGCTGGATCTCGATGCCCTCAGGGCTCAGCCAGCCCTCACCCGAGGGAGCGTCGGCGGGGTACGGCGGGGTCTCGCCCTTCAGCGGGAGGCCCTTGAAGGAGCTGGGGATGGTCATGCGAGCTTCTCCCTCGTAGCGGTCAGGAAGGCGAGCGCGTCGACGCCCATCGAGGCGGCGTCGTCCACCTCGGCGTCGACGGCGTCGGGCTTCCCGGCGATGATCACGTGTGTGGCACCGGCCTCGCGGAGGGCTGCGATCGCGGCCGCACCCCACTCGGCGTACGCCTTGTCCGAGCCGGCCAGGCAGACGACCGGCGGCGCGCCGGTATGCCCCCGAGAGATTGCGCGGTACTTCCCGGCGAGGTCCTCGGCGTCGCTGGTCGCACCCGCGACCTCGACGCCGATGCCACCGGCGGCGAGGAGGTTGGTCGCGAACGTCGCCCGGGCGGTGTGCTGGGCGACGGTGCCGAGGGTGGCGAGGAAGACCTTGGTGGTGGCGGGAGTGTCGCGCAGGGCCTCGAAGGAGGCGCCGTAGCGCACGACGCGCTCGTTGAGCGGGTCGACCGGCCGCTCCGGGAGCGTCTCGGCGAGGTTGGGGAACTCGGTGAGCCCGGTGATCGGGCGCCTACGCCGAGCGATCGCCTTCTCCCGCTCGGCGGAGACCGCGGCGATCCTGTCGCGGAAGGGCGAGAAGTCGCGTCCCTGCTCCCATTCCTCCTCGATCTGGATGAACGCCTCCCAGCCGGCCGCGGCCATGTCGGCGGTCAGCTGCTCGACGGCGAAGGAGCCACCGGCGGGGTCGGCGACGGCCGCGACGTGGGACTCGTCGATCAGCAGGTGGGACACGTTGCGGGCGATCCGTCGCCCGAACCCGTCCGGCACGCCGTTGGCGGAGTCGAACGGCAGCACGGTCACCGCGTCCGCGCCGCCGACACCGGCGGCGAAGGCCGCGACGGTGCCGCGCAGCATGTTCACGTAGGGGTCGTACTTCGACAGCATCGGTCGCGAGCTCACCGCGTGGATGCGCATCTCCACGCCCTCGGCCCCGGAGAGCTCGAGGACGCGTGCCCACAGCTGACGGGCGGCCCGCAGCTTGGCGATCGTCGGGAACTGCTCGTCGGTGGCCGCGAACCGGAACTCGATGAGGCTCGCCGCCACGGCGGGCGAGAACCCGGCTTCGGTCAGCGCACGCAGGTAGGCGACACCGACCGCGATCGACCAGCCGAGCTCCTGCACGTCGGACGCGCCGAGATCGTGCGCAGCCGTGGCGTCGACGACGATCGCGCGCACCCCGATCCCCTGGGCGAGACGGGCGAGGTCGACCAGCTCGGCGAACGCCTCGTCGGGCGCCAGCGGCAGGTCGCGCAGCAGCGCGCCCATCGGGTCGGCACCCAGGTTGGTCGCGGCGTGCAGGCCGGTGCCGCGCTCGGCGATCAGCGCGAGCAGGTTCTGGGCGACCTTGACCGCACCGATCGGCGCGTCGAGCACGACGGGCGCGAGATCGAGGAGGACCTTGTCGAGCAGCACGTGCAGGTCGGTGGTCTCGTCGGCGGCCACCCACAGTGAGGAGACCCCGCCGTCCAGGTCGACCAGCGCGGCCTCGTTGGCCGCCTTGGCGTCCAGGCCGGAGAGACCGGAGACGAGCGAGCGGATGTCCCAGGCGCCGGCGCGCGAAGGACGGGCCGCGTCGGCGAAGGACCCTCCCGGCAGGCCGAGCGGGGCGATCCGGAGTCCGTCGAGGGAGGTGCGGGTCAGCTTGTCCCAGACGAGCGAGTCGGCGTCGTCGGCGGTCAGCCGACCGCTCTTACGGAGGACGGCAGCAGTCGCCGCCTCCCACTCTGCCTGGGAATGGGCATCCGCCGGCTGGGCAAGGCGCAACGAGTCGTCGCGAGCGGCGTCGTTCATGGATCGAACCTTAGGCCGATGAAGTGGCGGTGACCACAAAGTGTGAGGTTTACAACCGCTAACTGAGACACGCCGTTAGGTTGACCGCCGTGAAGGTACGCACTCCGGGCGGACAGGTCTATCGGATCACCCGACGCTGGGTCCCGTGGCAGCGGAAGTCACGCCGCCTGAGTCTCGACGCATTGGAGATCCCTCTCGGCGCCCCTTCCGGCGACGACCCGATCAGCGCGATCCTCATGGTGCTCTGGCTCGTCATCGCGCTGCCGATCCTCGTCGTGGTCGTCGCGGTGATGCTGCTGACCGGCATCGAGCTCCTCCTCCTGCTCGCGATCCTCCCCTTCGCCGTCGGCGCCCGGGTGGTCTTCGGCCGTCACTGGACCGTCGAGGTGCGCCGCGCCTTCACCCCCATCCACGAGGAGCGCGCCGGCAGCTGGACCGCCAGCGGCGTACGCATCACCGAGCTGGCGCGAGAGATCGAGTCGGGCCGCGTCCCCGCGGACACCCTCGCCAGGCAGTCGGCCAAGCAGTCCTAGTCGCGCCACAGGCGCAGCAGCGGCAGGCCGGTGTAGACGAGCACCCATACCGGCCAGAAGAACCCCCTGCCGACGAGGTGCCAGACCAGGACGGCGATCGCGCCGCAGATCAGGAAGACCAGCAGATCGCGTACGAGACGAGGGCCCGCCCCACCCGCCGGAGCGGGCTCCTCGCCCAGGTCGTCGACCATCGCCGCGAGCTCGCCGGACCGGGCGGCACCCCACACCGCCTCCGCCCGCGCCTCCAGCTCGGGCGCGTCGATCCTCCCCGCGGCGTACGCCTCGACGAGCCGCGCCCGCGCGGCCTCGCGCTCCAGGTCACCGACCCTCGTCACAGCGCCCCCAGATCGAGCGCCCGGCCGGCTGCGTACAGGTCCTTCGGGCAGGTCGAGGCGGCGCACTCGTCGTAGCGAGAAGCCAGCCTGGCGAGCGCCTTCACGGTCTCCGCGACGGCCGGGTCCGCGGCGAGGTTGTGCTGCTCATAGGGGTCCGAGGAGCGGTCGTAGACCTCGACCTGGCCGGTGTGCAGGCGGGCGTAGGTCCAGGAGCCGACCCGGACGCCGGACCACAGCTGCCGGCTCCCGTCGGTCACCCGCCAGCCGCCGATCGGGATCGCGCGTACCTGCTCGGGCGCGCTCAGCCACGGCATGATGTCGATCCCGTCCGGTGCCCGAGGTGGCCGGGCCCCGGCCGCCGCCAGCAGGGTCGCGGCGAGATCCGGGTTGGTGACCGGGGTCCGTACCGTCCGGCCGCGCGGCACCCCGGGGCCGCTCATCAGCACCGGGATCCGGAGCGACTCGTCGTAGTGCCACAGCTTGCCGTTGAGGTTGTGGTAGCCGTTCGAGAAGCCGTTGTCGGAGGTGAACACGACCAGCGTCCGCTTCAGCTCACCGCTCTTCCTCAGCCCACCCAGAAGCGAGGCGATGTTGCGATCCAGGCTGCGGATCGCCTCGAGACGGCGCTGGTAGGCGATCCGGAGGGCGTCCTTCTTCCGCGGGTTGAACTTCCCGCGCCCGGGCGAGCCCTTCGCATAGCCGGAGGTGTCCTCGGGAAAGAGGTTCGGCCGCGCCGGGATCTGGACGTTGTCGTAGAACCCGCGGTCCTGGGCGTCGGGCACGGTCACCGACAGCGCGGCGTCGGTGCCCGGGTAGATCTTCTTCGGATCGTCGGCCCCCGAGGGCCCGCCGTGGTGCGGCGCCACGTAGTTGACCCAGGCGAACCAGGGCTTCCCGCTCGCGCGCTCGGCCGCGATCCCAGCCTTCGCGTGCTCGGTGATGACGGTCGAGGAGTAGCCCTTGGACTTGATGATCTCGCCGTTGACGTTGAACTTCGGCGAGCGGAAGTTGTACGTCGACGGGTCGACGGTCGCGCGCCACTGGTCCCAGCCGGGCGGCACGTCGCCGCGGGTCGCGCCCTCCCCGTAGCCGTTGAGGTACTTCCCCGCCAGCACCGTCGAGTAGCCCGCGTCCTGCAGCGACGTCGCGACCGTCGAGGAGTCGTCGAAGGCCTGATACCCGCCGTACGGCCCCTCGATCGTGCGAGCGCCGTGGTTGTGGGCGTACTGCCCGGTCAGCAGCGAGGCCCGCGCCGGCACGCAGATCGGCGTCGGCGCGATCCCGTCGGAGAAGGAGACGCCGGTCCGCTCGAGCAGCTTCCGCACCCGGGGCAGGTAGTCCATATCGAGTGCGGAGAGGTCGTCGACCGTGACCATCAGCAGGTTCGGCCTCTCGGCGGGCCGCTCCAGAGCAGGCGTACGCGTAGGGCCGGCCGCCACGGCGGCCGGCTCGTGCACCAGGCCGGTCACCGCGAGGGCGCTCATCGCAGCCGTCGCCACAGCAGCGCGCTTGCGACGCGTGAACAGGTTGACGACCGGCATGACCAAACACTCCCAAGTAAGACGAGTTGTTTAGTCTACTTCAACCCCTATCGGCGAAGAGCTGGTGACCAGCGAGAAGGACACCACGCCGGGGAGGTAGCGGTCGTCGCTGAACTCGAAGGTGCGGCCGTCGGCGAACCGCGCGGTGCGGACGACCCGCAGGAGCGGGCTGCCACGCCGTACGCCGAGCAGGCGGCCGTCCATGGCCGAGGCCGCGATCGCCTCGATCCGGTGCTCGGCGTGCCCGAGCGGGACGCCGAGCGCCTCCTCCACGACTTGGACGATCGAGGGAGCATCGGCCGGTAGGGACTCGATGACCCCGGCGAGCCAGCCGGGAAACACCGTGTGCTCGACCATGGCGGGCGACCCGTCGAGCGAGCGGACGCGCACCACCCGCAGCACCGGGCTTCCCGGCCGCTCGCCGAGCTCGCGCGCTTCCACGGTCGTCGCGCGACCACGCGCCACGTCGACGAACCGGCCTCCTGGTCTCAGGCCGGAGGCGACGGCCCACTGGGCGAAGGAGCGCACCCCGAGACTCTGCAGCCGCGTAGCGACGTGCGCGTACCAGCGCTGGCCGTGCAGCGAGACCAGCCGAGTGTCGTTCTCCAGCCGCGCGAGCGCCCGTTCCACGGTGCCGCGGGCGACCCCGAACTCCCGCGCCAGGCAGGAAACCGTCGGAAGCGGCCTGCCGGCCGGGTACTCGCCGGCCCGGATCCGCGCCTCCAGCGTGGCGGCGACGGCCTGGTAGCGACGCGACGACCTCCAAGCCGTGCCGGCGGACCGCTCGGGCACCGGGCCCACCTCCCGCACCTCCAGCATCAGCTCACCCGAGCCCGAGGACTCGCTGGACGAACCAGAAGAGTCCGACGACCACCACCGCTGCGGCAGCGACGATGCCGAGCCACCAGCCGATCCGTGGCTGTCGGCGCCGCAGGACCAGGAGCATCGGGAAGACCAGCGCGATGATCGCCAGCTGCACGGCCTCGATGCCCAGGTTGAAGACGAGCAGCGAGCCCAGCAACCGCCACGAGAACGGCTCGTCGATCCCGAGCGCACCCGCGAAGCCCAGGCCGTGGATCAGGCCGAACCCGAAGACCACGGCGAGCCGAGCCCGCTCCCCCGACATCCGCGACATCCTCGACACCCCCGAAGTCGCCGCCGCAAGCCCGGTGGACGTCTGCACGGGTGTCGCCACCGCGACGGCACCCCCGCCCGCCGGGGCGGCCTGGTCAGGGGAGAGACCGACGCCGCCCACCGGACGGCCGAGCGACGCCGAACCAGAGCCAGGACGTCGATCGCGCCACGAACCCCACACATGCCAAGCCGCGACCGCCGCGATCGACAGCGCGATCACGGGTTCGACGATCGCGGCCGGGACCGAGACGAGGCCGAGGCTCGCGAGGATGAAGGTCACCGAGTGGGCCGCGGTGAACGCGGTCGCGGCGAGCAGGATGTCCCGCGGACGGCGGGAGCCGACGATGAGCGCGACGAGGAAGAGGAGGTGGTCGAGCCCGAAGAGCAGGTGCTCGGCGCCCAGGACGAAGAAGTCGAGCAGGCTGGCCGGCGACGACTCGTCCGTGGAGTAGGTCGGATCCTCGGCGGAGAGGAGCGCGCTGCCCGAGGCGTCCGACAACGAGTAGTCGAGGATCGTCTCGGTGCTGCCCACGAACCCCTCCGACTCGGGGAACAGCTCGCTGGAGATCTCGTACGCGACATCGCCCGAGGCCGGGCAGGTGTAGTCGACCGCCACCACCAGGTGGGGAACCCCGTCGCGCTCGCTCGCGCGGAGCCCGTCGGTCGCAGCGGGCGTGCAGGGCCGGCCCTCGACGGCGATGCCGAACCTGTCACCAAGGTAGCCGAGCACGGCGTCCAGGTGCTCCTCGATCAGCCCGACGTCCGCCCCGGAGGTCCGGAAGGCGGCCTTGGCCCGGCTCTCCAGCTCCGGGTCGGCCTCGGCCTTCGCCACCGACCTGACGAGGAGGACGTACTCCATCTCGAGCTCGGCCCGGACCACGCCGTCGGGACGCTGGGTCAGCTCGGCATGGACCGTGGACGTGAAGCCGTGAGCCGAGGCCGGGACGGCCAGCAGGAGCGGCGCCAGCATCGCGAGCGCCGCGGCGAGGAAGCAGCGGATACGGAAGGAAACGGTCATGAGGATCCTCGATCGAGACGGGAGGGCAGGGCTCGCCCGGCAGGCGCCGGGCGAGCCCTGACCGGGTTCAGCTGATCGGCTCGGTGTCGAGTCGAACGTGGTCGATCGCCCAGTACCAGTCGTTCATCGCGTTGAAGAGCCGGAAGTTGACCTTCATGGAGGTCGCGCCGGCCGGTACGTCGACGGGGAGGTTGACCGTCTTGTTCCCCTGGCTGAGGTCGGGGGTGTTGGCCGGAGTCCAGTGGACCAGCTGCACCTTCTGACCGGTGTCGAACTCGACGGTGACCTCGGCCTCCTGCGGCTCCTCCTCGCGGTAGTGGTTGTCCCACGCGAGGTGGAGACGCGAGGCGCCCGCAGGGATCGGCGCGCTGGGCGTGGTGAGCGTCGAGTCGAAGCGGCCGCGACTCTCCGGGTCGTTGACGTCGTCCCACTCGTCGGGGTCGGCCACGGCCACGACGTTGCGGCCCAGGGTGAAGCCGCTGCGGTCCTGGTCGTCACCGTTCTGCCAGAACGCCTTGGTCATCAGCGACCAGCCGTTCATCTCCTTGGTGCCGGTGGGCATGTCCGCGGCGTTGGTGATCGTCCAGCCCGCCGGTGTCGTCTTGGTCCAGCCGAGGACGTTCGCGTTCGCCGGCATGTTGTGCTCCACGCCGTACTGGAGCTGGCCGGCCACCGACTCGAAGTCCTGGTAGATGAGGTAGTCGGCCGGGTCGACCGGAGGCGGCGGCGGAGCGGTCTTGAAGGTGGTCGAGATCGACCCACCCGCCTTGCCCCAGGTGTTGTACGGGGTCACCCGCACCTCGTACTCCGTGTCGCCCTTCAGCCCCTGGATGGCGTGGCCGCGCGAGGCCGGCAGCGGGAGGATGTAGAAGCCCGACCACTGCTTGAAGTCGGCGACGCTCGCGCCGGTGGCCTTGTCGATGACCTGGTAGCGGTAGAGGTGGACGATGTCCTGTACGTCGTTGGCCGCCGGCTTCGCCTGCGGGAAGGAGACCTGCGCGGTCTCCTCCTTGATGTCCGACACGGTCACGGCCGACCCGGCGGGCCACTTGGGCCCGGCGGTCTTCGCGGCACGGCGGTCGGTGTAGGGGAAGTTGCGCTGCGGGTTCTTGACCGCTTGCTCGACGTCCCACGTCCAGGTCTGGTCGATCCACTCACCGGCCTGCAGGTCGTAGTTCTTCACCTTGACGACGCTGCCTTTGACCTCGACGACCGAGGTCTGTGCGTTGTCGCCCGCGTCGTTCGGAGTCGTGTCGTTGTCGACGCCGCTCTCCATCTCGAAGTAGGCCAGCGGCGGGGCGTTGACGGTCGTGAAGCCGCCGTCCTGCCAGATCGAGGTCGAGATGTTGTTGGGCGTGTGGATGTGCCCGCCCCAGACGACCGCCTGGGGGAAGTTGTCGAAGACCGACTTGAAGGTGTCGCCGCAGCCCTCCGACAGGCCGGCTCCGTACCACTCGTTCGAGACGTAGTGCGTGCACCTGAGGGGGTGGTGCACGAGGACGAACACCGGGCGGTCCGGGTGCTCGGCGGTGTCGGCGGCCAGACGGGTGTGGAGCCAGTCGCGCGCGTAGGCGTAGTTGCCGGTGCTGCCCTGGGTCGGCCGGCCGGTCTCCTCGTCGAGCTCGCCGGCACCGGGCGAGACCGTGATGAAGTGGTAGCCGTTGATCAGATAGTCGGCGTTGGGCCGCTGCCCGCCGGTCGACTGGGTGAAGAGGTCGTAGCCCGTCATGCCCGAGCCGACGTCGTGGTTGCCCAGGGCGGCCACCAGGGAGATGTCGTCCTTGCCGTCAGCGTTCTCGTCGAGGCGACGGTCCAGCACCTCCTTCAGGCCGGCGTACTCGCCTGCGGTGGCGTTGTTCGTCAGGTCGCCGACGAACAGCGTCGCGTCGAGGTTCTCGGCGTGGTAGAGGTCGAACGCCTTGTCCAGGTCACCCCACTCGTTGTGGATGTCGCCGATCGAGCCGAAGGTCACCTGCGGCTGGTTGTCGTTGGCGGTGCGACGCTCAGCGGCAGCGCGGGCCTCCTCGACCTCGTTGGAGTTCCCGGCGACGACCTGGAACTCCTCGAAGTCGACGGTGCCGTTCTCACCGACGGCCGAGTAGCTGATCCGGTAGTCGCCGGCGGTCTGCGGGGTGAACTCGTAGACCGGTTCCTTCGCGGATCCGGTCGGGGAGATCTCCGCGGTGACGCCGTCGGGCGAGGTCACCGACACCACGTAGTCGCCGGTCCGGAACGTGCTGCCCTTCTCGGTCGGGACGGGCTCCGGGATGCGGAAGCTCTCACCGACCGCGGCCTTGGACTCGGGGGCGTCCTGCAGTCGCACCTGCTCCGCGAGCAGCGCGAAGGCGGGGCCATCGGCCTCGGCCCGCTCCTGGGCGACGACGGTGCCGCCGCCCGCGATCGCAACAGTCACGAGGCCGCCGGCAACAAGGCGCGCACCCCACGATCGTCTGATGGGAATCATCGGTCTCCTCGTCTCGGTCACGGTGCTCGGGCACCGGGAACTTGTCTGGACAAGTCCACCGGCACGAGGTGGCGCGAGACTGTCCGGCTGCAGCCCGAAACCACGGCAGACAGATGAAATATCCGTGACGCGATGCGGCAATCCGGCGCGGTTGCCACATCGGGCCGCCGCGGGAGCGGTCAGAGACCGTCGAGGTCGAGCGGGCGGTCGGCGGCGTACATCTTCTTGGGACAGCTGTCGCCGGCGCAGTCGCGGTACTTGTCGGTCAGGTCGGCCAGCTGCGAGACCGTCGTGGCGTGAGCCGGGTCGTCGGCGAGGTTCGTCATCTCGTACGGATCGTTGGTGCGGTCGTAGAGCTCGACCTCACCGGTCGTCAGCTCGACGTAGGTCCACCGCCCCACGCGCACCCCGGACCAGAGCCGCGAGGTGCCGTCGGAGGTCGGCCACGCCTCGATCGGTACGACACGGGTCTGCTCGGGCGCACGCAGCCACGGCAGGATGTCGATGCCGTCGGGCTCGTGCGGATCGCCGGCCCCGGCCGCCGCGAGCAGCGTCGTGGCGATGTCCGGGTTGGTCAGCGTGGTCCCGACCTCGCGCCCCTTCGGTACGCCTGGGCCGCTCATCAGCACGGGGATCCGCAGCGACTCCTCGTAGTACCAGAGCTTGCCGTTGAAGTTGTGGTAGCCGCTCGAGAAGCCGTTGTCGGAGGTGAAGACGACCAGGGTGCGCGCCAGGTCGCCGCTCTTCTTCAGCCCGCCGAGCAGGGAGGCGATGTTGCGGTCCAGGCTGCGCGCCGACTCGATCCGCCGCTGATAGGAGAGCCGGTAGGCGTCCTTCTCGATCTGCGACGGGTTCTTCCGCGACGGCGACCCCTTCGGGAACTTCTTGCGCGCCTCCGGGAACAGGTTGGGCTGCTGCGGGATCGGCTCGTCGGCGTACTTGTCGCGATCCTGCTTGTCCGGCACCGGTACGCCGATCGCGCCCTTGGTGCCCGGGAAACGCTGCTTGGGGTCACCCTTCTCCGTCGGCCCGCCGATGTGCGGGGCCACGTAGTTGACCCACTGGAACCACGGCTTCTCCGCGGCTCCGGCCTTCTTCTTGCCATCCTTCTGCACAGCCGTCAGCGCTGCCCTCGCCTGCTGGGTGATGACAGTGGTCGAGTAGCCCTTGGGCTTCACCAGACGCCCGTTGACGTTGAACTTCGCGCCCAGGTAGTTGTACGTCGATGGGTCGACGGTCGCGCGCCACTCGTCCCAGCCAGGAGGCAGGTCGCGCTCGGTCCCCGCCTCGCCGTACTCGTTGAGGTACTTCCCGGTGAACACCGTCGAGTAGCCCGCCTCCTGCAACGAGGTGGCCAGGGTCGCGGAGTCGTCGAAGGAGGGGTAGCCGCCCTCAGGACCGTGGATGGTGTGGGCACCGTGGTTGTGGGCGTACTGCCCCGACAGCAGCGAGGCGCGGGCCGGCACGCAGATCGGCGTCGGCGCGACCGCGTCGATGAAGGTGACGCCGCTGTCCCCCACGAGCTTCTTCACGCTCGGCAGGTAGTCCATGTCGAGGGCGGAGAGGTCATCGACCGTGATCATCAGCAGGTTGGGCTTCTCGACCGGCATCTCGAAGGCCGGCGTCGCGGTCGAGGGCTGCTCGGAGACGCGCTCGCCCGACGGCTGCTGGGTCGGCGCCTGGCCACAGCCCGACATCCCTACGAGCCCAGCAACCGCTAGTGCTGCTGCCGAAAGCGTCCAGACCCGTCTGGATACCGCCACTGATCGTCCTCATCACGCTGGTCGTCTACTGGTCGTGCCGATGGTTCATCCCAGGTCAACGCACACGTCGCGCTCTCGCCATCCCCGGCCAGGACGCTGGTCCCATGAAGATGGCGCTGGTCACCGAGAGCTTCTTTCCTACCATCGATGGTGTCACAACCACGGTGAAGGCCATCGCCGACCGCATGATCGAGTCGGGCCACGAGGTGCGGTTCATCGCTCCCGGCCCCGGACTCTCGGTCTACCGCAACAGCCGAGTCGTCCGCGTCTCGCCGATCGCCAAGACCGGCCGTCAGGTACGCAACGCCCTGGAGTCCTTCGAGCCGGACGTCGTGGTCACCTTCGACCCGGGCCGCCTGGGCCGCAAGGCTCTGTCGTCGCCGACGGCGGCCGACGCGACCACGCTGGTCGTCCAGCAGTCCCCGCTCTCGCCCAAGGCGGCGCTCACCTGGAGCACCTCGATCGCCGCGTACGCCGATGAGATCTTTGTCACAAGCGAGTACCTGCGCCGCACCCTCGCGGCGATCGACGTCGCCGCCGAGGTGTGGGAGCCGGGGGTCGACACGGCCGCCTTCTCGCCCAGTCTGCGCGACGACTGGCTCCACCGCCGGTGGTCCAAGGCGAAGTCCCGACCCACACCGCTGGTCGTGGTCGGCTACGCGGGCAACCTCGCCAAGAGCCATGGCGTACGCCGCCTCGCCGAGCTCACCGTGGTGCCGGGGGTCCGCCTCGTCATCATCGGCGACGGACCCCAGCGCGGATGGCTCAAGCAGCGGGTCCCGCAGGCGAAGCTGACCGGCCCGCTGGGCACCGGCGACCTGGCCATCGCACTGGCGTCGCTCGACGTTCTCGTCCACCCCGGCGAGGAGGAGGGATGCGGCCACATCCTGCGTGAGGCCGCGGCCAGCGCCCTCCCGGTGGTCGCCCCGCGCGCCGGCGCGGCGGCCGAGATCGTCCAGCACATGGAGACCGGATTGCTCTACAACCCGGCCCGTGCCCGCGAGCTCGCCGACGCGGTCGCCTCGGTGGTCTCCGACCCCCGGCGGCGCCTGCTCGGCGACCGCGGCCGGGAGCTGGTCGCGACGCGTCCGTGGACCGACGCCGTCGACGAGCTGTTGGCTCGCCTGGTGGCACTGAGCGAGGTCCGGTCCTCACGATCTCACGCCATCGCCACGGAGAATGCACACCCTGCTGTTAGGCTTGCCTAACCCATTCCCAAGATACTCGTCAGTAACCCCGCCCGCCCACGCAGCGACGAAAATGTCACATACTCCCTGCGTACAAGTTCGGGTATGAGGGGTAGTAGCGTGCGTGCCGTGGCAACCACGACTCTGATCAAAGGCGCGCGGTCGACGCGCTCGACGATCGCCCTGAAGCTCCTTATGGCGGCCAGCGGCATCGTCTTCATCCTCTTTGTGCTGGCGCACATGTACGGCAACCTCAAAGCCTTCAGCGGCGAGATGGCCTACAACGAGTACGCCGAGCACCTGCGTACGTTCGGGGAGCCGATGCTGCCGTACGGCGGGCTCCTCTGGATCCTGCGGGTAGTGCTCCTGGGCTCACTGATCGCGCACGTCGCTTCGGCGGTGGCGCTCTCCATCCGTGCCCACGCGCAGCGCCCGGTGAAGTACGCGGTGAAGAAGAACAAGGCTTCGTCGCTCTCCTCGCGCACCATGCGCTGGGGCGGCGTGGCCCTGCTCCTCTTCGTCGTCTGGCACCTGCTGCAGTTCACGATCGTGAAGATCAACGTGGGTGCGGGCGGGCAGGCCCCTGAGGTCACCGAGAACCCCTACCGGCTGCTGATCGCCGCGTTCCAGCCGGAGCAGTGGTGGATGGTCATCATCTACCTGCTCGCGATGCTCGCGCTCGCGTTCCACCTGCACCACGGCACCTTCAGCGCCATCCAGACGCTCGGGTTCACCAACACCGCTGAGTCGCGTGCCAGGGCCCGCGTCGCCGGCTGGGTCGTCGCGATCGTGGTCGCCGGCGGCTTCTCGCTGGTCCCCCTGTTCACCGTCTTCGGCGTCATCTCGTAAGGACATCTGACACATGGCTGCTGGAACCCACTACCTGTCCGGCCTCACCCCGACCAACGAGGCACCGGTCCAGAAATCCGACGACGCCGCGGGCTACTACGTGCTCGGCGACAAGCTGGTCGACCCAAAGGCTCCGACCGGCCCGATCGCGGAGCGCTGGACGACCCGCAAGTTCGAGAACCGCCTGGTCAACCCGGCCAACCGCCGCAAGCTGTCGGTCATCATCGTCGGCACCGGCCTGGCCGGTGGCGCCGCTGCCGCCACGCTCGGCGAGGCCGGCTACAACGTGAAGTCGTTCTGCTACCAGGACTCCCCGCGTCGCGCCCACTCGATCGCCGCCCAGGGCGGCATCAACGCCGCCAAGAACTACAAGGGCGACGGCGACTCGGCCTACCGGCTCTTCTACGACACGGTCAAGGGCGGCGACTACCGCGCCCGCGAGTCCAACGTCTACCGCCTCGCCGAGGAGTCGGTGAACATCATCGACCAGTGCGTGGCCCAGGGCGTGCCCTTCGCCCGCGAGTACGGCGGTCTGCTCGACAACCGCTCCTTCGGTGGCGTGCAGGTGTCGCGTACGTTCTACGCCCGCGGCCAGACGGGGCAGCAGCTCCTCATCGGCGCCTACCAGGCCATGGAGCGCCAGGTCGCCGCCGGCACCGTGGAGCAGTTCACGCGTCACGAGATGCTCGAGCTGATCGTCGCCGACGGCAAGGCCCGCGGCATCATCGCCCGCGACATGGTCACCGGCGAGATCGAGACCCACCTGGCCGACGTGGTCGTGCTCGCGACCGGCGGCTACGGCAACGTCTTCTACCTCTCGACCAACGCGATGGGGTCCAACGTCACCGCCACGTGGCGTGCGCACCGCAAGGGCGCCTACATGGCCAACCCCTGCTACACGCAGATCCACCCGACCTGCATCCCGGTGACCGGCGCCCACCAGTCGAAGCTGACCCTGATGTCGGAGTCGCTGCGTAACGACGGCCGCATCTGGGTGCCCAAGAACGCCGAGGACTGCGCCAAGGACCCGCGCGAGATCCCCGAGGAGGACCGCGACTACTTCCTGGAGCGGATCTACCCCGCCTTCGGAAACCTGGTCCCCCGCGACATCGCCTCGCGCGCCGCGAAGTACATGTGCGACGAGGGCCGCGGCGTCGGTCCGGAGGTCGACGAGACCCAGCCCGACGGCACCGTGAAGAAGTTCCGCCGCGGTGTCTACCTCGACCTGGGTGCCGCGATCGAGCGCCTCGGCAAGGCCGCGATCGAGGAGAAGTACGACAACCTCCTCGACATGTACGAGCGGATCACGGGTGAGAACCCCTACGAGCTGCCGATGCGCATCTACCCCGCCGTCCACTACGTCATGGGCGGCCTCTGGGTCGACTACGAGCTCTCGACCAACATCGAGGGTCTCTACTGCACCGGTGAGGCCAACTTCTCCGACCACGGCGCGAACCGCCTCGGTGCCTCGGCGCTGATGCAGGGTCTGGCCGACGGCTACTTCGTGCTCCCGAACACCATCCGCGAGTACCTCGCCGACGGCCCGTTCGACCCGATCTCCGAGGACCACCCGGCGGTCGTCGAGGCGAAGCAGTCGGTCCAGGAGCGGATCGACAAGTTCATGTCGATCAACGGCACCCGCTCGGTCGAGTCGATCCACAAGGAGCTCGGCCTGATCATGTGGGAGTACTGCGGCATGGAGCGGACCGAGGAGGGCCTCAAGAAGGCCATCGGGCTGATCCGCGAGCTCAAGAAGGAGTTCTGGACCAACGTCAAGGTCCTCGGCTCGGCCGACTCCCTCAACCAGGACCTCGAGAAGGCCGGCCGTGTCGCCGACTTCATCGAGCTCGGTGAGCTCATGTGCATCGACGCGCTCAACCGGCGCGAGTCCTGCGGCGGCCACTTCCGCGCCGAGTCGCAGACCGAGGACGGCGAGGCGCTGCGTCACGACGACGAGTTCGCCTACGTCGCGGCCTGGGAGTTCGGTGGCGAGGACGGCGCCCCGATCCTCCACAAGGAGGACCTGATCTACACCGCCATCGAGATGAAGCAGAGGTCGTACAAGTGAAGCTCACCCTCAAGATCTGGCGGCAGGCCAACGCGTCCGAGAAGGGTGCGCTCAAGACGTACGAGCTGGACGGGGTGTCCTCGGACATGTCGTTCCTCGAGATGCTCGACCTGCTCAACGAGCAGCTCCTGCACAACGACGAGGAGCCGATCGCGTTCGACTCCGACTGTCGCGAGGGCATCTGCGGCATGTGTTCGCTGATGATCAACGGCGAGGCGCACGGCCCGGAGGTCACCACGACCTGCCAGCTGCACATGCGCTCCTTCAACGACGGTGACACCATCACCATCGAGCCGTGGCGCGCCGCGTCGTTCCCGATCGTCAAGGACCTGATCGTCGACCGCTCCGCGTTCGACCGGATCATCCAGAACGGCGGCTACATCTCGGCCAACACCGGCTCGGCCCCCGAGGCCAACTCGGTGCCGGCCCCGCGCGACAAGGCCATGCGGGCGTTCAACACGGCCACCTGCATCGGCTGCGGCGCCTGCGTCGCCGCCTGCCCCAACGGCTCCGCCTCGCTGTTCCTCGGCGCGAAGATCACCCACCTCGGTGAGCTGCCGCAGGGCCAGCCGGAGCGCTACTCCCGCGTGCAGTCCATGGTCGGCCAGCACGACGCCGAGGGCTTCGGTGGCTGCACCAACATCGGTGAGTGCGCCTCCGCGTGCCCCAAGGAGATCCCGCTCGACGTGATCTCCCAGCTCAACAAGGACCTGCGCAAGTCGCTGATCCTCGGCTGACCATCCGGTCACCACGTGACAGAAGGGCCGCTCTCCTCGGAGAGCGGCCCTTCTTCTATGCCGAGACGTCAGGTACGTCGGCCGAGACGTCACGGTCGTGCCCACTCGGCCGACGTAGGTGACGCCTCGGCCGGTGGTCAGGCGACGGTGAGCTTGACCTCGACGTTGCCGCGGGTGGCGTTGGAATACGGGCAGACCTGGTGGGCCTGCTCGGCGAGCCGCTGGGCGGTCGTGGCGTCGGCGCCGGGGATGGTCACCTCGAGCTGTACGGCGAGGCCGAAGCCGCCCTGGCCGTTCTCACCGATGCTCACGTCGGCGACGACCTCGGAGTCGGTCATGTCGACCTTGGCCTTGCCGGCCACCAGCTTGAGCGCCGAGTGGAAGCAGGCCGCGTAGCCGGCGGCGAAGAGCTGCTCGGGGTTGGTGGCACCGCCGGCGCCACCCATCTCCTTGGGGATGCGAACGTCGGCGTCGATGAGACCGTCGGAGGACTGGACGTGGCCGTTGCGGGCGTCGCCGGTGCTGACTGCGGTGGCTGTGTAGATCGGTGTCATGTGCACAACTATATTGCGCACAACTTAATAGCGCAAGGAGGTAGACTGATGGATGTGTCCGGCCGTACCTATCCGCAGCTCTCGCTCGACCTTCAGCTCTGCTTCCCGCTGTACGCAGCGACCAGAGCCGTGACGAAGCGCTATGTGACGCTGCTCAAGGGGACCGGGCTGACCTATCCGCAGTATCTGGTGATGCTGGTGCTCTGGGAGAGCGAGGAGCCGCTCTCGGTGACCTCCCTCGGCCAGCGCCTGCGCCTCGACTCGGGCACCCTGACGCCGCTGCTCAAGCGGCTCGAGACCGCCGGGCTGGTGCGGCGCGACCGCGACCCCGGCGACGAGCGCCGGGTGCTGGTCAGCCTGACCGAGGCCGGCCAGGCGCTGGAGGAACAGGTCTCCGGCGTGCCGCAGGAGCTCGGCGCGTCGATGGGGATCACCCGTGACGAGGCCCTCGCGCTGCGCGACCAGCTCACCGAGCTGGTCGACCACCTCGACACGGCCGAGTCCTCCTGAGGGCTATCCCCTGGTCAGCAGCCGCTGTACGCCGAGCTTGATCAGCAGCCCGCCGAGCAGCACGTCGACGACCACGAGCACCGCGTGAGCGATGTAGTAGGGCTTCGGACGGGTCTGCTCCGGGTCCTTGGCGGTCTTGACGAGGTTGCGGCCGAAGTTGGTCCAGATCGCGATCGTCCAGACCCCGATGACCAGGAGGAGCGCGCCGTCAGTCTTCTCGAGCTTCATGAGTACGACTCTCTCATCTGTCATCCACGATCTCTCGTTCGGGCCCGGCCGGGTAGTCCAGGGGGTTTCCGTCGGTTACCTGCTGGTAGAACGACGGAAACTCCCTGGACTACCCCCGCTGCGACTCACGCCGACCGCAGACGAAGGAAGCGCTCACGCTGATCGGCGGTGAGGGCCCTGCGCTGCTCGACCGTCGTCGTCGGCGTCCACCAGGCCGGCGGGGTGATCGTCCATTGCCGCGGGCCGCGAATCTGGAGCGCTCGGCGCCTCGCATCCTGGGTGCGCCGCAAGAAGTCCGACGGGTCCCGACGATCATCAGCGACCATGGTGACGTACTCCAGACCCAGGCGGCGGAGGTCGCCCTCGCGCGTGATGTCCCTGGACCGCTGCCGCCCGGCGAGGTGGAGTGCACCGTCGTACTCCCCGACGACCCCTGCCTCGACGTCCAGCAGGTCCGGCGTACCGATGTGGTTACCGGCCAGGTCGAAGATCGGATGGTTGCAGACGATCGCCTTCAGCCCCAGCTCGATGTCCCACGCCAGCCGCATCTCGGATTCCATCGGCGACCAACTGTTCTCCACGGCATGTTGGATGGCTTCGCGCAGATGCGGGATGCCCGTCCAGCCGTTTAGCGATGCGGCGTACGCAGCAACCTCTGCGATCGAGACAAGATCCGTCGCCATCGCCATATCCAGCGCGACGACGGCGCTGGTCAGATCCGGCGCATAACGGACCTCGAACGCGATCGAACGCGTCGGATCAGTGCCGAGGATCCCGTCAAGCTCGCGACAGTGTCGCTTTGCAAGTCGCTCCTGCGAGATCACGTAGCCGCGCTGCGCCACTCTGCGGTGGCGGTGGAGCACGATCGGGACCGGGACCGGCCGTCCGTCGCGATCGGTGCCGTCGAACCAGCGCGCGCCCGACCAGGCGAAGGTCGCCCAGCCGGTGATGTAGCCGTCGGGAACAGCCGTCGCCGCTTCAAGCACCCGCTGCTGAACGAGGTCGGAATCCACAGCGGCAGGTACATAGAGGCCGCGACTGCTCCGCCGCCAGCGCTTCCCACGGGCCTGGGCTTCGGTCGGACCAGCCTCGCCGGAGGGATCCACTCGAACCGGTCGCACAATCTCCCCCCGCTGCCGCGAGTGCGGCAAGGGCGTGAAGTGTGGCCGGCGCCTGGTCATGCCAGGAGGGTGCGACAGGTCGAGCCGATCCGCATCCGGATATCAGGCTGCCTGTGGATAACTTTTCGGGCGCTCGGGGTAGTCCAGGGAGTTTCCGACCGTTACTCGCGGGTAGACCGACGGGAACTCTCTGGACTATCGGCCTCCGGCTCGGCAGGAGTCGCGCCGACGTGGGCGTAGGAGGCGGCGTACAGGATCACCATCGAGGTGTAGTGGATCCAGACGACCAGGATGAGGGCGATGCCGAAGGCCTGGAAGGCCGGCTGCCCCTGGGTGGCCTTGAGCAGCAGGGTCGAGGCCTGCTTGAGGATCTCGAAGCCGATGGCGCCGAGTACGGCGCCGGCCCACAGGGGGCGCTTGGGTGTGTCGCTCTGGGGAGCCAGGTGGAACATCGCGAAGAAGAGCACCGTGTTGGCCGCGAGGCCGAGCACCAGGGTGAGGAGGACGATGAGCCAGCCGAAGCCTTCGTCGAGTCCGATCCAGTCCAAGACGTTGACCGAGAAGGTGCGTACGAGGCCGGTGAACGCCACCGCGACCAGCAGGATCAGGCCGAGCCCGATGAGTGCGACCAGGTCGCGGGCCTTGGCCGCCAGGAAGCCCGGCTGCTCCTCGTCGGGCACCAGGAAGACCGCCTCGAGGGCCTTGCGAAGTCCGTCGATGAAGCCGAGGCCGGCGTAGAGCAGACCGATGACACCGATGATCCCGACCGCGCCGGCCGCACTCTCGATGTCGGAGATCTTCAGCTGCCCGGCACCGTCGCCGACCAGCCCGGGCAGGACCTGGTCGATCGCCTCGACGAGGTCGCTCTCGGCTCCGGAGTAGACCTTGGCGATCTGGCCGACGGCGAAGAACGCCAGCGCGAGGATCGGGAACGTCGACAGGAAGCCGAAGTAGGTGATCGCACCGGCCTGCTGGGCGGCCCCGACGTCACCGTAGTGCTCCTGCGTGCGAATCACCCGGTCCAGCGCAGGGAAGCGCGCACGCAGCTCGGCGATCTTTGCCTTGACCTTTTCCTTCATCCCGAGGTCCCCATCCGTCGTTCATGGGCGGACCCGAGCCCGCCTCAACCGGTCAGTGCTGCTCTCAGCGCGAACTCCCGCGTCGGGCGCCAGCCATCCGTGTCGTCGTGGACGTAGAGGTGGAACTCCTCGACCGACCACTCGCACTCGAAGTCGGCCAGCTCGCCGAAAGCCTTGTCGAGGCTAGCGTCGGGAAGGTCGTGAGCGATCGTGACATGCGGGTGATAGGGAAACGTGAGCTTCTGGTCGAGCGGTCCCTGCCGGACCGCGTTGGCCAGCTGCTCACAGCCCGAGATGCCCTGTACCACTGCCACGAACACCACCGGCGAGACCGGCCGGAAGGTGCCGGTGCCGCGCAGGTGCACGCTGAAGGGGGCGACCCGCGAAGCCGCCGATTCGAGATGGCTCTCGACGTCGGGCAGCAGGTCGTCGTGGATCTCCGTCGGGGGCACAAGAGTGATGTGCGTCGGGATCATGGTCGCCGTCGCGTCCCCGAGAGACGTCCGGTAGTCCTGGAGCTGGCTTGCCCATGGCTCCGGGATCGCGATGGCAACACCGATGGTGCGCATGCGCCGACCTTACTAGCCGAGAGGCGACGCGGGGGGCACAAAGCCGACCCGCTCGTAGACGTCGGCCAGAGTCTTGCGGGCGACCACGCCTGCCTTCTCCGCACCCTGCTGCAAGATGCCGTCGAGGTACGCCCGGTCCTCGAGAACCTCGAAGGTCTTCTCCCGGAACGGGGTGACGTAGTCGACGACGACCTCGGCGAGATCCTTCTTCAGATCGCCGTAGCCCTTGCCGGCGTACTTCCCGACCAGGGTGTCGATCTCGGAGCCGGTCAGCGCGGAGTAGATCCGGAGCAGGTTGGAGACGCCCGGCTTGGCCTCCTCGTCGAAGCGGATCTCCATCTCCGAGTCGGTGACCGCGGAGCGGATCTTCTTCGCCGAGACCTTCGGGTCGTCGAGCATGTCGATCAACCCGGTCGGCGACGAGGCCGACTTGGACATCTTGATCGTCGGGTCCTGGAGGTCGTAGATCTTCGCGACCTCCTTGAGGATGTAGGGCTCGGGCAGCCGGAACGTCTTCTTGTAGCGGCTGTTGAACCGCTGCGCGAGGTCGCGGGTCAGCTCGAGGTGCTGCCGCTGGTCCTCGCCGACCGGGACGTACGCCGGGCGGTAGAGCAGGATGTCGGCGGCCATCAGCATCGGGTAGGAGAAGAGGCCGACCGAGGCCGCGCCCTCACCACCCTTGGCGGACTTGTCCTTGAACTGGGTCATCCGCCGGGCCTCACCGAACGAGGTGATGCACTGCATCACCCAGCCGAGCTGAGCGTGCTCGGGCAGGTGGGACTGGACGAAGATCGCGGACCGCTCGGGGTCGACGCCGGCGGCCAGCAACTGGGCGGCGGCCCGCCGCGTACGCTCGCGGAGCACCTTCGGGTCCTGCTCGACCGTGATCGCGTGCAGGTCGGCGATGAAGAAGAACGGCTCGTGCTCCTCCTGCAGGTTCACCCACTGCCGGACCGCGCCGAGATAGTTGCCGAGGTGGTAGGAGTCCGCCGTCGGCTGGATGCCGGAGAGGACCCTGGGCCTAGTCGTAGGAGCAGTGCTGCCGGTCATGTGCGCATTCTGTCAGCCACCCGCCGAAAGGCTCGAAATGGTGGAAGGAAGAGGATCGATCAACGATCGGTACGAGCTGTGGACCCTGCCCGCGGCACCGACCTGCGTGCCGGCCATGGGCCTCGGCGCCCCCCGTGATCAACGTCGAGGACCGTGGTCGCCCGCGGTCTTCTTGAAGGCCGCGGGCAGGATCCGCATGACCCATCAACGACCGATTCCCGACTGAGTTATCGAACAGGTGCATCCAATTTCTTACGAGTTTGTGGACCTCCTGAGAGGCTCTGCTCAGCGCAGATTCGATGGCCCGTCAAATGCCCTTTTCCGGCCTGACACATGCCCCTGTTAGCCTGTTTGGTCGACCCGCGGATCCTCCAAGGGGTCCGCAGCCTCGGGCCAGCTGCCGAATCGGCCTCGAGGCCAGGCGACCCTCGAGGAGACTTGTGAACGACACGTCCGCTGCCAACGCACGCATGCTGCTTGCGACCGATCTGGACGGAACCTTCCTAGCCGGCGACCCCGAGGCGAAGGTCAAGCTGTACCAGACGCTGAGCCGCCGCGAGGACGTACTTCTGTCCTTCGTCACCGGTCGTGGGCTGGAGTCGGTGCTGCCGCTGCTCGCCGACCCGACCATCCCGACGCCCGACTTCATCATCTGCGACGTCGGCGCCACCATCGTGACCGGACACGACCTGCTCGCCGTCGAGCCCATCCAGCAGGAGATCGCCGCCAAGTGGCCGGGCGAGCTCACCGTGCTCGAGAAGATCGGCGACCGCCCCGGACTGGTCCGGCAGAACGTGCCCCAGGACCGCCGGGTCTCCTACTTCTGCGACCCCGAGGCCGTCACCGACGACCTCGCCCCGCTGGTCGCGCAGATCGGCTGCGACCTGCTCTACTCCGCCAGCCACTATCTCGACGTGCTGCCCGCCGGGATCAACAAGGGCCACACGGTGACGAAGCTCGTCGAGCACCTCGGCATCCCCAAGGACCGCGTGCTGGTCGCCGGTGACACCCTCAACGACCTGTCGATGTACGACATCGGGTTCCCGGGCGTCTGCGTCGGCGAGGCCGAGGACCTGCTGCTGGACGCGACCCGCGACAAGGACCGTACGTTCCACGCCACCTCCCCCGGCACCGGCGGGATCCTGCAGGCGATCAGGCACTTCAACCTGCTCGACGACGAGCACATCTACGACCCGGAGAACGACGCCGACGACCCTGGGAAGTCCGACCTCGTCATGGTTTACCACCGGCTCCCCTATGACGAGGTGATCGAGGACGGCGAGGTCAAGCGCCGGCGGCCGAAGTCGCCCAACGGCATCATCCCGACGCTGCTCTCGTTCTTCACCGAGCGCACCGGATCCTGGGTCGCCTGGTCCATCGACGACCCCAAACGCGGCAAGTTCGCCACCCACACGGTCGTCGACCCCAAGCTCTACCCGGGCCTGGTGGCCTCCCGGCTGCCGCTGTCGAAGAAGGACGTCGACGTCTTCTACAAACGCTTCTCCAAGGAAGCGTTCTGGCCGCTGCTGCACACCTTCTGGGAACGCGCGAAGTTCAAGGAGGACGATTGGAAGGTCTATTGCCGGGTCAACCGGGCCTTCGCCGAGCAGGCGGCGGCCGAGGCGGCGTATGGCGGCATCGTCTGGATCCACGACTACAACCTGTGGATGGTGCCTGCCTACCTGCGGGAGATGCGGCCGGACGTGAAGATCGCGTTCCTGCACCACACCCACTTCCCCGGCGCTGACGTCTTCAACGTGGTGCCGTGGCGTCGCGAGATCATCGGCTCGCTGCTGCAGTGCGACTACATCTCGTTCCACATCCCCCGCCAGGTCGAGAACTTCGTCGACGTGGCCCGCGGCGTGGCGCCGGTCGAGGTGATCGAGACCGAGGACTCGGCGCCTCGGTTCCGGACGTACGGCTTCGCACTCGGTCTGGACACCATGCCCTCGGTGATCGACGTCGGTGGACGTCGGGTGCACCTGGGCGCGAACCCGGTCAGCGTCGACACGAAGCGGATCGAGCAGACCCTGGCCTCCCCGGCGGTGCAGAGCTCGATCACTCGGGTGAAGGAGGAGTTCGAGGGTCAGCGGATCGCGCTGGCCGTATCCCGCCTCGACTACACCAAGGGCGTGCTGCAGCAGCTCGAGGCCTTCGAGCGGGCGCTGCTGGAGGACCCGTCGTTGATGGGCGAGCTGTCGCTGGTGCTGGTCTGCGTGCCTGCGGCCGGCGAGATGACCGTCTACAAGACGCTGCAGAACCAGATCGAGCAGGCCGTCGGGCGGATCAACGGCCGGTTCTCGCGGATGGGCTGGATGCCGGTCCACTTCTACTTCCGGCCGATCCCGTTCGAGGAGCTGCTGGCCTACTACGCCAACGCCGACGTCATGTGGATCACCCCGCTGCGCGACGGCCTCAACCTGGTCGCGAAGGAGTACGCCGCGGTTCACGGTCTGCTCGGCACGAGCGGCACGCTGGTGCTCTCCGAGTTCGCCGGGGCAGCCGCGGAGCTTCGCGGCGCGGTGCTGACCAACCCCCACGACGTCTCCGACATGGTCCGGGTCTTCCTGCAGGCCGTCGACATGGACGAGGCCGAGGCCAAGGACCGGATGCGCGGGCTGTGGGACACCATCCGCCACCACGACTCCAAGGCCTGGGCCGACGGGTTCCTGGCGGCGGTGGAGGCGGCCACCGCCACGGACGGCAACGAGGAAGCCTTCTAGGCCTTGCGCCGGTGGATGCTGGTGCTCCACAACAGCACCAGCATCCCGGCGGCGGCCAGGCCGGCGCCGACCAACGGCGCCTCGCGCACGCTCCAGACGTCGAGGGCCAGGCCGCCGGCGAAGGCGCCGAGGGCGTTGGCGATGTTGAGGCTCGCGTGGTTCATCGCGGCGCCGAGGGTCACCGCGTCATCGGCGACGTCCATCAGGCGCACCTGCAGGTTGATCACCAGCACCGAGGCGATCGCGGTGGTCAGAAAGGCGACCGGAGCGAGCCACCACCCGGCCGGGGCGACCAGCCAGAAGAGCGTCAGCACCGCCACCATGCCCAGGCTGCTCGCGAGCAGTGAGCCCATCACCGACCACCGGGCCAGCTCTCCCGCGACCCAGGTGCCGACGACCATCCCGGTGCCGAACGCGAAGACGAACCACGGCACCGCTCCCTCGGCCAGGCCGGCGGTGTCGGTGACGATCGGGGAGATGTAGGAGTACGCCGCGAACATGCCGCCGAACCCGATCGCACCCGCGAGCATCGTCAGCCAGACCTGCTTGTTGGTGAAGAACCGGCCGGCCTCGCTGCGGCCGGTCGCGTTCGGGTCACCCGGGAAGTGGGGCACCGAGAGCTGCACCAGGACCACGGTCAGCAGCGCGAGGCCTGCTGCGGCTGCGTACGGTGCCCGCCAGCCGGCGGTCTGACCGAGCCAGGTGGCGAACGGGACGCCGATCACGTTGGCGACCGAGAGCCCGAGCATCACCAGGGCGACCGCTCGTCCGCGGTGCTTGGGCGCGGCCATCGACGTCGCGACGATGCTCGCGACGCCGAAGTAGGCGCCGTGCGGGAGCCCGTCGAGGAATCTCGCGACCAGCAGCATCTGGTAGTCCACGGCGACGGCGCTGAGCAGGTTGAACAGCGCGTACGCCGCCATCAGCGACAGCAGCAGCCCCTTGCGCGGAAGATGGGCGACGAAGAACGAGAGGATCGGTACGCCGACCACCACTCCGACCGCATAGGCGCTGATCAGATGGCCGGCCGTGGAGGTTCCGACGCCGACGCCCTCGGCGATCTCGGGCAGCACGCCCATGGTGACGAACTCGGTCGTACCGATCGCGAACCCACCCGTCGCGAGGGCGAGCATGGCGATCACGAACCGGACGGTGGTGACCGGTCTCGCGGCGGTCTCAGGGCTGGCGATGTCAGTCACTACTGCCTAACCTTCGGCGATTTGCGCGCTATTCCGTGAATCGGTGTGACGCGTGTCCCGGCGGCGGGCCGGTTTCGTCAACCCAGGTTGACACGATGCTGATGTCAACCTATATTGACAGCGTGACGGATGCGAAGGACCTTGCCGAGTCGGCCGCGAGCGCCGACCCGAGCACCGGGTTGCGAGCCGCGCTCGCACTGCGTCGCCTCGCCGACTCCCTGGAGCGGCTGCAGGTGGCGAACGCCCGCCGACAGGGATGGGCCTGGCAGGAGATCGCCGACGCGCTGGAGGTCAGCCGACAGGCGGTCCACAAGAAGTACGCGAAGGAGATGTGATGTTCGAGAGGTTCACCAAGCCGGCCCGCGATGCGGTGACCGCTGCCCAGACGTACGCCGCCGAGCTCGGTCACGAGCGCATCGGCGACGACCACCTGCTACTGGCGATCGGCTCCAGCGCCGGCTCGTCCGCCGCCCGGGCGCTCGCCGAGGCCGGTGTCGATGCCGCTGCGCTGCGGGCGGAGATCGAGCGGGCCCACGGGCGCCTCGGCGACGACGACGCCGACGCGCTGTCCGCGCTCGGGATCGACCTGGACGCGGTGCGCTCCAAGGTGGAGGGGGTGTTCGGTGCCGGCGCCCTGGACAGCGGGAAGCCACGCCGCCGCCTCGGCGGGCACATCCCCTTCACCAAGAACGCGAAGAAGGTCCTCGAGCTCTCGCTGCGCGAGGCGATCCGGCTCAAGGACCGCTCGATCGGCACCGAGCACATCCTGCTCGCCATCCTGCGCGCGGAGGGGGAAGGACATGCTGCCCTACAGGCCCTCGACGTGGATGCTGCTGCGCTGCGCCGCGCACTCGAGCACGGCGAGGCCGCCTGAGGCCGAGGCGTCACCCCCGTCGGCCGAGGCGTCACGCCCGTCGGCCGAGTGGGCACCGCAGTGCCCAGTCGAACGACCGGAGTGACGCCTCGGCGGGGGTCAGCCGGCCAGGTGGGACCAGGAAGGTGCCAGCTCGGTCCAGGGACCTACCGCGGCGATCTCACCGTCGACCATGACGACGACCCGGTCGGCCTGAGCGAGAGCGGCTCGCTTCGAGGTGGCGCCGATGACCGTCGTGTGCCGGTCACGCAGCGCCCGCCAGAGCTCGATCTCGGTGGCCGCGTCGAGCGCGCTGGAGACGTCGTCGGCCAGGAGCAGCTCGGTGTCGGCGGCCAGCGCTCGCGCCAGGGCGAGGCGCTGGACCTGTCCCCCGGAGAGGCGTACGCCACGGTGACCGACGATCGCGTCCGCGCCGCCCGCCTCCTTGACGTCGAGCTCGAGCCGCGCGTCGGCGACCGGGCTGTCGAACGGCCGGTCGTGGCCCAGGCGGATGTTGTCGGCGAAGGTGCCGGAGAGCACCCGCGGCACCTGGGCGACGTACGCCACCTGCCCCGGCCTCAGGAAGGCCTGCGGGTCCTGGACCAACTCGTCGTTCCAACGGATCGTGCCGGTGTGCTCGATCAGGCCGGCAAGCGACGCCAGCAGCGACGACTTGCCGGAGCCGACCTGCCCCACGAGCAGGACCAGCTCGCCGCGCGAGATCGTGAGCGAGACGTCGGAGACGCCGATCGTGCCGTCGTCGTGGACCGCGGACAGGGCCGAGAGCTCGAGGGACTCGAGCGGCACCTGCTCGACCGGGCCCGGATCCGGCGCCTCACCGGTGACCAGGTCGACGCCCGGCGGCAGATCCATCAGGTCGCGACCACCGGCGAACCGGCTGGTCTCCTTCTGCCACGCGCGGGTGCCGGGAGCCTCGGTGACGACCATGCCGGCCACCCGGCCGAACCAGTCGAAGCCCGAGACCGCGTTGGCGACCAGCAGCGCGGTGGCCAGACCCCAGCCGCCGCCGAAGTAGATCCCCCAGGCAGCCACGACACCGCACTGCACCATGAGCGCGGGGACGCCGTCGAGGAACGCCTGCACCCGGTGTTCCTTCACCGCTGCCTCGACCCTCCCTGCGTCGACGTGCTGCAGGTGGGCGTGGACCTGCGGGGTGGCCGCGGCCAGCTTCACGGTGCGTACGGACTCCAGCGCAGAGACCACCGCACGGCCGAACCGCGCGCGAGCGGCGGAGGAGGCCGCTGCCGAGCGGCCGGCGATCGGCCGGCCGACCGCGGAGGCCAGCGCCGAGGCGATCATGACGACCAGGAGCACAGCGCCCGCGAGCGCGGTGCCGGCGAGCAGAGCGGTGATCGTCGCGATCACGAGACCGTTGACGAAGTCGACCCAGCGGTCGGCGTAGCGGGCGTACCGGTCCGCGTCCATCGAGCGGGCGACGACCTCGCCCGGCGGCGTACGCGTCAGGCGGTGCTGGCGGGTCTGGCCGTAGAGCACGGCCATCCGGGCACGCAGCATGACCTCGATCCACCAGCGCGGGTAGCGGTAGAAGGCGTCGGCGAGCATCAGCGGCGCGGCCAGCAGACTGACCACGAGCAGCACCGACATCACCGTCAGCCTGCCACCGTCCTGCAGCGACTCGACGATCCGGCCCCACAGCAGGCCGGTGAAGGCACCCTGCGCACCGGTCATCGAGGCGAACAGGAAGAGCAGCGCACCCGCGACGCCCCACTCGGGGCGCAGGAACAGGACGTGCAGCATCCCACGGGCCAGTGACGGCCCGGTGCCGACCTCGGGGACGTCCGGCGGAGCGCCCGAGCGGCGCTTGCCGCCCACGTTGCCCTCGGCGACGTGGTCGAGGGTGGAGTGGTCGACGGGCTTCTCCGCCGGCGAGGGTGAGTCGTGGTGATCGGTGCGGCTGGCCTCGAGCAGGTCATGGAACGGCCCCGGCGTGGTCGCCAGCGAGGCCCGCAGGCCGTGCTGGATCACCCGGCCGTGGTCGAGCACGGCCACGTGCGGCGCCCGCTCGATGGTGGAGAGCCGGTGGGCGATCAGGATGCCGGTCCGCCCGGTCAGCAGCCGGTCGGCAGCAGCGACCACCCGGCGCTCGGTGAGCGGATCCATCCGCGCCGTCGCCTCGTCGAGGACGACCACCCGTACGTCACGCACCAGCAACCGGGCGAAGGCGACCAGCTGCTCCTCCCCCGCCGACAGCGAGGTGCCGCCAGGACCGAGCAGGGTGTCGAGCCCGTCGGGCAGACCGGCGACCCACTCCGAGAGCCCGAGCCGGGCCACCGCCCGCTCGATGTCCTCGCGGGGGCGCGCGTCGTCGAAGAGCGAGATGTTCTCCGCGAGCGTGCCGGCCAGGATCTCGGTGCGCTGCGTCACCACGCCTACGGAGGCGCGCAGCTGCTGCAGGTCGAGGTCGCGTACGTCCACGCCACCCAGGAACACCGAGCCGCGCGGGGGCTCGACGGCCCGGGAGAGCAGCGACGCGAGCGTCGACTTGCCGGAGCCGGTCCGGCCGACCAGGGCGATCGTGTCGCCGGCCGGCACCGTGAGCGAGATGCCCTGGAGGGCGAAGGTGCCCTCGGCGTAGGAGAAGGTCAGGTCGCGCAGGTCGACCTCGAGGGCACCCCCGCCGGGGACGGGCTCGCCGCCTTCGGGCTCCGGCTCGGAACCCATCATCTGGCGCAGCCGGATGACCGCGCCCAGGCCCGCCTGGATGTCGGGCAGGTGGTTGGCGAGCATCGCGATCTGGCCCACGAACGTGCTCGTCACCAGGAACAGCGTCACCAGCGCGCTGATCCCGAGGCGGTCGTTCGCGGCGAGCGCCACTCCGGCCAGACCGATGCCGGCCAGCAGGGAGTGCAGGAGCACGCCTGCCCGGCGGCCGACCTTCGCCTCGACCGTGACGACCGCACGGAACTTCTCGTGGACGATCGCCGACAGCCTGGCCACCCGGGCGACCACGTGGTCCTGGCCCAGGCTCGTACGCAGGTCGTCACGGCCCGCGATGCCCTCCTCGAGCACAGCGGCGTGGTCGGTCCAGGAGGCCTCCTCGACGACCTTGAGCTCGGAGATCTTGCCCAGCAGCCGGCGGATGACGAACCAGGTCACCGCGGCGAGCAGCGGGAACAGGATCGCCGCCGGCCACCAGGTGAAGCTGGCCACGATCCACATCGGCAGCGCCGCGAAGACGGAGCGGAACAGCATCCACAGCTGCCAGCGCAGCAAGTTGCCGACCTCGTGGGAGTCGTCGTCGACCCGGTCGAGGATCTCGCCGACGGCCTGCTCGCTCAGCTCGGAGAGCGGCTGCCGCATGGCCGCCTGGAGCACGTCCTCGCGCAGCTTGCCCTCGACGCGGTCCGAGACCCCGACCCAGGCGATCTTCGCCGTCGAGTCGATCAGCGAGGCGCCGATCACGCAGAGCGCCAGCCAGCCGACCAGGCTCGCGGTCGGGTTCTCCGCCAGCCGTCCGGCCACGACGGTGCCGATCGACTGGGCCACCATGGCCACTGCCAGCGCGATCAGCGCGGCGAGCGTCACCGGCCCCTTCAGGCGTCGCCAGTCGACCTGCCGGCTCGGGTCGGCAGGGTCAGCGGAGACTCCGAGAGCCTTGCCTGAGGTGGGCACGGGCGGAGTCGAGAGCGTCGCAGTCATCAGAAGATCACGGTATGCGCGACCACCGACACCCGCCTAAAGGTTTTCCGCCCTCAACCGGCAACAAACACCACGCTGACCTGCATCTATAGGAATCAGAAGAAAGATCTGGAGAGCAAGGTCACGTACGTCGGGAAGGTGTCCCGACGAAGGACGACGGCCCGGCACGGAGTCCGTGCCGGGCCGCCGTGAGGTGACTCAGAGAGAGTCGATCGCCTCGTTGAGCGTCGCAGAAGGACGCATCACAGCGGTGACCTTCTCGGGGTCGGGCAGGTAGTAGCCGCCGATGTCGGCGGGCTTGCCCTGGACCGCGAGGAGCTCCTCGACGATCTTGGCCTCGTTGGCGGCGAGGGTCTCGGCGAGGCCCTTGAACGCGGCGGCGAGCTCGGTGTCCTCGGTCTGCGCGGCGAGCTCCTGGGCCCAGTAGAGACCCAGGTAGAAGTGCGAGCCGCGGTTGTCGGTGGTGCCGAGCTTGCGACCCGGGGAGCGGTCGTTCTCGAGGAAGGTCGCGGTCGCGCGGTCGAGCGCACCGGCGAGCACCTTCGCGGCCGGGGCGGACGCCTGCTCGGCGTACTTCTCGAACGCGGGCACCAGCGCGAAGAACTCACCCAGCGAGTCCCAGCGGAGGTAGTCCTGCTCGACCAGCTGCTGCACGTGCTTCGGCGCCGAGCCGCCCGCACCGGTCTCGAACAGACCGCCACCGGCGATCAGCGGGACGATGGAGAGCATCTTCGCCGACGTACCGACCTCGAGGATCGGGAACAGGTCGGTGTTGTAGTCACGCAGCACGTTGCCGGTGACCGAGATGGTGTCCTCACCGTTGCGCAGGCGCTCGAGGGAGTACGCCGTGGCGAGCTCGGGCGAGAGGATCTTGATCTCGAGACCCTCGGTGTCGTGCTCGGTCAGGTAGGTCGCGACCTTCTTGATCAGCTCGGCGTCGTGGGCGCGCGACTCGTCGAGCCAGAAGATGGCCGGGGTCTTCGAGTCACGGGCACGCGAGACGGCGAGCTTGACCCAGTCGCGGACCGGGATGTCCTTGGTCTGGCAGGCACGCCAGATGTCGCCGGCCTCGACGTCGTGCTCGATGAGCACGTCGCCGGCCTTGTTGAGGATCCGCACGGTGCCGGCGGCCTCGATCTGGAAGGTCTTGTCGTGGGAGCCGTACTCCTCGGCCTTCTGCGCCATCAGACCCACGTTGGGGACGGTGCCGATCGTGGCTGGGTCGAGCGGGCCGTTCTTCTTCACGTCGTCGATGACGGTCTGGTAGACGCCGGCGTAGGAGGAGTCCGGGATCACCGCGAGGGTGTCGTCCTCGCCTCCGTCGGCACCCCAGAGCTTGCCGCCGTTGCGGACCAGGGCCGGGATCGAGGCGTCGATGATGACGTCCGAGGGGACGTGCAGGTTGGTGATGCCCTTGTCGGAGTTGACGTAGGACAGGCGCGGGCCGGCCTCGATGGCGGCCTTGAAGGCGGCCTCGATCTCGGCGCCCTTCTCCAGGCCGGAAAGACCGGACAGGATCGCGCCCAGGCCGTCGTTGGCGGAGAGGCCGGCGGCCTCGAGGTCCGCGCCGTACTTCTCGAAGACGTCGGTGAAGTAGGCCTTCACGACGTGGCCGAAGATGATCGGGTCGGAGACCTTCATCATCGTGGCCTTCAGGTGCAGCGAGAAGAGCACGTCGTCGGCCTTGGCCTTGGCGAGCGCGTTCTCGAGGAAGGCGTGCAGGTTGGCCACGGACATGTACGTCGCGTCGACGATCTCGCCCTCGAGCACCGGCAGCTCGGCGAGCAGCGTCACCGTCTCGCCGTCGGCCTTCTCGAGCACGATCGAGAGCGTGTCGTCGGCCGGGAGCGTCACCGACTTCTCGTTGGACTTGAAGTCGTGCGAACCCATCGTCGCGACGGTCGTCTTGGAGTCGTCGGAGAACGGCTTGTTGGTGTGCGGGTGAGCCTTGGCGTACGCCTTGACCGAGCCCGGCGCGCGGCGGTCCGAGTTGCCCTCACGCAGGACCGGGTTCACCGCGGAGCCCTTGACCTTGTCGTACTTGGCCCGGATCTCCTCCTCCTCGGGCGTGCTGGGCGCCTCGGGGTAGTCGGGGATCTGGTAGCCCTGGGTCTGCAGCTCCTTGATCGCGGCCTTCAGCTGCGGGATGGAGGCGGAGATGTTGGGCAGCTTGACGATGTTGGCTTCCGGCGTCTTCGCCAGGTCACCGAGCTCGCCGAGCGCGTCGTCGGCCAGGCCGAACTGGGCCAGGATGCGCGAGGCCACGGAGATGTCACGCGTCTCGACCTCGACCCCCGCCTTGGCCGCGTAGGCCGAGACGATCGGAAGGAAGGAGTACGTCGCCAGCAGCGGCGCCTCGTCGGTGTGGGTGTAGATGATTCGTGCGGCCATTGCTGTGGCTACTCCTGACAAGTTGCGATCTGCGTAGATCCGGACCCGGGACGATAGAAAGTGTCTTGACATCAAGATAACAGAAAGGGTGATGAGACACCGCCCCGCCCCACCTAAGCACCACGATGTGCCGTCGCAAAAGAGTTACTGTGTGTCAACACCTCATGTTGTTCAGGTGACTGCTGATACCTGAGTGCTTCTCGGGTGTCGATGGGTCTGACCGACGTCAACAGACATTGAAGGGTTAAGGGGACATGACTGAGGAATCACTGTCGGCGGCTGAGCCGACCTTCATCCAGAAACTCGCAGCCGAGGTCATCGGGACATTCATCCTCGTGTTCATCGGGTGCGGCTCGGTCGTCGCCGTCGTCGCCGGCGCCACCCACGCCGGGCAGCCGACCTGGGGGCTCGAGGTCGCCGCCGTCGGCCTGGCATTCGGTATCGCCGTCGTGGTCGGCGCCTACACCTTCGGCCGCATCTCCGGCGGCCACTTCAACCCGGCGGTGACGCTCGGCGTGGCCACTGCCGGCCGGATCAGCTGGAAGGACGCCGGCGCCTACATCGGCGCACAGTTCGTCGGCGCCACCCTCGGCGCGATCGTGCTGTTCCTCATCGCGCTCTCCTCGGACTACAACTCGTGGAACGACGGCGGCCTCGGCGCCAACCGCTTCGGCGACGGAGCCGGCACCGGCCTCATCGGCGCGATCCTGGTCGAGCTGGTCCTCACCTTCATCTTCGTCTTCATCATCCTCGGTGTCACCGACGTTCGGGCAGGCACCAACGCCACCGCTGCGCCGCTCGCCATCGGCCTCGCGCTGGCCGCGATCCACTTCGTCGGCATCCCGCTGACCGGCACCTCGGTCAACCCCGCCCGTTCGTTCGGCCCCGCTCTCTTCTCGGGCACCGACGCACTGGCCAACCTCCCGGTCTTCCTGATCGTCCCGGCTCTCGGCGGCGCCGTCGCCGGTTTCGTCTACCCGCTGCTCCTCGGCAAGGACGGCTCCGAGATCGTGGGCGCCGGCCTCGCCTTCGGCGGCGACAACCTGAGCCAGGCTCAGAGCGTCCCGGCCTGGGACTCCCAGGCTGTCGCTCCGGCGGCACCCGCCGCTCCGGCGGCACCAGCGGCTGCGGCTCCGGCGGCACCGGCCACTCCTGCCGCCGAGCCGACACCTCCGGCTCCCGACACCGGCGACCGCACGGTCGTCTCCGGTGGCAGCCAGCCGGCCTGGCAGCAGCCGACCCCGGCCGCCGAGGGCGACCTCCCGGTCTACGAGCAGGACGGCTGGCGCTGGGACTACGCCAAGCAGGAATGGGTCCCGATCGAGCAGTAGTCTCGAGAAGCACGAAGGCCGCCCCTCGGGGCGGCCTTCGTTCTGTCTGTACGTCTTCTATTCGCCTGGAACGGTCACCGCGAGGATCCACAGCGCGCCCGCGGTCAGCGCCAGCAGGGCCACGTCGAACCAGCGGTTGCGCACCGCGAGCATCCCGGCGTCCTTCGTACGCAGCACCGCACGCCCCAGCGAAGCGGCCCCCACCCCGGCGGCGAGGACGATGATCCCCACCCGCCAGTGGCCGAAGCCGACCAGCCCGAGACCGACGATCGCCGCGGTCAGCACCCCGAGGTAGACGAACCCACCGATGGTCGAGGGGAAGCCGCGTACGTCCTGGAGGTCCGTCTTCTCGTGCTCAGGCGCCACCACCACCGGTGCGGGAGCCTCCGGAGTGGGGGTGAGCGGCGGGTGAACGGACACGATTTTCAGAGCCTTTCGAGAGCCTTCTCGGCGCTGAGGACGATATTGGAGAGCAGCATCGCGCGTGTCATCGGACCCACCCCACCGGGGTTCGGCGACACCCAGCCAGCCACGTCCCATACGTCCTCGGCCAAGTCTCCTGCGATCTTACCGTCGACCCGGGAGACACCGACGTCGAGCAGGGCCGCGCCGGGCTTGACCATGTCCTTGGTGATGATCCCGGGCACGCCCGCGGCAGCCACCACGATGTCGGCGTTGCGGGTGTGGGCGGCCAGATCGCGGGTGCCGGTGTGGCACAGCGTGACCGTCGCGTTCTCGCTACGGCGGGTGAGCAGCAGGCCCAGCGGGCGCCCGACGGTCAGCCCACGGCCGACCACGACCACCTCGGCGCCGTTGATCTCGACCCCGTGACGCCGCAGCAGCTCGATGCAGCCCACCGGGGTGCACGGCAGCGGCCCGTCCTCACCGAGGACCAGCTTGCCGAGGTTGTAGGGGTGCAGCCCGTCGACGTCCTTCTCCGGAGCGACCCGGGAGAGCAGCGCGAACTCGTCCAGACCGGTCGGCTGCTGGATGAGGTAGCCGGTGACGGCAGGATCCGCGTTGAGCTCGTCGATGACCTTCTCGACCTCCGCCTGGGTCGCGGTGGCGGGCAGGTCGACACGGGTCGAGGCGACGCCGATCTCGGCGGCGTCCTTGTGCTTGGCGTTGACGTACCAGTGCGAGCCCGGGTCGTCACCGACCAGCACGGTCCCGATGCCCGGGGTGATCCCCTGGGCCTTCAACTTCTCGACCCGCTCTGCGAGCTCGGCCTTGATCGCCTTCAGCGTCGCGGTGCCGTCCAGTTTCTGCGCTGTCACGATGTCAATCCTGTCACTCGGTCTTCAAAGAATTTCGTACGCTGCGGGGTGGCGCGCCGTCGGGGTTGCTTCGCGCTGGCTTCCGCGCCGGTTTGTCCGGCAGTCCGGCTTGCTCCGGGCTTCGCCGACGCGGCGCAAAGGTCCCTCCCCCGCTTCGCTCCTCCGGGACATTTGCGCCGAGTCGGCGCTTGTGCACACGGCGCCCACGCCTTCGGCGCGGGCTTGTGTGCATCAGTGTGCGAAGTGCCTGGTGCCGGTGAAGTACATCGTCACCCCGGCCGCCTCGCACGCCTTGATGGTGAGCTCGTCGCGGATGGAACCGCCGGGCTGGACGATGGCCTTGACGCCGGCGTCGATCAGGATCTGCGGGCCGTCCTCGAAGGGGAAGAAGGCGTCGGAGGCGGCGACGGCGCCCCGGGCACGCTCGGAGCCGTCGGCGAGGGTGTTGGCGCGCTCGACCGCGAGTCGGCAGGAGTCGACGCGGTTGACCTGGCCCATGCCGATGCCGACCGAGGCACCGTCGGAGGCCAGCAGGATCGCGTTGGACTTGGCCGAGCGGCAGGCCTTCCAGGCGAAGGCCAGGTCGGCGAGGGTGGCCTCGTCGGCGGCCTCGCCCGTGGCCAACGTCCACGCAGCCGGGTCGTCGCCCTCGGCGTCGACGTGGTCGACCTGCTGCATCAGCAGGCCACCGGAGATCGGGCGGGTCTCGACCGCGGAGCGCTCGTCGGCGGCGGCGACCAGGATCCGGATGTTCTTCTTGCCCTGCAGGATCTCGACGGCACCGTCTTCGTAGCCCGGAGCCACGATGACCTCGGTGAACACCTCGGCGACCTGCTCGGCCATCTCGACCGAGACCGGCCGGTTCGAGGCGATCACGCCACCGAATGCGGAGACCGGGTCGCAGGCGTGCGCCCGGCGGTGCGCCTCGGCGATGTCGGCGCCGACGGCCAGGCCGCACGGGTTGGCGTGCTTGATGATCGCGACCGCCGGCTCGGCGAAGCCGTTGGCGGCCCGACGCGCGGCGTCGGTGTCGACGTAGTTGTTGTAGGACATCTCCTTGCCGTGCAGCTGCTCGGCGCGGGCGAGCCCGGCGGGTCCGAACCCGTTGAGGTAGAGCGCGGCCTTCTGGTGCGGGTTCTCGCCGTAGCGCAGGACGTTGGCCTTCTCGTACGTCCCGCCGACCCACGCCGGGAAACCGGTGCCCTCGGAGGTGTCGGTGAGCACGGAGCCCATCCAGGAGGCGACGGCCACGTCGTACGTCGCGGTGTGGACGAACGCGGCCGCGGCGAGGGCCTTGCGCTGGTCGTAGGTGAACCCTCCGGCCTGCACCGCGGCGAGGGTGTCGGCGTACTGCTCCGGGGAGGTCACGATCGCGACGGAGGGGTGGTTCTTGGCGGCGGCGCGGACCATCGAGGGGCCGCCGATGTCGATCTGCTCGACGACCTCGTCCGGGCCGGCGCCGGAGGCGACGGTCTGCACGAACGGGTAGAGGTTGGAGACGACCAGGTCGAACGGCTCGACCTCGAGCTCCTTGAGCTGCTCGACGTGGGACTCGAGGCGGCGGTCGGCGAGGATGCCGGCGTGCACGCGCGGGTGCAGCGTCTTCACGCGGCCGTCGAGGCACTCGGGGAAGCCGGTCAGGTCCTCGACCTTGGTCACCGGCAGGCCCAGCTTCTCGATCAGTGCCGCCGAGCCGCCGGTCGAGACGAGCTCGACGCCGGCGTCATGGAGCCCGCGGACCAGGTCCGCGAGACCGGTCTTGTCGTAGACGGACACCAGGGCCCACTTGATGGCGATCTGGTCCTGCACAGTCACACTCCTCATCGGTCGATGAATTCGATGAGGGGCACCCAGGCGGTCGATGCCGTCTCTTTACACTCCCCGGTGGTCCCCCACCTGCGCCAGTCGTGTGCTCGTCACTCTAACCGTTCAGGCGCGCCCGAACCGAACCCGCCGACCGTCCACCGTGTAGCCCTCACGGGCGATCCGCCCAACGCTCTCGACGAGCATCGACCGCTCGACGACCTTGATCCGCTCGTGGAGCGTCTCCTCGGTGTCGTCGTCCTCCACCGGCACCGTCACCTGCGCCATGATCATCCCGGTGTCGACCCCGGCGTCGACGATGAAGAGCGTCGCACCGGTGACCTTCACGCCGTACTCCAGCGCGTCCCGCGCCCCGTGCATCCCCGGGAACGACGGCAGCAGTGCCGGGTGAGTGTTGAGCGTCTTGCCTCCGAACCGGTCGAGGAACGCCTCCCCCACCAGCTTCATGAAGCCCGCCGAGACCACGAGATCGGGCTCGTACGCAGCCACCGACTCGGCCAGGGCCGCATCCCACTCCTCACGCGAGCCGAAGTCCTTGACCCGGTGCACGAAGGTCGGGATCCCGGCGTCGGTCGCCCGGGTCAGCCCCTGGATCCCGTCACGGTCGGCCCCGACCGCGACGACCTCCGCCCCGAACTCCGGGGAGGCACAGGCGTCCAGCAGGGCCTGGAGGTTGGTGCCCGAGCCGGACACGAGGACGACGATCCGCAGTCGAAGCGGAGCTCGAGACGATCGGTTGAGCGACATGCTGCGAACTCTAGGCGGCCGGCTCGGTCGGGAGGGAACGCCGGTGCCACCAGGTCATGGTCAGCCCGGCGAGCAGACCGGCGAGACCGAAGAAGGCGATGGCGTTGACGAGCACCTGCCCGGCGTACGGCCCGACGTCGAGCATCCGGCCGGGGCCGACCGCGCCGCCGGCGATGCCGGAGGCGATGGCGACGAGGAGGCCTGCGACGACGCCGGCGCTGACGCCACGGAGGGCGCCCTCCGACCAGCGCAGGGTCGGCCGGACCCGGCTGACCCGGCAGACGGCCCAGAAGGCGGTGAGCGGGCCGAGCGCCATCACCGCGGCGACCCAGGCGGGCGGGGCGCCGTTGTCGGGAAGCGCGGCGAGCATCGGGAACATCGGCAGCGGCCCGAGGGTGACAGCGGTCGGGGTCACCGTGGTGCCGACGCCGACGGTGAACCCCGGCCCGAGGGCGTACGCACTGGAGAACAGCACGGCGTTGGGCAGCACCAGGACGGCGAGCAGGGAGTAGAGGATGATCCCGCCGAGGTCGAGGTGGAGCTGGGAGACGACGTTGATCGAGGTGGTGAAGTCGGCGAAGAGGGCCGCGAAGAACACCAGCGTGCTGACCGCGATCCACCAGAGCAGGATCGACCTGACCATCACCAGTACGTCCACGGCGGCGCGTGGCAGCAGGGTGATCCACAGCGCCGCGCGGCCGGAGCCGACAGCGATCGCGGGCAGGGCCACGACAACGCAGAGTCCGACCGACCAGGCGAAGACGCCGACGATGCTCGGCGCGGTGGCCGGAGTGCCGGCGATGATCGCGGTGGTCAGCGCGGTTCCGGTGTAGCCGAGCGTGAAGAGGCCGGCGACGACAGGGACGGTCAGGTCACGCTCGCCGTCGGCGAGGGCGTTGACGTCCGGGCCGTGCAGCGAGACCGAGTCACCGACCCGGACGGCGACCTGCCACATCGCCCCGGCGAGGACCAGCGTCAGCCCGAGCGGGACGACGGTGATCGCGACGCCGGAGACGAGGACGCCCGACCCGTGGCCGAGCAGCCACCCCAGCGCAGCGACGCGCAGGGCGTCCGAGGGCTCGCCGTGAGCTCCCATGTCGCTGAGGAACCAGCCGAGGATGCCGATCGCCAGGCACACGACCAGCGTTGCGGCGGCCGTGCCGATACCGCCCAGCAGGGCGACCGCGACCAGCGGGCGGCGGTGGCGGAGATCGTGGAGATCATCCGCGACTCGCCCGCAGTCAGGGGTACGTGGAGGCAGCAGCGAGGACATCGCGTCTCATCCTCGCAACCCGCGTCGTCTCGATCTCGGCGACGCGCCGCCTCAGGCGTTCACCGGGTTGGTCACAGCGGTTGATACCCGCCTGTGCATCTGCGGCTATTGCCGTTCATTCGACCGAATCACCTACAGTTGACCGCTGACATGGGCATGACCACGGCAGACCACGAGACCTTCGAGGCGTTCTATCAGGACGTCCGTGGACGCCTCCTTCTCCAAACCTGGTCGCTGACCGGGGATCTGGAGGCCGCGAAGGCCGCCGTGCGCGGTGCACTGGTCATCACCTGGCACCACTGGCGCAAGGTGAAGCCGATGGACGACTTCGAGCGCGAGGACTGGGTCCGCCCGATCGCCTGGTCCAAGGCGATCCGCAACCACTCGGTGCCGCTGCTCCACCGCGACCAGACGATCGCGCCGGAGGCCCGCCACACGCTCTCCGCGCTACGCGGCCTGCCGCTCCACGACCGCAAGGTCTTCCTGCTCGGCCACCTCACCAGCGTCGACCTGGCCCAACTGGCCCGCGAGGTCGGCACCCCGATCAGCCGCACCGAGACCGATCTGCAGGGCGCCAACGCCGCCATCTGCGCCGAGCTCGGGATCGCCCCGGAGCAGCTGCAGTCCATCTTCGACCCGCTCGTCGACGTGCTCACCGAGCAGCCCTGGCCGAAGACCTCGACGATCACCACGGCCGGTGCCGTACGCCGCCGGGTGCACACCGCCATCGGCGCGGCCGCGGCCATCGCCGCCCTGGTCGGCACCGGCTTCTTCGTCACCCAGGACGCCGAGAGCGAGCCGCGGCTCAACACCCTCTCGATGCAGTCGGCGGCCGAGGAGTTCGAGGTCGAGCCGAGCCAGATCCCCGGCAAGAAGCTGACCGCCAAGGACCTGATGACCGAGGAGGAGGTCGCGAAGATCTACGGCGGCTCCTGGGCCGTCGACATCTCCTCCGACAACCTCGAGGGCACCGGCCTCACCATCCCCTGCCAGGCCGACACCTCGGCCGACAAGCGGCCGGTGGCGAGCCTGGCGCGCACCTTCGTCGCCAAGGCAAAGGCGACCACCGCCGGCACCACGATCGAGTCCTCGGTCGACGCGAAGGCGGCGGCTGGGGCGTACAAGAAGATGCAGGGGTGGTACGCAGCGTGTGCCGAGCCCCGCTACCAGCTGATCTTCACCGAGTCGGTCGATGGCATCGGCGACCAGGCGACGCTCTTCACCTACCGCGACTGGGAGAACAACCGGGCGGTCACCTACGGCGTCGCTCGGACCGGCCGGCACACCGCCGCGGTCACCGTGAAGACGGAGGGCAAGTCGAGCACGACCGCGGCCAAGACCTCGACCATGCTCGGCACTGCCGTCCACAACCTCTGCTCCATGCCCGGTGCGGGCGCGTGCGTCGAGACGAAGCGACCGCGGACGACGGTGGTCCCGATCGCCACCGGCAAGGCGCCCGGGCTGATCAACGAGACCGATCTGCCCCCGGTCGGCACGATCGGTGACCCGTGGGAGGGCACCGAGGCGAAGCCGGCCAAGTCCAACCCCGCCCAGACCCGCTGCGACGAGACGCAGTTCAACGCCAAGGGCATGACCGGTGCCCAGACGCGCTCCTTCGTGATCCCCGAGACGAAGAAGAAGCTCGCGCCGATCTTCGGGCTCACCGAGACGGTCGGCAAGTTCGGCTCCGCCAAGGAGGCGCAGGCGTTCAACGTCGCGATCAAGGGCCGGCTGGACAAGTGCAGCGACAAGCAGCTCGGCAGCCACGTCACCCAGGTCGCGACCGAGTCCATCAAGGACGGCGCGATCACGGTGTGGTACATCCGGGTTGAGCTCGAGAACACCTCGATCTACTACCGGATGGCTGCGATCCGACGCGGCGCCACCGTCGCCCAGATGAGCTTCGTTCCCGACGGCGACGCCGACATCAGCAACTCCGACTTCGTCACCCTCGCCAAGCGCGCCGCCTACCGGCTCGACTATCTCTGAGCCAGAGTCTCTGAGCCCAGAAATCTGAGCCCGGTTTCCTCCCGGATGCAACCGGACCTGCCTCCCAGGCATCTGACCCTCTGAGGCTGGCGCAGCGCCAGATCAAGGTCCGGCCAGTCTGGGGAGGCAAGCGATGGACGAGGACGAGTTCGACGCGTTCTACAACGCGTCCTTTCGTCGCGTGTGCGCTCAGGTGTACGCCATGATCGGCGACTCCGACGAGGCCGCCGAATGCGTCCAGGAGGCCTTCGCCCGAGCCTGGGCACACCGGCGCAAGCTGTCCTCGGTCGACTACCCCGAAGCCTGGGTCCGCACCACCGCCTACCGCCTCGCGGTGGGCCGCTGGCGCCGGAAGAAGTACGCCGGCCGCGTCACCGACCGAGCTGTCGGCGTCCGCACGGAGATGCCCGCCGTCGACGAGACCCATGTCGCCCTCGTGGCGGCGCTGAGGAAGCTCCCCGAGGCGCAGCGCCAGGCCATCGTCCTGCACCACATCGCCGACCTGCCCGTCCACCAGGTGGCCGCAGAGGTCGGCGCCCCCACCGGCACCATCAAAGCCCGCCTGGCCCGAGGACGAGCCACCCTGGCCGAGCTGCTCGCCGACGAACAACCCGGCGCCGTCTGGAAGGAGGCCTGAGATGAGTGACCCGATCTCGCGTCTGGACCAGTTCCGCGCCGACACCCCTGGAGCACCGATGAAGTCCGCAGCCGAGGTACGCCAACGGGGTGACCAGATCCGCCGCCGCCGGCGCACCCTCGTCGCCGCCGGCGCGGTCGCCGTGGCCGCGGTCGTCGCCGGACCGATCATCTTCCTCTCCGCCGGGTTCGGCGAACGCGCCATCGAACCGCAGCCCGCACCGGCGCCGACGCCGAGTCAGACCCCGAGCACGGTGGCGCCGAGCCCGTCAGGCTCGGCCGCCGCGTCGGACCTCACCCGCGCCAACCTGCCGACGGAGGACGACCTGGTCGCCGAAGATCCCTATCCGCAGTGGGTCCTGGAGCAGACCTACGACGGCGAGGGCCGGGGCGACCACAACGAGTGCCTGCCGGCATTGGCAGACGCGGGCGCGTTGGCGACCTTCCGCCGCGATTTCATCCCCGAGGCCGGGCAGGAGTTCGCCGACTCGGCCGGGACGCTGAAGGCGGTCGTCGCCGAGTTCGGCTCGGCCGACGAGGCCGAGAAGGCGCGCGCGGAGCTCTCCGACGCCGCGAGCTCCTGCACTGCCGTCGACGGCGCGGAGGTGGCCGGCTCGCTCCCGGTCGAGGGCGGCGTCGTCACCCGTGGTGACATCGTCGTGGTGACGTACCTGCCCGAGGGGACCGACACGAACGCCCGCCGGGAGGTCGCGACCGCTGTCGTCGCCGTCAAGGACCGGTTGGTGGTGATCACGCGGCGGCGCGGCGTACAGGACTACGTCTCGCCGACCGCCGTGCAGACCTCTGCGGTCAACGCCGCCTACCGTCTGGTCGGTTCGTCGCCGCCACCCGCGTCGACGTCGAGCTCAGCGTCACCGAGCTCGTCATCATCCTCATCCGCGTCCGCACCGGCGGCGGTCCTCAGCGACGCGCATCTCGTTGTGGCCGGGTCACTGCCGGGGCTGCCGATGGAGGGTGAGTCGTCTGCGGTCTGGCAGCAGGTCGCGCCGCAGCCGACCCCGACGCTGTACTGCCAGGGCGCCTGGCTCTCGTCGCTGAAGGCCGCCGAGTCGGTCAGCCGGGAGTTCCGCCTCGAGAACGGCGGCAGCCAGATCGGCAAGGTGAACGTGACGGTGCTGGAGTTCGCCGAGCAGGAGGGCGCCGACGCCGCCTTCGACACGGTCCACGGCTGGCTCGACGCCTGTCCGGCGTCGATGTCCGACGCGAAGCTCTTCACCGCCAGGCCGGTCGAGGCCATCGAGATCGGCACCACCCCCGAGATCGACCGAGCCGCGCAGACGCTCGCCCAGTACGCCGCCGACTGCGGTGGCGAGGGCTGCGATGCGACCTGGTACGACCACCAGACCGTCGCCCAGCTCGGGACCCGGCTGGTGCTGGTCACCCACGCCGAGGCCGGTGGCCCCTGCCCGCCGACCAGAGCCTGCCCGCCGGAAGAGGCCTCCGACTACACCGAATGGGACAACCGGGTCGCCCAGACGGTCGAGGCCACGGTGGACCGCGCCTTCCAGGACCTGGCCTGATGAGGACGCAGTGCAATTGACCTTTACGCTCGCACAGGCCACCGCAGACACTGGCGCACGGGCAACAGTCAGGGAAAGCCAGCCGGGGAGGCGAACGATGGACGAGGACGAGTTCGACGCGCTCTACAACGCGTCGTACCGCCGCTTGTGTGCTCAGCTGTATGCCATGATCGGCGACTTCGACGAGGCTGCGGAGTGCGTCCAGGAGGCGTTCGCCCGTGCCTGGGCGCACCGGCGCAAGATGTCCTCGGTCGACTACCCCGAAGCCTGGGTCCGCACCACCGCCTACCGTCTCGCGGTCGGCCGCTGGCGCCGGAAGAAGTACGCCGGGAGGGCCGCCGACAGAGCCGTCGGAGCCCGCACGGAGATGCCGGCGGTCGACGAGTCCCACGTGGCTCTCGTCGCGGCCCTCAAGAAGCTCCCCGAGGCGCAGCGCCAGGCCATCGTCCTGCACCACATCGCCGATCTGCCGGTCCATCAGGTGGCCGCCGAGGTCGGCGCGCCCACCGGGACCATCAAAGCCCGCCTGGCTCGAGGACGAGCCGCTCTCGCGGAGCTGCTCGCCGAGGACAATCCCGGCGCCGTCTGGAAGGAGGCCTGAGATGAGTGACCCGATCTCGCGTCTGGACCAGTTCCGCGCCGATGCCCCCGGGGCCCCGATGAGCTCCGCAGCCGAGGCACGGAGGCGAGGCGACCAGATCCGGCGCCGCCGTCGTGCCGTCGTGACCGCGAGCGCGGTCGCCGTGGCCGCGGTCGTCGCAGGGCCGATCATCTTCCTCTCCACCGGACTCGGCGACAAGGGCATCGACCCCGCCCCGGCACCGAGCGACAGCGCGGCCGCACCCAGCGCGTCCGCCTCTGCATCGGCGTCCGATCTCAGCCGAGCCAACCTGCCGATCGCGGACGACCTCGTCGCCGACGACCCCTATCCGGCCTGGGTCCAGGAGCAGACCTACGACGGCGAGGGCACCGACGCCTACAACGACTGCCTGACCGAGTCGCTGGGCGACGCGGGTGCCCAGGCGACGTTCCGCCGCGACTTCGTCGCGAAGCCCGGGGAGGAGATGGCTGACGCCGCCGGCACGCTGAAGGCCGTCGTCGCCGAGTTCGACTCGGCCGCCGAGGCCGACAAGGTGAGCGTCGACCTCTCCGACGCCGCGATCTCCTGCACCGGCGTGGACGGGGCGGAGCTCGCCGGCACGCTGCCGGTCGAGGGCGGCGTCGTCTCGAGCGGCAGCATCGACGTGGTGACGTACCAGCCCGAGGACCCCGAGATGAACGCGGTCTGGGAGACCGCGACGGCCGTCCTCTCCGCCGAGGACCGGGTGCTGGTGATGACCCGGAAGCGGGGCGTGCAGGATTACGTCTCACCGACCACCCTGCAGACCTCCGCCGTCAACGCCGCCTACCGGATGGTCGGCGCCACGCCCCCGAGCGGGCCGTCCGAGGAGCCGACGGAGACCGAATCGCCGGCTGCGGACGGTCTCAGCGCCGCCAACCTGGTCGACGGCAGCACCCTCCCCGCTCTCGACCGCTTCGAGAGCCCGCTCGGCTGGAACCAGTACACGCCCACCCCCGACGTACCGACCCTCGCCTGCCAGAAGGAATGGCTCTCCTCGCTCGGTGCCTCGGCGAAGGTTGCCTCCGACTACCGCTGGGACACCGACAGCGCCATGGTCGGGCAGGTCCACGTCGCCGTGCTGGAGTTCGCCGACGCGAACGCCGCCGGCGCTGCGTACAACGAGGTCATGGAGTGGATGGAGGTCTGCCCGGCCAACAAGCTCGGGGTCGACCCGGACGTCACCGCGCTGCCCATGGACGTCAGCGCCGACCTCGATGCCGGGCCGAAGCGCGCGGCACGCTCACAGGCGACCTACCCGGGCCTGGATGGCGGCGACAGCATCTGGTTCGAGACCGAGCTGGTCGCGGAGTACGAGACCCGGCTCGTCCTGGTCGGCTACGCCGAGCTCGCCGGCCCCTGCCCGCCGAGCACCGGCGACAAGGACGACCCGTGCTATCAGCCCGACCAGCCCGACTCGTGGCCCGGCCGGATCCTCGCGATCGAGAAGGCGGCGGTCACGGCCGGGATCAGCGACCTGCGCTGACAGCGGGTCGGGAGACTCCTGTCACAACGCGCGCACAGAGGGAAGACACGTACGGGCCCAGGCGTTCGGGCAGTTCAGAGCCCCGAACCGCGTCGACCTTGGAGTAGCCCTCTCGTGTCCACCGCCCCCACTGCACCCGCCAGGCGGCGGTTGCGCCTTCCGTCCTTCTCGGTCCAGATCATCCTGGGCCTCGTCCTCGGCGTCGCCCTCGGCGCGGTCGCGCGAGCGATCGGCCCCGGGGCGGGCGACGAGGCCAACTGGCTGACGACGACGCTGGCCACGATCGGCGACTCGTTCGTCTCACTGCTCAAGGCCGTCGTCGTACCGCTGATCTTCACCGCCATCATCGCCTCGATCGCCAACCTGCGTACGGTCAGCAACGCGGCTCGGCTCGCGGGCCAGACGCTGCTGTGGTTCGCCATCACCGCGGCGATCTCGGTCGCCATCGGCATCGGCCTGGGGCTGCTCTTCCGGCCCGGCAGCAACACCGCGGTCAGCACCTCCGACGCGGCCGAGGCCGGCGCATCCGCCTCGTGGCTCGACTTCCTCCAGGGCCTGATTCCCGGCAACTTCCTCGGCCTCCAGGCATCGACCAGCGTCGAGCAGGTCGGCGGGAGCCCGCTCGCGGAGACCGCGCTGAGCTTCAACGTCCTCCAGGTCCTGGTGGTCGCCCTCGCGATCGGCATCGCGGCACTCAAGACCGGCGAGAAGGCCGAGCCGTTCCTCGCCCTCAACCGCTCCTTCCTCGCCATCGTGCAGAAGGTGCTGTGGTGGATCATCCGGCTGGCACCGATCGGCACCCTCGGCCTGATCGGCAACGCGGTCGCGTCCTACGGCTGGGACTCGCTGAGCTCCCTGGCCTGGTTCGCGGTGGCCGTCTACGTCGGCCTGGCACTGGTCCTGTTCGTCGTCTACCCGGTGCTGCTGCGGGTCAACGGCCTCAACCCGCTGGCGTACTTCCGCGGTGCCTGGCCGGCGATCCAGCTCGCCTTCGTCTCGCGCTCCTCGGTGGGCACCATGCCCGTGACCGAGCAGGTGACGGTCAAGAACCTCGGCGTCCCGCAGGAGTACGCCTCGTTCGCCGTCCCGCTGGGCTCGACCACGAAGATGGACGGCTGCGCGTCGATCTACCCGGCCATCTCGGCGATCTTCGTCGCCCAGATCTTCGGGATCGACCTCGGCATCACCGACTACCTGCTGATCGCGTTCGTCTCGGTCGTCGGCTCGGCCGCCACCGCGGGCCTCACCGGCGCCGTCGTGATGCTGACGCTCACGCTCTCGACCCTCGGCCTGCCGCTGGCCGGCGTCGGCCTGCTGCTCGCGATCGACCCGATCCTCGACATGGGACGTACCGCCGTCAACGTTGCCGGGCAGGCGCTCGTGCCGACCATCGTGGCCAAGCGCGAGGGCATCCTCGACGTCGACCGCTACCGCTCCGCCTCCGCGAAGGGGCTGCTGACGGACGACGAGCCCGTCAAGGAGACGGTCGCCGCCTGACGTCTCACCCGGGATAGGGCGCGTCGCCACGCGCGGCCCGCAGGGCCTCGGCCCACCAGGTGAGCTGGGCGAGCATGCCCTTGGCGTAGACGGCCGAGTCCGGGTCGTTGGGGCGACCGTTCTCGTCGAGGCGCTCCCAGTAGCGCGGGAAGGCGAGGCGCGCCTGGAGCGGGTGGGCGTGCAGCTCCGTGAGCACGTTCTCCAGGTGGAGGGCGGCGTGGCGACCGCCGCTGTCGCCACCGTAGGAGACGAGAGCGACCGGCTTGGCCTGCCACTGGGTGAAGTGCCAGTCCAGCGCCGACTTCAGCGAGGCCGGATAGCTGTGGTTGTACTCCGGAGTGACGATGACGAAGCCCGCGGCCGCGGCGAGGGCGTCGGTCAGGTCGGCCTGGCCCTCCGGTCGCGGGTAGTCGTCGCCGGCCGCCTTCGGTGACTCGGCGGGCAGGGACAGCGGGATCTCATGGTCGGCCAGGTCGATCAGCTCGACGTCGAGACCGCCGTACGCCTCGGCCTGCTCGGCCATCCAGGAGCCGAAGATCGGACCGCCGCGGCCTTCTCGGACGCTGGCGGTGATGACTGCAATACGTAGTGGTTGGGTCATGCCGTCCAGGTTCACGCCGATCGGCGAGCGTCGGGAGACCGAGCCGAGGCTGGCCCCAGCAGGGCCACCCTGACCGCCCGTCCGGCCCGTAGGCTTGACGGCATGCCAGCCAACGCGGGAGCCCTCGGCTCGTTCATCCGGGACCGCCGCGACCAGACCACCCCGGAGAGCGTCGGCCTCCCGGAAGGCGTACGTCGCCGGGCCCCCGGTCTGCGGCGCTCCGAGCTGGCCACGCTGGCCGGGATCAGCGTCGAGTACCTGGTCCGGATCGAGCAGGGCCGCGACCGTCACCCCTCCCCGCAGGTCCTGCGGGCGATCGGTGACGCGCTCCGCTTCGACGCCGCCGCCCACGAGCACCTGCGCACCCTCGCGATGGCCTCCAGCGGCCAGTGCGTCGGACCGTTCTCCTCCGGCCGTGACGTACGCCCCGGCGCACGCGCCCTGGTGGAGCAGTTCGAGCCGGGCGTCGCCGTGCTCACCAACCGGCTCGGCGATCTGCTCGCCCACACCTCCACGTTCGACCTGCTCGCCCGGCCCCTCGGGATGCTCGATCACGCGGAGCCCAACCTGACGGCGTACGCCTTCCTCCACCCGCGCGCCCGCGAGGCGTTCCCCGACTGGGCGCGGGTGGCCGACGACCTGGTCGCCAACCTCTACCGCGGCCCCAATCCGGTCGCCGCGCGGATGATGGTCGAGGCGATGTCGGAGCAGGCGGGGCCGGAGTTCACCGACCGGCTGACCCGCCACGACCCGCCCCACGGCGGCGTGTGGCGCTGGCTGCATCCCGACGCCGGCGAGCTGCGGTTCGACGTCGAGGAGCTCGAGCTCCCGGCCGCCGACAACCAGCAGATCCAGGTGCTGATGCCGGCCGACGACGCCACCGCCGAGGCCCTCGGCGCGATGCGGCGCCGCCGCTCGGGCGCCCTGCGCGCAGTCTGAGATTTCCCCTCGAGGGAGGCAACCTCCCCAGCCTCGAAGGCGTATCCCCTGCGAATGTAGAAGACATCCAGGACGGGGGCGGTTATGGACGAGCAGGAGTTCGACGACTTCTACGTCGCCGGCTTCGCCAGGCTCACCGGTCAGATCTACGCAATGATCGGGGACCGGGACGAAGCCGAGGAGTGCGTCCAGGAAGCCTTCATCCGGGCCTGGTCGAACCGGCGGCAGCTCGAGCTGGCCAGCCATCCCGAGGCCTGGGTGCGCACCACCGCGTACCGGCTGGCCGTAAGCCGTTGGCGCCGGTTCAAGCGGGGGCGGCGACCGGCCGACAGAGCGCTGTCTCCGGCGGTCTCGGCTCCGCCACCTGACGAGAACCGGGTGGCGTTGATCAGAGCACTCAACGAGCTGCCTGATGCCCAGCGCCGCGCGCTGGTGCTGCACCACATCTGTGATCTGCCGGTGCAGCAGATAGCCGAGGAGACGGGCGTGCCCGCAGGGACCGTCAAGGCCCGGCTCTCCCGGGGACGAGTCGCCCTGGCCGCCCTGCTCGATTCCAGCACCGACGACATCCCGGGAGGAGCAACCCATGCGTGACCCGATCGAGGACCTGGAGTCCTTCACCCCCGACGAGCCTGGCGTGCGTCCGCTGCCACCTGCCGAGGTACGCCGGCTCGGCATCCGGATGCGACGTCGTCGCCGTGCGCTCCTGGCCGTCACCTCGGTGGTCGCGGTGATAGCGATCGCGGCGCCGTTCGCGGTCGCCGCACTGGACCGCGACTCCGCCGAACCCTTGCCGACCGGACCGTCGCCGTCGACGACCACACCGAGCCGGGGGCAGGACCCCGATGCGACTGGCGAGACCAGGTGGCGTACCGAGATCCCCGATGACTTCAAGCTTCTCGCCGGGATCGTGAACGACCCCGACGGATCGTCGCCGACGATCTCCAGGAGCCAGGACGGAGTCAGCGTCGAGCTGTGCGGCGAGACCCCGTGGCCCGCGCAGTCGATCGATCGCCTGGCCGGTGAGGATCCCGCGCCCGACTACCACTACCGGCGCGAGCTTCTGCTCTTCGACACCGACACCGAGGCCAAGCAGGCAATGGCCCAGGTGCGGAACGCGCTTGAGGGTTGCCCCACCGACGTCACCACCGAGGGTCCCCTCCCGGACACGGAGATGGCGACCGAGAACAAGCCCTACCCCGACGAGTCTCCGGGCGCCGGCGAGACGGTCACCTGGACCAACACCTTCGCCGACGCCAGCATCGGGGCCGACGTCTTCCAGCTCGTACGGGTGGGCAACGCGGTCGCCGCGACCCGTGAGAGCAGCGAGTCGAACAAGGACGCGGTCGCTCAGCATGTTCCGATGGTGTCCGAGGCATCGGTCCAGCTGGTCGAGCAGATGTGCATCTTCGCTGCCGACTCGTGCAGCGCCGCTCCGCCTACCCGCCAGACCACCGGCTCGGACGCCGGCTCGGGTACGTCACCATGAGCTCGTCGACGGGACCAACTGGCGAACGTACGACGGGGTCTTGGCGATGATCAGCTCGGCGGGATGTAGAGCTTGAAGCCGGGAGGCAGCTTGTCCGGTGCCCGGTGGCCGTTGTAGATCCGCAGCTCCTCCTCGGTGATGCGGAACTTCTTGGCAACGCTCGCGTAGGTGTCTCCCGCGACGGTCGTGTAGACCGTCTCCCCGGTGCCGGGCTGGGGTTTCGGCTCGGGCTTGGGCTTCTCGGCCTTGACCGGGATCTCGATCGTCGTGCCGGCGAGCAGCTTGGTGGCGTCCTGGTAGCCGTTGTGCGCCATCAGCTCGTCGGCAGTGACGCCGAACTTCTTGCCGATGCTGAAGAACGTGTCACCTGCGACGACCTTGTACTTCTTCGGCTTCGGCTTCGCCGTCGGGATCTTGATCTCGCTCCCCGCCAGCAGCTTGGTGGGATCCTCGTAGCCGTTGTAGGCCATCAGCTCGCCGACCTCGACGCCGAACTTCGCGGCGATGCCGGAGAAGGTGTCACCGGGCGCCACGGTGTACGTCTTCCCGGCCGGCTTCGCGGGCGGGCTCACCACGAGCTTGGCCCCCGCTCGGATCTTGGCGGGGTCGGCGATCTTGTTCCAGGTCACGAGGTCGCTGACCTTGACGCCGTACTTCCCGGCGATGCCGGAGAGGGTCTCCCCCGGCTGGACGGTGTGGGTCTTCCGCTCCGTCTTTGCCTGATCCACGCTCTGGTGCGCGCTCCGGGTCGATGCCGCCACGGCCGGGGCCAACCCGGCGATCGACGAGCCGACCGAGGCCGAAACAGCCATGACGACCGCACCCGAGATCAAACGCCTCATTCTCTTGGCCATAGCCGTCACAGTAATCCGTTCGGACGCTCACCCGCGCCCAATCGAACCAATCCCCGAAAACACGACCGCCCCGCGACCTTGACGGTCGCGGGGCGGTCAGGAACTGACGTACGTCAGAGGGACTGCAGGATCTCGCGAGCGAGAGCAGCGGTCTCCGACGGGGTCTTGCCGACCTTGACGCCGGCGGCCTCGAGGGCCTCCTTCTTCGCCTGCGCGGTGCCGGCGGAGCCGGACACGATCGCACCGGCGTGACCCATGGTCTTACCCTCCGGCGCGGTGAAGCCGGCGACGTAGCCGACGACAGGCTTGGAGATGTTCTCCTTGATGTAGGCCGCGGCCCGCTCCTCGGCGTCGCCACCGATCTCACCGATCATGACGATGAGCTTGGTCTCGTCGTCCTTCTCGAACGCCTCGAGGGCGTCGATGTGGGTGGTGCCGATGATCGGGTCACCGCCGATGCCGATGGCGGTGGAGAAGCCGAAGTCCTTCAGCTCGTACATCATCTGGTAGGTCAGCGTGCCCGACTTGGAGACGAGACCGACAGGGCCCTTGCCGGTGATGGTGTGCGGGGTGATGCCGGCCAGCGACTCGCCCGGCGTGATGATGCCGGGGCAGTTCGGGCCGATCATCCGGGTGGCCTTGCCCTGCAGGTAGGACCACACCTCGGCGGTGTCCTGGACCGGGACGCCCTCGGTGATGACCACGATCAGCGGCATCTCGGCGTCGATGGCCTCGATCGCGGCGTCCTTGGTGAACGCCGGCGGCACGAAGAGCACCGACACGTTGGCGCCGGTCTCCTTCATCGCCTCCGCGACCGTGCCGAACACCGGGAGCTCCACGTCGGCGCCCTGGGCGTCCTTGTGGGTGACCGTGGTGCCGGCCTTGCGAGCGTTGACGCCACCGACGATCTGAGCGCCCGAGTCCAGCATCAGGGCGGTGTGCTTCGCACCCATGCCGCCGGTGATGCCCTGGACGATGACCTTGCTGTCCTTGTTGAGGTAGATGCTCATGTTTCTCTCTCCTGACCTCAGGCGTTGGCCAGCTCGGCGGCCTTGTCGGCGCCGCCGTCCATGGTGTCGACGATGGTGACCAGCGGGTGGTTGGCCTCACTGAGGATCTGGCGACCCAGGTCCACGTTGTTGCCGTCCAGACGCACGACGAGCGGCTTGGTGGCCTCGTTGCCGAGGATGTCCAGCGCGCCGACGATGCCCTTGGCGACCTCGTCACACGCGGTGATGCCACCGAAGACGTTCACGAACACGGACTTGACCTGCTCGTCGTTCAGGATGACGTCGAGACCGTCGGCCATGACCTGCGCGTTGGCGCCGCCACCGATGTCGAGGAAGTTGGCGGGCTTGACGCCGCCGTGAGCCTCACCGGCGTACGCGACGACGTCGAGGGTCGACATGACCAGACCCGCGCCGTTGCCGATGATGCCGACCTGGCCGTCGAGCTTGACGTAGTTGAGGCCCTTGTCCTTGGCCTTGGCCTCGAGCGGGTCCTCCTCGTCACGGATGACGAACTGCTCGTGGTCCTCGTGGCGGATCTCGGAGGCGTTGTCGTCCAGCGACACCTTGCCGTCGAGAGCCTCCAGCTTGTCGCCCTCCAGGCGAGCCAGCGGGTTGACCTCGACGAGCGTCGCGTCCTCCTCGGTGAACACCGTGTAGAGGCTCTGGATCATCGCGACGGCCTGCTCGAAGACGGGCTCCGGGAAGCCGCACTCGGTCGCGATCTCGCGCGCCTTGGCCTCGTCGACACCCTTGCCGGGGTCGATGCCGATCTGCTTCACGGCGTCGGGGTTGGTCTTGGCGACCTCCTCGATCTCCACACCACCCTCGACGGACGCGATGCAGAGGTACTGCCGGTTCGACCGGTCCAGCAGGAAGGAGAAGTAGTACTCCTCCACCGGCGGGGTCGCCGGCGTGATCAGCACCCGGTTGACCCTCAGGCCCTTGATCTCCATACCGAGGATGTTCGAGGCGTGCTCGAACGCCTCGTCCGCGGTCTTGGCCAGCTTCACGCCGCCGGCCTTGCCTCGGCCACCGGCCTTGACCTGCGCCTTGACGACGCAGAAGCCGATCTCCTCGGCGGCCTTCCTGGCTTCCTCAGCCGTCTCGACGACGACACCTTCGGTCACGGCGACGCCGTGCTTGGCGAAGAGCTTCTTCGCCTGGTACTCCATGAGATCCACTGATCCACCTGGTCTGTGTGTTGCGGTACGGGGCGGCGTACCGCATGGATCAGCGGTCGACGCCCTCGTCTTCAGATGTGTCCGTCCAGCACCATAGACCCCGCCGAGCCGGTCTTACGAGCCCAGGGCACACGACGTGACGTATGCCACTAGCGAGGCGTGGGACCGGACACACCGGACATATACCAACAAATCGGCAACCTTGGGTAACAGACCGTAGCCGCACGTAGTGACCCCCGTTTGACCCCGTACGACGCGGTCCGAGACCCGGGGACCGGACGGTTTTGACACCGTATCGAGGCTCAAATGGACCGAAGACACGCGTTTCGGGTGACATGAATATGCCGCAATCGAGTTCCGAATCTGGCGGAAATACGCAGATCAGCGACTGATTCGGCCGTCGCCGAAGGTGAAATCAGCGAAACGGGCGTGCCACATTTCTTGACCGCGCCCTCCGGTCCGTTACAGTCATGGCTCGCCGTCTGACCCCGAACAGCGGAGATATGAACTGATGGGCAACCACCGAGCCGACGTCACAAGTGACAGTCCGCGTTCGGTCACCCCTTCCCCCGGAGCAACCACGAGCAGCAGCAGCTACGTCGGGAAGCGGCGCGCAGCGCCGGCGACCGACAGCCCTGCCTCCAGGCCTGCCCCGCGAGCGACCGGATCGACCTCCTACGTCGGGAAGCGGCGCGCCGCGCCGTCCCCCGCCGTTGGGACCGCGAAGCCATCCCCCGCCCCTGAGATTCCTGAAGAGCCGGTCGCCAAGGCCCGGCCCAACCGCGTGGTCCTCGACCAGACCGGCAAGCTGCCGGTCGTCGGATCCCCGCGTGCTGACGAGACCCGCGACGGCCGCATCTCGACGGGTGAGCTGCGTGCTCTTGTCGAGGGCGACGGCCCTTCCTTCCCGGCCTCGTTCCCGACGCCGCCTCCTGCGGCGACCCCGATCGTGCCCGTGCAGCGCCGGGCGGCCCAGATCGACCCGGTCCTGGCCGACCTGCTCTCCTCGATGGGCATCGACCCGGACAAGGTGACCCCCGAGGTGCTCGAAGACCTCGGCGTCGGAGGCATGACGACCTCCGAGCTCACCATGTTCCTGACCCAGCCGACCAAGCCCGCGCCGACCAAGGCGACGTCGAGCAGGTCGGTCTCGACCAAGACGCCGCCGCGCGGCGTTCCGGCGGTTCCCGCAGCTCCGGTTGTTCCCGCGCCGGTGCTTCCCGAGCCGGTGGCGCCCGTCGCCCCGGTCGCTCCCGTCGCTCCTGAGCCGACCTTCCAGGCGCCCGAGCCGACGCACACCCCGAAGCCGCTGCGGATGGCCAACACGTTCGCGCCGCTGACCGGCAAGATCCGCGCCGTGCGCGAGGCCCGCCAGATCCCGGCCCCGCCGGTGGCCCCGGCTGCTCCGGCCTACGAGCCGGAGATCCAGGAGCCCCGCGGGTTCCAGGAGGCTTTCGACGCGCCGCCGACGTCGTTCAAGATCGACACGACCTCGTTCCCGGCCCCGCCGGTGTCGCTGCCGCAGCAGATCGACTTCGATTCGATGGCGATCGACCTGCCGGCCGAGACCTACACCGTCGACGCGCCCTACTACGAGGCGCCGCAGCCGCACGAGGCGTACTACCAGGACGACTACGCCGACGGCTACCACAGCGACCCGCAGCAGGCCGAGACCTACTTCCGCGCCGACACGGGCAGCATCGACCTGCCGAGCATCAGCGAGATCGCGACCTACCGGCCCGAGCTGCACGACCTCCCGGCGGTCGAGACCACCGGCACGATGGTCGGCATCGGCGGCCCCACCCGTCCCCGCACCCGGCGCGCCGCCGCTGCTGCGGCCGGTGGCCGCCCGACGGTCCCGCTGACCGCCGGCGCCGCGGCTCTCGCCGCCGCCATCGGCGGCATCGCGCTGACCGGTGGTCCGACGATGGTCGCCGCCGATGACGTACGCCTCGTCGGCGCCACCGCGCTCGGTGGCGACAGCGACATGGTCGTCGTCGGTGACCGCTCCGCGACCGTCACCCGTAACGACGAGCGCTCCGAGGCCGACACCGCGGCGAGCGACCGCGAGAAGGCGCTCCAAGGCGTCGACGTCCAGGCCGACAAGCAGGACAAGTTCCTCAAGTCCAACATGTGGGAGCTGCCGATCCCGGCGGGCGTCTACCGCATCACCGGCACCTTCGGCTCCTCGGGCTCCAACTGGTCCAGCACCCACACGGGTCTCGACTTCGCGGCCCCCTATGGCACGCCGATCCACGCGATCGCCCGCGGCACGGTCACCGAGACCGCCTGGGGCGGGGCGTACGGAAACCGGACGATCATCACCCTCGAGGACGGCACCGAGATCTGGTACTGCCACCAGAGCGACTACGGCGTCTCCGTCGGCCAGACGGTCTCCCCCGGCGAGGTCATCGGCTACGTCGGCTCGACCGGTAACTCCACCGGCAACCACCTCCACGTGGAGGTCCGCCCCGGTGGTGGTGACGCCGTCGACCCCGACGCCGCCCTCAACGAGCACGGGGTCGACCCGAGCTGACGCGCGCAGCGCGTCCTGTGTGTAGTCGAGTCGGCGCAACTGCACGCCTTGGAGCGACCTGACGCGCACAGCGCGTCCCAGTGTGTAGCCGAGTCGGCGCAACTGCACGCCTTGGAGCGAAGCGAAGCGAGCGAGGCGTGCGGTTGCGCCGACTCGGCGCGTAGTCATCTACAGTCACCCCCGAGTCGGCCCGTCAGAACGAGCCGACTCGGCGTGACTAGAGCTTCTCGACCGGCGCGTAGCGCAGCAGCAGCCGCTTCACCCCCGTGTCCCCGAAGTCGATGCTCGCGACCTGCTTGTCGCCCGAGCCCTCGATGGTGACGACGGTGCCGAGGCCGAAGGAGTCGTGGGTGACCCGGTCGCCCGGGTCGAGCGAGGGCACCTCACGGGCCGGCTTCGACTTGGCCGCGACATCGGCGCGCAGCGCGGCCGAGGAGAAGTTGCGGCGGCCGGCGGCGGTGGGTTGGCCGAGACGCTGGCCACCGCCCCAGCTGTCGTTGGCGAAGTTCGGCCGGCCCCACGAGGACATCTCCTTCTCCGTACGCCGCCAGTCGACCAGGTCGACCGGGAGCTCGTCGAGGAAGCGGCTGCCGGGGTTGTGCGAGGGCGCGCCCCAGGCGGACCGGACGACGGCGCGGGAGATGAAGAGCCGCTTCTCGGCGCGGGTGATGCCGACGTAGGCCAGGCGGCGCTCCTCCTCGAGCTCGGTGCCGTCACCGAGGGCGCGGGAGTGCGGAAAGACGCCGTCCTCCATGCCGGTGAGGAAGACCGCGGGGAACTCCAGGCCCTTGGCGGTGTGGAGCGTCATCAGGGTGACCACGCCGTCCTCGTCGTCGGGGATCTGGTCGGTGTCGGCGACCAGGGCGACCCGCTCCAGGAAGTCGCGGAGCCCGGGTTCGACCGTGCCAGCGTCGACGTCGGCCGGGTCGGCGCTCGGGGCCGCGACCGGATCGTCGGAGAACTCACGGGCCACGGCGACGAGCTCGGCGAGGTTCTCCACGCGGGTCTCGTCCTGCGGGTCATCGGACTCCTCGAGCGAGGCGAGGTAGCCCGATCGGTCGAGCACCGTCTCCAGGATGACATCGGCCCGCTCGCCGGCGGCGACCATCTGCAGCAGCTCTTCGACCATCGCGACGAAGGCCTTGATGTTGGTCAGGCTGCGGGTGGCCAGGCCGGGGGCGTCCTCGGCCTTCTGCAGCGCGTCCCAGAAGGTCAGGCCGTCGCGCTCGGCGAGCGCGTTGACGCAGGCCACGGCGCGATCGCCGATGCCCCGCTTGGGGGTGTTGAGGATCCTTCGGAGCGAGACCTGGTCGTCGGGGTTGGCCAGGGTGCGCAGGTAGGCCAGGGCGTCGCGTACTTCCTTGCGCTCGTAGAAGCGCACACCACCGACGACCTTGTAGGGCTGGCCGGTGCGGATGAACACCTCCTCGAAGACACGCGACTGGGCGTTGGTGCGGTAGAAAACGGCGACGTCGGCGGCCTTGAGCCCACCGTCGACCAGCTTGTCGATCTCGTCGGAGACGAACCGGGCCTCGTCGCGCTCGTCGTCGGCGACGTAGCCGACGATGCGATCACCGTTGCCGGCGTCGCTCCACAGCGCCTTCTCCTTGCGACCCTTGTTGTGCTTGATGACCGCGTTGGCTGCGGTGAGGATCGTCTGCGTGGAGCGGTAGTTCTGCTCCAGCAGGATGGTGGTCGCGTTGGGGAAGTCCTGCTCGAAGTCGAGGATGTTGCGGATGTTGGCGCCGCGGAAGGCGTAGATCGACTGGTCGGCGTCGCCGACCACCATCAGCTCGGCCGGCTCGGCCCGCGGAGTCTCCTCGGCGTAGGTGTCGGTCAGCGCGGTGTCGTCCATCCGGTCGGCGCAGAGCTCGTGGACCAGGGCGTACTGAGCGTGGTTGGTGTCCTGGTACTCGTCGACCAGCACATGCCGGAAGCGGCGCCGGTAGACCTCGCGCACCTCCGGGTAGGTCCGGAAGAGCTCGACCGTCGACATGATCAGGTCGTCGAAGTCGAGGGCGTTCGCCTGGCGCAGACGCTTCTGGTACTCCTTGTAGGCCGCCACATAGGTCTGCTCGAGGTGGTTGCGCGCGTCCTTCTCGGCCGCCTCGACGTCGCGCAGCTCGTTCTTCTGGTCGCTGACCCAGTTGAGCACCTGGCCGGGCTGGTAGTGACGCGGGTCGAGGTCGAGGTCGCTGAGCACCAGCTGCATCAGCCGCTTCTGGTCCTGGGCGTCGTAGATGGAGAAGTTGGACTTCAGTCCGACCTTGTCGATCTCCTTGCGGAGGATCCGCACGCAGGCGCTGTGGAACGTGGAGACCCACATGATCCGGGCGCGCTTGCCGACCAGGGCCTCGACGCGCTCCTTCATCTCGGCCGCGGCCTTGTTGGTGAAGGTGATCGCCAGGATGCTGCCGGGGTGCGCGCCGCGCTGCGAGATCAGCCACGCGATCCGCCGGGTCAGCACCCGGGTCTTGCCCGACCCCGCTCCCGCCACGACCAGGAGGGGCGCACCCTCGTGCTGCACGGCGGCCTTCTGGGGCTCGTTGAGCCCGTCGAGGAGCTCTTCCGTGCTCGGGCCACGTCGTTTCGTACGCGGCTCGTCGGCCGGCTGCGCCGAGGCGAAGGCCTCGAGGCCGGGGATGGTTGCGACAGGGGTCTGGTCAGGCGTACTCATGCTGCCTCCAGCCTAGGGGCTGGCACCGACAACGGGCGGGTCGGCGGGCCCTGTGGGAATCGTCAGGCAGCGACGTGCGCGGACGACCAGAAGACCGCGACGCAGACGTTGATGATCGTCAGCCCGAAGATCGTCCAGTAGAGCCCGTCGGAGATCTTCGGCTTGCGCAGCTGCGACATCACCAGGCCGAGGATGACCAGGCCGATCACGAGCTTCACGCCGACCTTGGCGTGGTCGACCGGACCGTCGCCCATCTCGAGGACTCCGACGAGCAGCAGCCCGGCGAGGAACGCGGTGCCGGAGCCGTCGCGCATGAGGCCGTTGGCGACCTTGTCAGGGGTCTTGATCTGCACCAGCAGGCCGCCGAAGAGGGCCGCGAAGCCGAGCAGGTGAATGACGAGCAGGATGTGCCGCACGATCTCCATGCGCAAAGACTAGAGCCACCGCTCCGGAGCCCACCACGCGGTACCGCTTCGGCACGTTTTCGAACGATCACACGATTTTGGTCACATTCGCCTTGGGGAATTCGGCGGTGTCTGCCTACTCTCACCGTGACCGCCACCATCGCTCTCGGCTCCGCAAGGAGGATTCTGACGTGTCATCACCTCGCCCGACCCTGCCCACCGGCGGGTCCAGACCGCTCGACCAGCTCCGCCAGTCCATCCGCTTCGACGTACCGGCCTCGCTGGTCGTCTTCCTCGTCGCCGTCCCGCTCTCGCTCGGCATCGCCGTCGCCTCCGGTGCTCCTGTCGCCGCGGGCCTGATCGCCGCCGCGGCAGGCGGCATCGTCGCCGGCCTGTTCGGCGGCTCCCCGCTGCAGGTCAGCGGCCCTGCTGCCGGCATGACCGTCGTCGTGGCCGAGACGGTCGCCGAGTTCGGATGGGAGGCGACCTGTGCCATCACCGTGATGGCCGGGGTTCTCCAGGTCCTGCTCGGTGCCACCCGGCTGGGACGCTACGCGCTGGCCATCTCTCCGACCGTGGTCAGCGCGATGCTGGCCGCGATCGGGATCTCGATCGTCCTCGGTCAGCTCAACGTCGCCCTCGGCGGCCGGTCGCAGTCCAGCGCGTTCGAGAACGTCCAGCACATCATCGGCAACGCTCAGGAACCCAACATCCACGCCGTCCTGGCCGGGCTCGGGGTGATCGCCATCCTGCTCGCCTGGCCTCGGCTCCCGCAGCGGATCCGCGCGGTGCCCGGCCAGCTGGTGGCCGTCGTCGCGCTCACCCTTCTCGCGGCTGCGTGGCTGCCGGGTGCCGAGCGGGTCGAGCTCGGCGGTGACCTGCTCGACGAGATCGGCTCGGTCGCACTGCCGGAGGGCACTCCGCTCGCCGTGGCCGGCGCGGTGCTCACCGTCGCGCTGGTCGCGAGCGTCGAGAGCCTGCTCTCGGCGGTCGCCGTCGACAAGCTGCACGGCGGCCCGCGTAGCAACCTCAACCGCGAGCTCGTCGGCCAGGGTCTGGCCAACTCCGCATCCGGCGCCCTGGGCGGCCTCCCGGTCACCGGCGTCATCGTGCGAAGCTCGACCAACGTCGCCGCCGGAGCCCGCACCCGGGTGTCCGCGATCCTGCACGGCGTCTGGGTGCTCCTCTTCGCCCTCGTCCTGGTCGGGCTCGTCGAGCAGATCCCGCTCGCCGCTCTGGCCGGGCTGCTGATCATGATGGGCACCGGCCTGGTCCGGCCCGCCGACATCTCCCAGGCGCACGCCCGTGGCGAGCTGTGGATCTATGGCCTCACCATCGCGGGAGTGCTCGCGCTCAACCTCATCGAAGGTGTCATGATCGGCCTCGTGGCCGCGCTGGTCCTGGTGCTGTGGCGCCTGGTCCACGTGCGGATCGACGTACGGATGGCCGGCCAGGCCGCCGACGGCCGCGAGAAGTGGCTGGTCGAGGTGCACGGCAGCCTCTCGTTCCTGGCGACGCCGACACTGGTGAGCAGGCTCGATGAGATCCCGGAGGGCCAGGTCGTCGAGCTCGACCTCCTGGTCGACTACCTCGACCCGGCCGGCCGTGACCAGCTCGACCACTGGCGCGCCCGCTACGAGGAAGCCGGTGGCACCGTGCTCGTGGAGCACTCCGGACCGCACGGCGAGGAGGCACCCCGCCGGGAGCGCGCGCTGAAGGCGCCGCCGATCAGCCCCCGCGGCCTGCTGCCGTGGAGCGCCTGGCAGGACGTACGTGCCGACCGCACCGATCGTCACCACCCCCTCGCCCTCGGCGTGCGGGAGTACCACCGCCGCCACGCGGCACCGCTGCGCCCGGTCTACGAGGGGCTGGCCGACGGCCAGGAGCCGCACGCGGTCTTCCTGACCTGCGTCGACTCCCGGGTGGTGCCGAACCTGATCACGTCGAGCGGCCCGGGCGACCTGCTGACCGTGCGCACCATGGGCAACCTGGTGCCCGAGCCAGGTAGCCCGGACAGCTCGGTCGCGGCGCCGATGCTCTTCGGCGTGGACGACCTCGGCATCAACACCGTCGTCGTCTGCGGCCACTCCCGCTGCGGGGCGATCACCTCCGCGCTGGAGAGCACCCGTGCCGGGGACGTGCCCGCCGGGCCGGTCGGCGACTGGCTGCGCCATGCCGCTCCGGCCATCCACGAGTGGCAGGCCGGGCATCCGGTCGGCGCCGCAGCCGCCGCGGCCGGCCGGAGCGAGGTCGACCAGGTCTCCCAGGTCAACGTCGCGGTGATGATCGACCGCCTCGGGGAGCTCCTGGCAGGCCGGGACGTACGTCTCGTGGGGCTGTTCCTGGACATCTCCGACGGGACGCTGCAGATCCTGCGCGGCGAGGGCTTCACGACGCTCACCGACGCGGAGACCGATGAGCTCGCCCACCTGATGGAGGCTCGCCCACCGGAGCCGGCCTAGGACTAGAGCAGGCGGCGGTCGTTGGCCCAGCGAGTGAGCTCGTGACGGCTCGACAGCTGCAGCTTGCGCAGAACGTTGGACATGTGGGTCTCGACCGTCTTGATCGAGATGAACAGCTCGCCGGCGACCTCCTTGTAGGAGTAGCCACGGGCGATGAGGCGCATCACCTCGCGCTCTCGTTCGGTCAGACGGTCGAGGTCCTCGTCGATGTCGGCGATGGCGATGGTGCCGGCGAAGGCGTCGAGCACGAAGCCGGCCAGACGCGGTGAGAAGACCGCGTCTCCGCCGGAGACCCGCTGGATCGCGGCGACCAGCTCGGCGCCGGTGATGGTCTTGGTGACGTAGCCACGTGCGCCGCCGCGGATGGTGCCGATGACGTCCTCGGCCGCGTCGGAGACGGACAGCGCGAGGTAGCGCGGCGAGCCGTCGACGGCTGGCGCCTTGCGCATCACCTCGACACCGCCCCCGCCGGGAAGATGTACGTCGAGCAGCACCACGTCGGGCTTGCCCTCGGCGATCGCCTTGACCGCGGAGTCGACATCCTCCGCCTCCCCGACGATCCGGATCACCGGCGACCGGCTCAGCTCGGCGCGTACGCCGGTGCGGAACATCGCATGGTCGTCGACGATGACGACCTTGACCTCACTCATGGTTGCTCTCCATCCGCGGCTGCTTCAGCCGCACCTCGGTGCCCTCTCCCGGAGACGATCTCACCACAGCGCTGCCGCCGTGGCGCGACATCCGGTCGATGATGCTGTCGCGTACGCCGTGCCGGTCGGCGGAGACCTCGTCGACGACGAAGCCCGCTCCACGGTCGCGGACGAAGACCTCGAAGGCCTCCTCGGTCGCCTCGGCGTAGACGTCGACCCGGCCGGTGCCGGCGTGCTTGGCGGCGTTGGTGACCGCCTCACGGGTGGCAGCGACGATGGGGCGCACCGTCTCGTCGAAGGGGCCGTCGCCGACGACCACCACGTCGACGGTCACGCCGTGGGCGTCCTCCACCTCTGCTGCGGCCGCCTTCAGGGCGGCCGCGAACGTCTCGTCGGCCTCGGCCGGGGTCGAGAAGAGCCACTCCCGCAGGTCGCGCTCCTGGGCGCGGGCCAGCTTCTGCACCATCGCGGGATCGCCGGAGTTGCGCTGGATCAGGGCGAGGGTCTGAAGGACGGAGTCGTGCAGGTGAGCGGCCATGTCGGCACGCTCCTGGCTCCGGATCCGCTCCTCGCGCTCGCTGCCCAGGTCGCTGGCGAGCTGGTGCATCCACGGCCCGACGACGAGGAAGCCCGCGCCGAGCACGATCAGCCCGGCGATGATCAGTGCGGTGGCGTTGCCGAAGTCGAGCTGGCCGCCGGCGAGGATCACCGCGAAGAGCATCAGGCCGACGCCGACGCCGACCCGGACGTACGCCCGCCAACCGCCCTTCCCGAACACCATCCGCACCAGGTCGAGGCGTCCGGTGCCGTCGATCCAGCGCTCCCGCTGGGCGGCGTCGGCCTGGCGCCACAGCAGCGCGACACCGGCGACGCCGAGCATCGCCGGCCAGATCAGCGCACCGGCACCGAGCACGGTGTCGAAGAGCACCACGGCGCCGAACCCGAGAGCGAGCAGCGCGATCGCCGGGCCCTTGTCGACACCGCCCGAACGCGCGGCGGGGCGGCGGCCGCCGCGGGTCGCGCTCTCACCGCCCGGTGTGGACTGCTCGAGGAGAGGCGCGGCCGGGATGAAGATCCACAGGGCGGCGTAGAGCAGCACGCCGAAGCCGCTGAACACGGCGGTCACCACGAAGAACGCACGCACGGCGAGCACCGGGAGGCCGAGGTGTTCGGCCAGACCCGCGGCCACGCCGCCGATCACCGACGCGTCGGTGTCGCGGTAGGCGCGGCGTACCGCTGGAGCGGAGCCCGAAGCCGTAGGGCCTGTGCGCTCCGGGGGCGGTTCCGGTAGCTCCGCGGTGGCGTGGGTTGTCGTCATGATGACATCCATCGTCACACCAACCAGGGGTGTGTGCCATGAGGATTCACCCTGATCCTTGCTCGTCGAGAACTCAGGGCCGTCCCTGATGGTCTGCGGGGTGCCGAGGAGTCAGAGTAGGGGTGTGACGATCCCGCCCGAGGCGCCGCCGCCTCCCAACCCGGAGCCGCCACCGCCTGTCTCCGAGGCGCGCGCCCGGCCCAGTGTCGAGCAGCTGCGCAACCTCAGTGGCCTGCGGCGTACGACCCATGCCTCCCCGGAGGGACGGCACATCGCCGGCGTCGCGGGTGGGATCGCACGCCACTTCGACGTCGACCCGCTGCTGGTGCGGGTGCTGCTGGTCGTGGCGGTGTTCTTCGGGGGCGCCGGCGGGATCGTGTACGTCGCGGCCTGGGTGCTGGTGCCCGAGGAGGGTGCCGAGGACGGGATGATCCCCGTCGGACCACCTGCCCGCAACCTCCTGCTCTGGATCGCCGGCGGGATCGCGGCGATCTCGCTGCTCGGCGACGCGTTCGGCGACACCAGCGTGCCGTGGTTCTGGCTCGCGGTGCTCGGGGTGGTCGCGCTCTGGTACGCCAACCGCGGCAAGTGGGGCCGCAAGCGCGGCGGACCTCCCCCGTCCCCCGCCTCGTCTCCGTCCACCACGAGCATGCACGTTCCCGCAGCCCCGACGCGTACTCTTCCGGCGCCGTGGCCGCCCGGGTCCTACGATCCCAGCGCGCCCGTCACCGTGGCCGGTCGGCGGCGCCCGCCGTTGCTGCTCGGCCGCGCCATCGCGGTCGCCGCACTGGTGGTCGGTGTCCTCGGGCTCGTCGACGTCGCCGACTGGGCGCCGGTCCCGACCAGCGCCTACCCGGCCGCGCTCCTGGCCGTCTTCGGTGGCTTCCTCGTGCTCGGCGCCTTCTGGGGCCGGGCCGGCGGGCTGATCTTCCTCGGGCTGCTGGCGCTCGCCGCGCTGCCGCTCACCATGATCGACCCCTCCAACATCGACACCGGCAGCAGCATCGAGTCCCATCCGCGGAGCGTCGCGATGCTGGAGTCGTCGTACCAGGTCGACGCCGGGGAGATCACGCTGGACATGAGCGCCATCGATGCGAAGACGCTCGACGGCCGCGAGCTCGACATCGACAGCTCCTTCGGCGAGATCACCGTGATCGTCCCCGACGACGCCACCGTCGCCGTCGACGCCTCCGTCGGCACCCTCGGGGAGGCGCAGATCTTCGACGAGACCCGCAGCGACGTCGGCGGGTTCAACCTGGCCCGCACCCATGTCGCCGGGAAGGAAGGCAGCGAACCCGGTCTCGCCGACGACGCCGACCTCCATCTGACCACCACAGCTGACGTCGGCGCGATCAAGGTCTTCGAGGAGAGCGACCCCCGAGCCGCCGCCTTCGTCGGAACGGCCGAGAGGAGCAACCCGTGAGCTACGACTACGCCCCGCCGCCGCGTTTCGAGGACCAGGCGCAGCCGCCGAAGCCCACCGGCCGGCACCCGGTCAACATCGGCCATCTGGTCATGGGTCTCGCCTTTCTCGTCTTCGTCGTCGTCTGGGCTCTGATCGTCAGCGGGACCGTCGTCATCCACAGCGTCGAGGACCTTCGCTGGCTTCTTCCGCTTCCCTGGATCGTCGGCGGCTCTATCGGGCTTCTTGCTGCGCTTCTTCGGAAGAACTGACTTTTTTCGCGGGGGCGCGTTTGTCTTCTCTGCGGGATCGTTCTTCTTGGTTGGGGTGGGCCGCCGACCCTTGCTTTGAGGGTCTTCTCGCCGAACCCCGGAGTCAAGGACGGCCTGCGGCCGCCGGCTTCGCCGGCCGCTTCGCGGTCCTTGACACCGGCGCCCGTCGAGAAAAACTTGGCTGGCTATCGGGGCGGCGGCCCGGGTGTGGCGCAGCGGAATCTTGCCTCGGACAGGTGAGATTGATGGGGTGGAAGGGTGGCCCTTCGGGCCACTTACCATCCACAGAAACGAAGTCGTTCGCTCACCGCGAAAACAGTGTTTGATCAGGGAAAATAGGTGGCCAGACAGAGGCGGTGAGCGTAGAATCAGACCCATCACGGCACACCTCCGAGGAGAGGGCAGCGATGAGTCTCGGCCGCTCGATCGACCCCTGGGGCACCAACCCCGGCGACGCGATCGACGCTGCCTTGGCCGCCATCGAGACCGCCCTCCAAGAGCTCCTTTCCAGCGACCCCGCCTACTGGCGCACAGGCCAGAAGAAAGACCTGCTCGAGCGACTGGAGAAGCTCCAGGCCCAACAAGCCGCACTGAAACTGCGAGTCCTCGCCACGGCTGGCGATATCGCCGAGGAGACCGGCGCCAAGGACGCCTCCGCCTGGATGCGGACCGACCTCTTGGTCGACAAGGGCGTGGCTCGCTCCCAGGTGAAACTCGCGACCAGTGTCGCGAAGTACGACCTCGTGGCCACCGGCCTCGCCGAAGGTGTGGTGTCCCAGGACAAGGCACGGGTGATCACCCAGGCGCTCGACAAGATCGAGACCAACCCCATCGCCAGCAGCGAAGACCTGGTCCTCGCCGAGAAACTGCTCGTTGACTACGCCACCCGGTTGACCGCCAACGAACTCCGCATCATCGGGAGACGGATCCTGCGCGAGATCGACCCCGCCCGGTTCGACGACGCCGAAGCCAAAGCACTCCTCGCCGAAGAGGAACGTGCCCAGCAGAAGACCGCCCTACGGGTCTGGGACAACCACGACGGCACCATCGGCTTCGACGGCGTCCTGCCGGTCTCGATGGGGATGCGGTTCAAGCGGCTGGTCGAGGCCTGGGCCCAGCCCCGTAAGCAACAGTTGGTCGGCAAGGGTGCTCCGTTGCCGCCGTGGGAACGGCTGATGGGTCAGGGGTTCTCGCGGCTGTTGGAGACCATCGACCCGGCCGCCCTGCCCCGTCACGGTGGCGACGCCACCGTGGTCAACGTGGTGATCAGCCTTGAGGAGCTCCGCAAGGACCTCGGCATCGCTACGTTGGGTTATGACGAGACCAACGGGGCCACGATCTCCGCGGCCGAGGCACGTCGGATGGCGTGCAACGCCACCATCATCCCCTGGGTCCTCGGCGGCGACAGCGAGGTCCTCGACGCCGGCCGTGGCAGCAGGTTCTTCCAACCGATCCAACGCAAGGCGATGCGGATCCAGCACAAGTGCTGCCAAGCCGAAGGCTGCGACATGCCACCGGAATGGTGCGACGCCCACCACCTCGAACCCTGGGCCGCCGGCGGCAAGACCGATCTGAAAGATGGGGCGTTGTTGTGTCCGCATCATCATCGCCTGGCGCACAACGCGGCCTACGTTCATGAGCGTCTACCCGACGGCACCATCAGGTTCACCCGTCGCCCCTAACCGGCTGGGCGAGGAACCACACCACCGGGCCTGCCCCTCGGCCCGACGACTCCAACATCAACCCGTCGTCAGCTCTCGCTGAAGCGCCCGACCCAGTGCCCGCATGAGCGTTCCGGTCAGCTTCCTGGACCCCACGCTCGCCGCCTCCGCACTCGCGGGGACACATCCCCACCGCCGCAAGGTTCCCCACCCTCCGGAGAGTGGGGAACCTCCACGCCCGTGGAGAACTCTCCCGATCAGTGGGAACCTCGCGACCCGACCGGCACCAAACCCAACCCGGTCAAACAACGGCCCTCTTGTGAACGATTCACAAGTTCGCGCCCACTGCCAAAGGCACCCACGAAGCACGACCCGCCCGCACACGACCAGTCCACGGCCCCCAAGCCCGTGCCCAACTGAATCCGCTGCGCCATACCCTCGCCGCCGACCCGATACAGGCCAAATCTTCTCGATCGCGCACCGGGTCAAGGATCGCCGCAGGCGACCGGCGAAGCCGGCGGGCGAAGCCCGTCCCGTAGTGCCTCATGTCAAGATGCCCGCGAAAGGTGGTCGGTGCCTCAGTTAGGAATGCCCGCGAGGATCTAGCCGACGGCATCGACGCCCT
>NZ_JBEPDH010000023.1:0-108838 GCF_040300245.1 Nocardioides sp. NPDC000445 | reverse complement strand
ACCGCAGTCCACTACGTCGGGGTCGTCATAGCGGCCTGGGTGGCGATCGGCGAGGAAGGCGAGGTACGTTCCGCCGGGTGGGTCGGCATTGCCGGGGGCCTGCTGACCGCCTTCGCTGCATGGCAGATCCAGCAGTCGCTGACACGGGGCGGCGCGGGGTCTGGCACCACCTGACCCCGACTGACTCCCGGATACAGCTAGGAGTAGCGGTGGCTCTTTGCCGCGTGGCCCTGCTCGCGTGTGCAGGTGCGTCCATTCATCGAACGGTGGCCACACAGCGCCTCGGCGGGCGACGGCGGAGAAGCCGTCCTGGCGGCCTGGGCCTTCGCAGGTCGAACCGCCGATCTGGTTGGCGTCGAGTCGTCGGTCGACGCATCTTGCCTTTCGCGATACCGGGCCTCGCGCATCGCCCGCATTGCGGCGTCCTTGCTCATTGTGTAATCACCTGACGAACTCTAGGCGTGCGTACCGATAGTCTCGTTCAGGCGCGGCGCCGACAGCCGCCGCTTCCCATCCCGGCAGCGCGAGATCCATGAAGGCGACCTCCGCGGTCAACCTCGCCGCGTCGTTTCGCCGCGAGGCGGACTCAAGGGCGTTGAAGCGCGCCTGCCTGGTCAACCCACCACACCTCTATGCCTGCCGCCGCCAGTGAGCCAACAGTCTCTGAGTGCAAGTCCCGGTAGCGTGGAAAGTCGGGAAGGGCTATCACGCTGCGCCAACTGGGCTCCTTCCCGCGAAGTCGCATTGCCGCAAGGACGGCTTGCGAATACCAATGCCCAGCTTGAGTACTGGGGTGCGTTCGTTTCGGCTCGAGTGCGCGCGCTGGATCCGCGTACGCGCGGCTCGGGAATCCCTTGACCTCGATGCCGACCGTCTGTCCGTCCCGGGCAGCAATCACGTCGATGCCGTGCTCCTTGGTGGCCGGGTTGGCAACGGAGAGGATGCGCCAGCCGTCGATCGCGAGCGCGGTCACCAACACGGCCTGGACGTTGGCTTCGGCGTACCATTCACCTTCCGCCTGCGTCGTCTCCATGAGTTCCGCTTCGGACGAAGCGGGGCCCAATGTAGAGGCACCGGATTCGACCGAACTGGCAGCGTCGTCGATCCTCAGTTGCTGCCTGCTCGCCGTGTCCGCGGCGCCCCCGGCGCGCCAGCTCTCGATTTCGTCAAGCGTGGCTAGCCGAAAGAGTCCGCGATCGATACGGGTGAGGAATGGCTCCTTCTTAGCGAACCAGGAACGGTCGTCTGTGTTCCAGCAGGCTCCACGGAGGTGTGTACGCACGGTTCGGTCTTTGGCTTGCGACGGTGCATGTCGTCGAAACCACGAGAGCGCCTCCTGAGACGTGAAGGGTCCTGACTGCGTTGCGGCGTACTCACGCAACCGGTCCCATACCGTCGGCGACTCGTTCACCTCCACGGGGTCCAGACTTCCATACGTCCGCGATGCCTACGAGCCCCAAGAGACATCGGTCCGGCTTAGGTGTTCTCGCCGACCACTCGCGTCATTTCGCCGCGTATGGGCCGGAGGAGCTTGGGCTGGCGTGATCGGCGTTCGCGACGTTGCTCGGCGAACTCCTGCACTGAGGCCGGCGTGAGCAGGGATTCGGCTGAGGATCTCGATGGAATCGATCGCTATCGCGATGGTCAAGTTTGGGTCATTGACCGCGTCAGGTGGCTGCACGACGCCGCGCAGGAGACCGCCACGGCGCACCAGACCAGCAATTGACGGTTGGTGAAAGTGGGAACTACGAGGGACCATCGACCCTCGAGCTGGAGCAATCGGGCGGATGCTAAAAGGTTGCCCCGCCGGTCCTGCGTCGATGGTTGACTGCGCTGCGGAGGTCAGCACGGGAGATCGCGGCATACCCTGGCGGCGCCATCCTTACTGGGTCGGCGCGCAGGGAGCGACGTGCGACGGCTATGAGGGGCGTACGTCCTTCGCGCTGGAGTGGCTCGAAGATCTGGCGTGCCTGGTGGGGCTGGAGGCCGTCTGCGGGGTCGATGCGGGGGAGGGTGTTGCGGACGAGGTAGATGCGGGTGTTGAAGCCGTGCTCGATGGCCCGGTGCAGGGCGTTGTCGACGTGGCGGAAGAGCTTGTCGAGGTTGCGGAACGCATCGACATCGATCATCGCGCCGGCGGGGATGGTGATGAGTAGACGTGTGGCGTCGGCGCTGTGCTGAGTGGCGCTGGCGCCGGTGCCGGCCAGGCCGCCGGCGGTTCGGGCAGCTTTCGACACCTTGGCAAGGTTCTGCTCGCGTCTGCGGAACTGTGCCGCCTGTTCGGGTGCGATGTCTCGGGCGCGGAGGGCGGCGAGGTTGGAGAGTTCGCGCTGGGAATCGAGCAGGTGCCGAAGGTTGGCCATCGAGGGGACGGTCTTGAGGGAGCTGAGGAGGCGGTGCTCGGCGGCGAGGACATGGGTGATCGTGCCTGCGTCCGGGGAGATCTCCGGCTGCGGTGGGTGCCACCCGCGCCAGTCGATGTTGTAGTCGGGGATGCCGTAGCGCGCCTGGCTGTGGGTTGCGCAGTCGTCGATGTGCTGGTCGAGGCCGCGTACGCCCTTGAGGCGCTCCCATCCCGGGAGGTTGCGGTAGCGGTGGTCGAGGACGCGCAGGGCTTTGGTGATGTCGGCGATGTCGCCGACGAGGGTGACCCACTCGCGGTGGGGGAGGATTCCGCCGCCGAGGCCGCCGGCGAGGTCGTGCTCGGCAAGGGCTGCTGCCTTGGCCGCTCGGCGCCAGTTTTCGAGAATGCCGATTTCTTGAGGAGAGGCGAGCTCGCTCAAGGATGGCAGCGGTCCAGGATTGCGGTGCCGCAATCGGGTCAGTGCTCTGCACAGCCAGTCCGGTGGCTCATAGAGTTCCGGGCTGCGCTCGGCTTTCGGGTTCGGGTTGGCCTGCTCGAGTGCTTGTTGACACCACGTCAGTATGGTCCGCCGGTAACGGAGGATCTGCTTGGTGAACTCGATCTGTCGGGACGTGGCGCCATGTGGCGGGTGCGTTCGGCTGATCTCGAGGAGCAGGCGGTAGTTGACTCGGTACTGGCCGAGCAAGGTGACGAGTGCGTTGCGGAGTTCACCGCCGTTCTCGCCGTACATCACGACCGCCCGGTGCTGCCGTTCACCGTGGTGTCTGTCTCGCGGGCCTCGAGGAGAGCTGCGAGGACGAGTTCGATCTGGAGGGCGTCGACTCCGTGGCGTACGAGGTCTTCGATGGTCTTGACCGCGAGGACGTAAAGCTGATTGGCGGGCAGCAGGCCGGGGAGAATCTCTTCGTGTGCCGGGGACTGGTCGCCGTGGACCAGGTCGAGTTGGAGAAGTACGCGTTCGTAGGCGATGGAGCCCTCGACGGTGCGGGCGTTGTCGGCGAGCGCGGCGAGGTAGGAGCGTGCTTCGGCAAGGGTGACGGCGTGTGCGAGCAGCATGACGGTCTCCGTTCGCGGAGTGGGTGCTGAGAAAGGTGCAGGCTGAGCGACGGTGCGCTCTTGACGGCGCACAACCTGGTGGCCTGTGGAGAAGCCGGTCCGGGCGTGGGCCGTAATGGAGCGGCGTACGTTTCAGTTCGTGCTCTTGCGAGCGGCCGCGTCTTCGGCCAGAAACTGTTCGAAGTCAGCGCGGCGGTTCGGGATCGGGTTCTCGGCGGTGGTGCCTGCGTCCGCCTCACCTGGCCAGGGCGTCTGGCGCGTTGGACGGTCGCGGTCGATGCGCGTGCCGCAGGTGGAGACCCACTCACGCAGCCGCGCGCGGGCCTCGGTGAAGTCGTGATGCCACTGCAGCGGCGCGGAGCCTGAGGAGTTCGGGTCGTAGCACTCACGCCAGTGGGTCTGGAGCGCGGAGAGCTCCCACACAAGCTCGTCGTGGCGGTGCCACAGGGGAGGGACGATCGTCGCCGGCAGCCCGTAGGTGCGACGCAGCCAGTCGACCCACTCGTCGAGATCGCGCCACTCCGCCTCCGCCTCCTCGGCGGTGAGGCTGTTCCAGTCGATCGGACGTGCGGGTTCAGGGATCTCGAGATTAGTGCGGTCGGTGGGGAGTTCGTCGGCGTCGTCCTCAGGCGGGTGCCAGGGCTCGGGGTCGGGCTCAACGGGGGCGTCGGGGGTATCAGACATGGCGCCGCTCAGATCGCGTGCAGACTCGGGGCTGGCATCTGGGTGGCTGGCGGAGGCGTTGGTGGTGTGGGTGATGGTCCGCGGGCGACGGTGTAGCGGGTGCGGTGCGCATCGTGTCCGATCTGACGGGCGATGAACTCCTCGCGCTGCTCGACGGCGCCGTTGCGTTCGACCTGGTACTCGTTGACGTACCCCGAGGCGATGATCTGGTCACCGACCTGGAACTGGTTGTATGCCTTCTCGGCCTTCGTCCCGAACATCGCCATGTTGTGGAAGGTCGGATCGAGCTTGGTGAAGTTCCCGTCGGCCTCCTTGCGGTAGTGCTCGACGCCGACGCGGGCGAAGAACCGGGCGATGCCGGTATCGCCGAAGGTCAGATTCGGAACGGTGGCGATGAACCCATGCAGGCTCATCTGGGTCGGGATCGTCATGACGTCCTCCTGCGGTGCTCGCGGCCACTGCGGTCGTGGCAGCTCTCGGCGATGAGGTGCGCATACCTGCCCGGCGGCCCGTGGGCGACGTGAGTGGGACACCTGGCTGAGGAATCCGCCGCACCGGCGGAACGCCCAGCGATCCATGGAGCCAGCCGATGTATCTCCGACGTGGTCTCAGCAGCGCCGCCCTCGTCGCGGCCGCGACGTCTGCCTGCGCGTCTCCACTGGCAACAGGCGAAGACGGCGCAACTTTCACCGTGGCTGGCGCAAGGAGCGCGATGCTCGTGGAGAGCGACCTTCCCGGCGAATGGCGTACGACGGAGGCACCTGCCCGTAGCGACAGCTCGATCTATGACTCAGGGGGCCTGGAGTCCGAGTGCGGCGAGGCCACAGGCCAGGTGCTGGAAGAGGCCTCGCGCTGGGCCGATGCCGATGTCGCCGTCGAGGGGACATGGCAGTCATTCGGTGGTGACATGACGCTGAAGCAGGAGATCGTCGCCGACCGTCAGCTCGACGCTAGTCACCTCGTCGCGCGTCTCGTGCGGCAGACTCACGAGTGTTCGGACGTCCTGGTGGCTGCTGACGGCATCACAGTCGAGTCGCATCTGCGTAGCTGCAGCCTCAGCGGCGGCGTGCGAGGCGTACAGATCGTGCAGACATGGGCCGCGAGCGACGGTCGCTCCGGCTCAACACGGCTTGCGTACGTCGACGCCGGCCATGCCCTGATCGTCATGAAACTCACGGGTGGAGATGACGACAGCACCTGCGACCACGCCGTCTTCGACCCCGTGGTCACCGCGGCTGCGGCAAAGCTCGCCCGATAGCGGTCAACGGCGCAGAGTCCGCAAGGCCTGGACCTTTACCTGGCGCTCTGGACTCGGTAACAGGTCGGTGCCGTATCCAGCCCGGCCGAGCATCACGCGACTCGGGATCAGGACCGCGGCGGATCTGATTGGAATATCGACAGATCTTGAACGCCGGCCTGGTCGGGTTCGGCGACGAACGGTCTTCGTGCTGCTGCGGGCTGTCGAGGCATCGTTCCCGCTCCGTTGATCCCTGAGGCCGGAAACTGTCTTCGTAGCGATACGCACGGATCAGTCACGGATTGAGGCGCCGCACCGAATGTCGGAGATGTGGCCCGCCACCTCTCACTGGGAACGCGGGCGCGCTCGTTGCTCGTCTGCTTGGTCGCTGCTCCGACGAAGGTTTGCTTGGCGGGCCGTGCAATGGTGGCGGCGTGAAGATCCCCGTTCCCGACGTTGCGCTTCGGATGCTCAGCCGCCAGCTCGGCGGCCCGGCAGGACCACTCGGTGCCGTGGTCGCACGCCTCCTCAACAAGGGCAATCGCACCGCAACCGAGTCCGCCGTCAATGCCCTCAAACTCGGAGGAAACGAGATGGTGGCCGACATCGGCTTTGGCGGCGGCGTTGGGCTTGAGCTGCTTCTTGCGGCGGTCCCGAACGGACGTGTGCAGGGGATCGAACCGTCGACCGACATGCTCGCGCGTGCACGCCGGACTTTCACGAATGAACTGCGGTCGGGACAACTCGTCCTGCATGAGGCGGCGATGTCGTCGCTTCCGATCGCCGATGCGACTCTCGGTGGCTGGATCAGCCTCAACACGATCTACTTCATCGCTGACCTGGAACCCGCGTTCGCTGAGCTGGCACGGGTCCTTGCTCCAGATGGCCGCGGCGTTCTTGGCGTTGCTGATCCGGACTGGATGGCCGCTCAACCGTTCGCCAAGCACAATTTCACGCTGCGCCCGATCAACGATGTCATCGGCAAACTCCGAGAGGCAGGATTCGTCGTCGAGCGGCTCGAGGTTGACCGCGATGGATCTACGTACAGCCTCCTGGTCTGCACACGCTGACCATCGCACCGCCGGACCCCTCGCCAGGTGAAGCCGCGAGGGAGGTGGGTCTGGCGTCAGAAGAGGGGATAGTCGACGAAGGTGAAGGTGTCGTCCATCAGGAGTTCTGCTCGACCTTGCTGTCTGACCTCGAGCAGGACAACCAGGATGACCGCCACCGCGATCATGATCTGGCGAGCGCGGGGTGACCAGGTCACCCGGAGTGTCGGCCAGCGGCAGGTCACGAGGCCGACGGCGCCGCGGAGCAGGAGAGCACTCACGGCCAGCACGGCGAGGATCCCGAGCGGGTTGTAGTTCCAGGCTGCTGCCCACTGGCCGAGTACTGTGTAGCGGGCCGCGCGGGTGCCGCCGCAGAGTGGGTCCATGATTCCGAACCAGTGAGTCGGCGGGTGCAGATCGATCGGCGGTAGGCCGAAGACGGCCATCGCTACGGCGAGGGTGACGAGTCCGGTCGCGCCGAGGGTGACCCAGCGATACGGATCGCGTGGCTCGATAGTCAGTCGGACCGCGAGGCGATGCGTGGTCGGGGTGTTCATATGCAGGTCCGTGCGCCGAGCGCTGCAAGCGCGAACCCAACGAGCAAGAAGGCGCTGAAGGCGTGGACCGGCCACAGGCTCGTCCGCGAGCGGCCATTCGTCGGGGTTATCATGACGTGGCGCGCCGTCGGAACCATGATCGCCGCGTCGGCGTGAGGTCGTGTTCGGTTGCAGGGGTGGCCTCGTATCCGGCGTCGCGAATGGCGTCGACGACTCGGTCGGGCTCGCACACAGCCGGGTCAAGGGTGACGGTGGTGAGCTTCTTCTTCAGCGAGGTCGTCGAGGACGTCACGCCGTCGAGCTCTTCGACGGCTTCGTCGATGAGGATGCTGCAGCTGGTGCAGTGCATTCCGGACACGCGCCAGGTGTGAGTGGTGGTCGCCACGGGTCTCTCCTCTGTCTCAGGTGACGGTGATGGTGCCGGAGTACATGCCCATCGAGCATGAGTAGTCGATTTGGCCGGCCTTGATGACGCCAAGGTCGATCGGGGTGTCGCCGGTTGCTGGCAGCACCGCCTGCACGCCAACGGAGGGGACCTCGAGCGCGGCCACACAGCCGAAGGCATCTTGCGACCGGAAGATCAGGGTGGTTGGGAAGCCGGACTTCAGAGCCAAGTTCGCGGGGCTGTAACGGCCGGCAGTGACCGTGATGACGCCCGTCTGAATGCCTTCGGTCACTGTGACCGTCGAGGCGTCCGGAGCGGCGGCCTGGCCGATGCCGACGGCGCGGGTGAGGTTCTGGGCCGCCAACGGGGAGCCCATCAGGGTCAGCCCTCCGTTGAACGTGTACAACCCGGCAGCGAAGACCACGAGGCCGGTCGCAGTCGCCAGTCGACCTTTCCAAGAGGTGGCGGCTTTGTTGGCGGCGTACCCGATGAGGGTGAACAGGGGAGCGGTGCCGATGACGAACACGGACATCGTGGTGGCGCCTTGCCAGGCCGAGCCAGTCGTCATGGCGATAGCCATCACTGAGATGGTGACGCCGCAAGGGATGAGGATGGCGGCGAAGCCGAGGATGGCCGGGGCAAAGGCGCTGGTGGAGCGGGCGCGGATGCGGACGAGGCGTACCCACGAGTCCGGGGGAGACAGGGTGAAGCCCTTGAACCCAGGCACGCCGAGCTGGGCGAGGCCGAAGGCGACGATGAGCAGCCCGGCCAGGATCTGGACGGTTGCGCGCAGGTGAGCGGAGAGCTCGATGGCCGAGCCGAGGGCACCGAGCAGGGCCCCGAAAAGAGTGTGCGATACCAGCTTTCCGGCCAGGAATCCGGCCACCGGAGCAAGGTCATCGCCAAGCTGTCCGCGCCAGGAGCCGGCTGGCTGCGAGATCGCCGTCGCGGTAGCGCCCGGCCCGTCCTGCGGGGTCCGGCCCTTCTTGGGCGTCGCTGCCGCCTCGGCGCGCTGCTGTCGCGTGACGAGCCCGGCGAGGAGGCCGCCTTGGACGGCGGCGCACGAGACGCCGCCAGCGAGGAGGCCGGTAAGAAGTACAGCCCAGAGGTTCACCAGATCCACTCCGCCCGCAGATTGCTCGTCAAGGTGGTGCTCAAGAAGACTCCGATCACGGTGGTAGGGCATCGAGGTGCGTGGCCTAGGAGGCGGTTACTATCGCAGATAGTAGATAATCGGAGGTTGCGTGTCGGGGCCAGGGCCCAGCAAGCGCGCGCTCACGCTTAGGACGTTCTCTTGCAGGATCCAACAAGCGACGATCCCGTCGTCGTTCCTGGGGCCGCCACCGCCAGCAACGGCCTTCGGCTGTGTCACATCCCGACCCTTGCTGTGCGCCCCCTGACCCGGCCTCGCCATGGGGCTGGGCGGCGGGCCCTGGCGAGCCTGCTGCTCGTCCTCGTTGCGGCAATCGTCTTCGCGACGCCGGCGCATGCACACGCGACGCTCCTGTTCACCACGCCGAGAGTCGATGGTGCAGTTCCCGACTCCCCGCCGGAGGTCCAGCTCGTCTTCGATCAGCCCGTGGTCCTGACGAGATCGACCCTGACCGTGACCGGACCTGATGGGGCGACGGTGCCGCTCGGACAGGTGACTTCCGGGCATCAGGGGCAGACCGTGACGGCGCCGGTGGGTACCGATCTCGACACGGGCGAGTACGTAGTCGAGTGGTTGGTCACTGCCAAGGATGGCGACACCATGACCGGCGAGTTCCGATTCGCCGTCGGCTCGGGGGTCGGCCTCGGCCAGGCCGCGGTCACGACTGGCACTCGCGCTGCCGGACTCATCACCGCACTCAGATGGCTGCTCTTCGCCGGCCTCGCGCTGTTCCTTGGCGGTGTCGTGGGGGACGGGCTCCTACGCCGTACCGCGGTCGGCGTCCCGACGCCGCGCCCTTGGCTCGTGCAGGGGGCGCTCATCTCTGCGCTCGGTGCCCTCGGCCTCGCTCTCACTCAGGCTGGCGGCGGATCCCTCGTCCAGGGAGTCCTCGACCCGTCGGTGTCGTCCATGCTCGCTTCCGGGCCTGGACGGCTCGCCGCACTCGAACTGCTCCTGCTGAGCATCACCAGTCTCCTCCTGCTGGTAGCCCGTCGAACGGCACGCACTGCCCCGCCCGTCGTCGTGCCCACTGTCGCGTTCACGGTCGGGGTGGCCGTACTGGAGGGCCTCCGCGCACACCCGGACGCGATGCTCCCCGGGTGGGGCGCGGCAGTGGTCACGGTCCACCTGATCGCGGCCGTGATCTGGGTAGGCGCCCTCATCCACGTCGTCCGCATCGCTTTCGCTCGACGCCGCGCGGGGCAGGCCACTCTTGCCATCATCGTCGCCTACGCCCGGATTGCACTGTGGCTGGCGGTCGTAGTCGTCACCGCGGGTACTCTCTCCGCGCTCGTGGTGATCCCTCTTGGTGAAGTGCCCTCGGTGATCCCAGGCACCACCTACGGCCGCTGGCTGATCGCCAAGCTCGTCCTCGTCGCGCTCGCCCTCGCCCTCGCGGTGTATGCCCGCTGGCACATGGCCCGCCGCAGGAGCCAACCTTTGGCGGCGGTACGCATCGAAGCCGTGGTCCTGGCCTGCGTCCTGGTCACCTCCGCCGCGCTCACTGCGCTCGCGCCACCGGCCCCAAAGGACCTGCCCCTGCCATTCCCGCCGCCCGCCGTCGGACCTGTCGTCGCCGTCGGCGACCGCGCCGGGTGGATCGGTATCGGTGCCACTGCCAGCCAAGGCCAGCTCGTGATCCGTCTCTCGACACCCGATACGACCGGCGGCCTCGACCCAGCGGCCGCCGAGGACTACAGCCTCGTCGGCAACCTCGCCGCCCCGGATGCCACCGAACATCAGCTGCGGTTCCGCCACTGCGGGGCCGCGTGCTTCGTCGCCGCTGTCGACTGGGCCCCTGGGCACAGCACCATCACTCTTGAGGCCGACGCTGAGCGGTTCGCGGGCGGCAGCGCGGCCGTCGTCATTCCGTGGCTCCCCGCGCAGCGGCCCGAACTCCTCCAGGCCGCGGTCAAGGCCACCGGCGCCGAACGACAACTCGTCGTCTACGAACAGGTCACCAGCGACACCAGGAGCGGACTCGGCGACCTCACCGGACTCCCGATGGCCGGCGATGAGTACGTCGGTGTCGGCCCCTACGGCTCCGGCAGGGCACCAATCGTGGTCCTGCTCGACCGTGCGGACGGCGAGCGCACCATCGCCCTCGGATACCCGGGCGAGGCGACGTACGTCCGTCTCACGCTCGACCACCACGACCGCATCATCCGCGAAGTGCTCGCCGCGCCCAACCACCTCGTAACGCGTACCCTCGTCTACCCCGACCATGAGCACCGTTCCTGAGTCTCCTGAGTCGGTGCGGCCTTGAGTCGCGCAGCCTGCTCTGTTTCGGATCGTCTCGGCGAGGATCCTGGCGATGGCCGCGATCACGCCTTCGACGATGGTGCAGGCAACGGTGGTGCCGACATGAGATCGATCGCTGGAGTACGTACGAGGCCGAGGCACGAGAGAACCACCTCACGAAGCAAATGGATGAGACGCGACGAGAACTGACAGATAAGAGTCGCCTGCGGATAGTGCGGAATGTCACGTCGTGGTGTCAGGGTTTCTTCAGGGTCGACTGTTAGTTTGGCTGCGCCGGACCATCAAGGATGATGACGCAAGGAGGCGTATGGGCTCGCGGGCTGACTCGGCGTTCGCCTCCCGTTTCCGTTCCTTCCCGTTCTCTGGGGGTCGGCCGCGCGTGGTGGTGGCTTTGGTTGCTGCCATGGTGTTTGCGGTGCACCTGCTGAGCATGCACAGCGGGCATCACGGCGATGCCGGTCATGACGTCGCGGGGTCTGTGGACGAGTCCGCAGCGCTGTCGGTCGCCCATGTAGATGGGGTTGATCGTGGGTCGGTCGAGCATGATCACGACCGGTCCTCTGATCAGCCGTCGGTCGGCGACGGCGGCCCCGCTGGTGAGCTCGACGTCATCAAGGTCGAGCACCCCCATGGCGAGGTGGAGTGTGGCGAGATCACTCAGTCGCGTCTTGGGGTGGCTGCTTCGGAGTTGATTCCGGCGCTGGGGTGCCTGTGGGTAGTTCCGCGCCAGGGTGGTCTCATCGAATCGCAGCGGCCTGCTGATCTGCCGCGATGGACCCCGCATCTCGTTCGCGAACTCGGCGTGCAGCGGGTGTAGGAGCCCGGTGTCGTTTCTTGACGACGCCCTCCTGCCCCTCTTCAAGCACTTTCGACTTCATGAACGAAGGAACTTTGGCATGCCCGAAAACATCCACAACTCCCTCACCACGTGCGTCGGCAACACTCCCTTGCTGCGTCTGGGACGTTGCTTCCCAGACCCGGATCGGGAGGTGATCGCCAAGCTCGAGATGCTCAACCCCGCGGGGAGCATGAAGGACAGGCCGGCCCGCTTCATCATCGAATCTGGACTGGCCTCAGGTGAACTGCGGCCCGGGATGCGGCTGGTGGAGAGCACCTCCGGGAACCTCGGGGTCGCGCTGGCAACGATGGCCAGGCTTCATGGGTTGGACTTCACCGCCGTGGTCGACCCCAAGACCACCTCGACCAACCTTCGGCTCCTCCAGACCGTCGGCGCGGATGTGGAGCTGGTGACCGAGCGCGACGAGAGCGGCGGCTATCTGCACACTCGGGTTCGGCGGGCACAGGAGCTGGCTGATGCCAGTTCGGACAGTGTCTGGGTGAACCAGTACGCCAACGATCTCAACTGGCGCGCCTACTACGAGACGACCGGCCGCGAGGTCCTCGAGGCGATCCAGACCCCGGTGGACTATCTAGTGGCGGCCGTGTCGACCACGGGTTCGATCCTGGGGCTGGCTCGACGCCTTCGCGAGCGCTATCCCGCGATGCAGGTGGTGGCTGTCGATGCGGTCGGGTCGGTCATCTTCGGTTCCCCAGCGGGTCCGCGTGAGATCCCCGGGTACGGCGCCAGCCGGGTCCCGGAGCTGCTCAGCCGCACGGAGATCGACCACGTGGTCCACATCGACGATGCCCGAGCTGCCCTGGGTTGCCGGCACCTGGTTGCCACTGAGGGTGTCCTCGGTGGCGGTTCCTCGGGTGCGGTGGTCGCAGCCATCACGCAGTTCCTGCCGACCACACCGCCCGGCAGCCGCATCCTGACGGTGCTGCCGGACCGGGGGGAGCGCTACCTCGACCTGGTCTATGACGACCAGTGGCTCGAGATGGTCTCCACCGTTGGCGGCGCATCTGATCAGCGACTGGATGCCTCGACTCGGGCATGACTGAGCACTTGACCCTGCGGCGGACGGACATGGGGCTGCTGTGGGTATCCCAGTTCGTCAACACCGCCGGGCTGATGGCGCTGGTGCCGATCATGCCGCTGTACATGGCTTCACTCGGCGCCTCCGACGCCACCGTCGGGGTCTGGGCGGGGGCTGCGATCGCGGCCCCCGCCCTCCCGCTGGCGATCACCACGCCACTGTGGGGTCGGCTGGGTGACCGTATCGGTCCCAAGTGGATGGTGGTCCGCGCCCTGGCGGGCCTGTGTCTGGCGATGGCTCTGATGGCCGCCGCCGGCAGCCCGCTGGCGTTGCTGGCCGCCCGGATCGTGCAAGGCACGTTGGGCGGTGTGGTCGAGGCCGCGGCGGCGTACGTGGGGTCGGCTGCTTCCGAGGGCAGCCGGGGTCGCGCACTGGGACGCTCCTACAGCGCCACCGCCGCCGGCGCCCTGGCCGGCCCGGTCGCCGGCGGCACCCTGGTGGCCACCGGTGATCTCAGACCGCTCCTGATCGGGATCGCCCTCGCGGCCCTGCTGCTCGGGTGTGTCTGCACGATCCGCCTGCGGAACCCCCACGATCCAAGACGACCACCCAACGGGACCGAACCTGCGCGCGCCGCTCTCGTGTCCGTGTGCGCGCGGATCGGCTGGATCCCGTTGGCCGGGGGATTCCTCGCATTCTTCGGCGTCTACGGTCTGATCCCGATCTATGCCGCCTTCCTCACCGAGCTGGTACCCGATCCGCAGCAGGTCGGACCGTGGGTGGGCGGGCTACATGCGGTGATGTGGGCCGGAACCCTGGTCGGCTCACTGTGGTGGGGCCGAGTCAACGACAGAACCGGTCACCCGTTGCAGACGTTGGTCATCGCGAGTGGTGTCACGGCCGCGACCGTGCTCGTCCAGGCAATGGTGGGCTGGCTACCGGCGCTGGTACCGCTGCGATTCATCCAGGGATTCTGCTTCGCGGCACTGGCACAGTCACTGATGTTGTACGCCTCCCAGAAGGCCGGCCCCCACGAACGCGCCGGGTACGTCGGTGCCGCCAACAGCTTCCTGCTCGGTGGGCAGTTCCTCGGCCCGCTCTCGGCCGGGAGCGCGATGGCGCTGCTCAGCCCGTCCCTCGGCGTGCTGATCACAGGGATCTGCGTGACCGCCGCGGCTCTGCTCGTCTTGGCCCCGGTCATCGCAGCCGCCCACGGATCCAGCAGTGACGCCGCCCAAGCGGCGGCGACACCGTTCGCCTCGAGGCGCCGCCGTACCCGGCCGGTCGGTCGACACGCAGCCCCTCGTCGATCGCGGCACCGCAATGGAAGCAGGGCGGGACGGCGGATACGCGGTGAAGGTCCGGGGCGGGCCCCGGCCTTGCCACCACATGGAGTATCCGCACGGCCCCGCGAGCCCCGACCGAGAGTCGACCGACGAGTGTAGTCCTGGGGCAGAACCACTTCTCGCGGAACACTTCCTCTGGCCCGACGCGAACCGTCCCGTCGGGCCAGAGGCCGATGTGCCGTCAGCTGGCGGCTGTCTCCTCGCTACCGGCCCGAAGGCCCTCGGACTGGACAGATTGGTCATCCTGCGCTGGGGTCGCGCGCTGGCTGGCAGCAAAGCCGATCTTGGCGTGGGTGCCGTCGCAGAACGGCTTGTTGCTGGATTCGCCACAGCGGCACAAGAAGATCGTTCTGCTCGTGCTGAAACTGTTGCCGTCGTGGTCGACGAGCTGCGCTGGGCCCTTGATCTGGAGTGGCCCGTTGTCCACTGTCTTGATGGTGGTGGGCTTGGCCTGGTTGCTGGGCTGCGGTGCCGAGCTGTCGGTCATGTGCGGGTGCTCCTTCTGCGTTGCTGGTCCGGTCTGTCGCGGTAGACATCCGTACCTTAGGGGGGTATGGTTCCTTTCACCGCGACGGGCATACCATACCGGGGTATGGTGTTGAGGCAAACGAAGACGGCATCGGCCCAGCAGAGGAATGAACATGGAAAGCCACGAGCACCAGAACGAGCACGGCTACATGCATCGACAGGACGACTACCTCAAGCGACTGCGACGCATCGAGGGCCAGGTGCGCGGCCTGCAGAGGATGGTCGAGGAAGAGAAGTACTGCATCGACATCCTCACGCAGGTGTCCGCGACGACGAAGGCACTGCAGTCTGTCTCCCTCGCCCTGCTCGATGAGCACCTCAGCCACTGCCTCATGCGGGCCGCCGCCGCGGGTGGGACGGAAGCCGACGAGAAGATCAAAGAGGCCTCCGACGCCATCGGCCGCCTGGTCCGCTCCTGATCCCCAGACTTCGACCGCACAACCAGACCACTACCCCTAAGGAGTACCCACCATGGCCACCGGAGTCCACACCACCAACTTCACCGTCGTCGGCATGACGTGCAGCCACTGCGTCGCTTCGGTCACCGAAGAGGTGAGCGAAGTCAGTGGCGTGACCGATGTCGACATCGACCTCGCCACCGGCCGACTCACCGTGACCAGCGACGCGCCGCTCGATGAAGCCAGCATTCGCTCGGCCGTCGATGAAGCCGGCTATCGAGTCGCCGACGCCAGCTAGCCACAGCGCGGTGCCCGTTCCGCGGCATCGCCCTCAACGGCCAATTCCGACTTGGTCCCACTAAGGAGCCTCCTGTGAAGACCTCTCTCAAGCTCGGCGGCTTCATCGCCGCCCTCGCTGCCATCCTTGCCGCCTCATTCGGCGTCGGCAACGCCATCGGGCCCATCGGCCAAGCCGCGCAGACCACCAGCCACTCAGGAGATGACATGAAGCACGACGCAGGCCGCGAAGAGGCCGGTCACGAAAGCACGGGCAGTGGCGCCAGCGGTCACGCCGGCCACGGCGGAGCTGCTGCCAAGCAGCCCGGCGGGCTGATGATCTCCGAGCACGGATACACGCTGGACCTGGACTCGACGATCCTGCCGGCAGGGCGAACCCAAGTGAAGTTCCGGGTGACCGGACCAGACGAGCAGCCCGTCACCGACTACGAGCCCACCCACGACAAGGAGCTCCACTTCATCGCCGTCCGGCGAGACATGAGCGGGTTCCAGCACGTACACCCCACCCTGGCCACGTCAGGTGATGAGGCGGGCACCTGGTCGACCGAGCTCGATCTCACACCCGGAGCGTGGCGGGTCTTCGCCGACTTCCGCGCCACCGAACACGGCGAGACCATGACGCTGGGCGGCGACGTATCGGTCGCGGGCGCCTACGAGCCGGAGCCGCTGCCGCCGGTCAGCCAGACCGCGGAGGTCGACGGCTACACCGTCACGCTGAAGGGGCAACTCGTCCCTGGTGAGTCCTCGGAGCTGACGCTGACGGTGAGCCGCGACGGGCAGCCAGTGACTGACCTGCAGCCCTACCTCGCTGCCTACGGGCACCTGGTGGCGCTGCGCTCGGGAGACCTGGCCTACCTGCACGTGCACCCCGACGGTGAGCCCGGGGATGGCACCACCAAGCCCGGCCCGGACATCACCTTCTTCGCAACCGCCCACTCCGCCGGACCGTATCGCCTCTACCTGGACTTCCAGCACGACGGCGTGGTTCGCACCGCCGAGTTCACCGCCCAGGCCGGCGAGCCTGTCCCGGCGCCGCGCGAAGGCAGTTCGATTGCGCCCGCCGCCCAGCCCAGCGGTTCTGGTTCAGGCGACCAGGGCGAGCACAGCCACTGACTCAACGAACAGACCTACGCAACGAGAAGCACCCGATGAGGAAGGAAAGACCATGAGTGCGCTCAACGACGTCACACCTGAGAGCGGTGTCCCTGGCAACCAGGTCGAGCTCGCGATTGGTGGCATGACGTGCGCCTCTTGCGCGAACCGTATCGAGCGCAAGCTGAACAAGCTCGAGGGCGTGACCGCAACGGTCAACTACGCCACCGAGAAGGCCAAGGTCACCTACGCCGACGGCATCGAGCCGACCGCATTGGTCGAGACGGTCGAACAGGCCGGCTACACCGCGCGACTCCCGGAACCGAAGGGAACGCCGGCCACGTCGACCTCTGAAACCGGAGCAGAGGATGACCCCGTTCGAGCCCTGCGCAACCGGGTGGTCGTCTCGGCGGTCCTGACCGTGCCGGTGATCGCGATGGCGATGATCCCTGCCCTGCAGTTCGACTACTGGCAGTGGCTCTCGTTGACGCTCGCCGCGCCGGTGGTGGTCTGGGGCGCGTTGCCGTTCCACAAGGCAGCCTGGACCAACCTCAAGCACGCCACCTCGACCATGGACACGCTGATCTCCATGGGCACACTGGCAGCGCTCGGCTGGTCCCTGTACGCGCTGTTCTTCGGCACGGCCGGTGCCCCGGGTATGACCCACCCGTTCGAGCTCACCATCGCCCGCACCGATGGATCCGGCAACATCTACCTCGAGGCTGCCGCAGGCGTGACCACGTTCATCCTGGCGGGTCGCTACTTCGAGGCGCGCTCCAAGCGCCGCGCCGGCGCAGCGCTACGGGCACTGCTCGAACTGGGTGCGAAGGAGGTCGCGGTCCTCCGCGACGGCCCCAGCGGCCCCACCGAGGAACGGATCGGCATCGACCAACTGGCCGTGGGCGACCGGTTCGTCGTCCGCCCCGGGGAGAAGATCGCCACCGACGGTCGGATCCTCGAAGGTTCCTCAGCTGTGGACGCCTCCATGGTGACCGGTGAATCCGTGCCGGTCGAGGTCGGCCCCGGAGATCTCGTGATCGGGGCCACCGTCAATGCCGGCGGCCGGCTCGTGGTCGAGGCGACGCGGGTGGGTGCCGACACCCAGCTGGCGCAGATGGCCAAGCTGGTCGAGGACGCCCAGAACGGCAAGGCTCAGGCCCAGCGACTGGCGGACCGGATCTCGGGGATCTTCGTGCCGATCGTGATCGGCCTGGCTGCGGCGACCTTCGGGTTCTGGGCAGGCACCGGCGGCGGGATCGCCGCCGCCTTCACGGCGGCCGTCGCGGTGCTGATCATCGCCTGCCCGTGCGCGCTCGGGTTGGCCACGCCGACCGCCCTCATGGTGGGCACGGGTCGTGGCGCCCAGCTAGGCATCCTGATCAAGGGTCCCGAGGTGTTGGAGTCGACGCGCAAGGTCGACACCATCGTCTTGGACAAGACCGGCACCGTCACCACTGGCCAGATGACCCTGGTTCGTACGGTCGTCGCCGACGGTGAGGACGTCGACGAGCTGTTGCGGTTCGCCGGCGCCCTGGAGGACGCCTCCGAGCACCCGATCGCCCAGGCCATCGCCAAGGGGGCGGCGGCACGAGTCGGGGACCTGCCGACAGTGGAGGACTTCGCCAACATCGAAGGCCTCGGCGTGCAGGGGATCGTCATCGACGGGGAGGCCTCGCACGCCGTCCTGGTCGGACGACCGCAGCTGCTTGCCGAGTGGTCCCAGTATCTGACCCCGACCCTGGAAACGGCGATGACCGAGGCAGCGGAGAAGGGCCAGACCGCGGTCGCGGTCGGGTGGGACGGCCGAGCCCGCGGGGTTCTGGTCGTGGCCGACGCCATCAAGCCGACCTCGGCCGAAGCCGTCGGCCAGCTGCGCGCCCTGGGATTGACCCCGGTGCTGCTCACAGGAGACAACGCCAGGGTCGCCACGGCGGTTGCGACCGCGGTGGGCATCGATGCGGGCCCCGACACGGTCATCGCCGAGGTGATGCCGTCGGAGAAGGTCGATGTGATCAAGCGACTGCAGGAGCAGGGCAGGACTGTCGCCATGGTCGGCGATGGTGTCAACGACGCCGCGGCACTGGCTCAGGCCGACCTCGGTCTGGCCATGGGCACCGGCACCGATGTCGCGATCGAGGCCTCCGACCTGACCCTGGTCCGCGGAGACCTCCGCGTGGCCGCCGACGCGATCCGGCTCTCTAGGCGGACCCTGGGCACCATCAAGGGCAACCTGTTCTGGGCCTTCGCCTACAACGTCGCCGCCCTACCGCTGGCAGCCGCTGGACTGCTCAACCCGATGCTCGCCGGAGCCGCCATGGCGTTCTCCTCGGTGTTCGTGGTCTCCAACAGCCTCCGGCTGCGCAGCTTCCGAGCGACCAACAGCGACCCCCGAGCTGGCACCGATGCCGCCACAGAGGTGTCCAGGCCCGAGCCAGTCAACGCCTGACCCTGCGCTTCTGGGCTTCCCGAGACGAATCGGGGGCCCAGAGGACCTGCCCCTCGGAGGGGCAGGACCACAACACCCGGCCCAACCCGGGCACGGAATCCACCAGAAAGGTTTCACGATGGCAACCAACGCCACCTATAACGTCGCCGGCATGACCTGCGGCGGATGCGCCGGCAAGGTCACCGACCAGGTCGAGCAGATCCCCGGCGTCCTCGACGTCGACGTCGACCTCGCCGCCGGCGCGATCACTCTCACCAGCGAGAGCGACATCAGCGACGCGTCCGTGAAGCAGGCCGTCGAAAAGGCCGGCTACAAGCTCGCCACCGCCTGAGACCGCACAAACCGTAAGGCTCCGACACTCCCGGCCCGACCGGCGTTGTCAGCGTACGCGCGGCGAAGGGCCGGGAGTATCGGATCCACGACGAGTAGCTCTGCCGGGCGCCAATAGCGCCCAACCCACGGTCGCCGTCCAGAGCGGAGAAGGCGCTCCGGCTGGACGGTGGCCGGACAGACCAGGGACAGCGACGCGAGACATGTTCTCTTCGAGAGAAACCACGACGCCAGGCCATGAAAGCGGCCTGGCCTGAGAAAGGTTAGAACCATGGGGTTGTTCGCGATCCGCGACTACCGACGCCTGTTCAGCGCGCAGGTGATCGCACTGTTCGGAACCGGTCTGGCCACCGTCGCGCTGGGTCTGCTCGCCTACGACCTGGCCGGTCCTCGCGCCGGCGCGGTGCTCGCAACCGCACTGACCATCAAGATGGTCGCCTACGTCGTGGTCGCGCCCCTGGCAGCGGCGTACGTCGATCGGCTGCCTCGGCGCTTGTTCCTCACCGTCCTCGACGTGGTCCGTGCCTTGGTGGTCCTTGCCCTGCCGTTCGTCACCGAGGTCTGGCAGATCTATGTGCTGATCGGTGTCCTACAGACAGCGTCTGCGGCATTCACCCCCACGTTCCAGGCCGTCATCCCTGACATCGTCACCGAAGAGGCCGACTACACGCGCGCCCTCTCTGCCTCGCAGGTGGCCTACACCATGGAGAGTCTGCTGAGCCCGGTGCTCGCGGCAGTCGCACTCTCGCTCATGTCCTTCAACCTGCTGTTCCTCGGCACCTCGCTCGGGTTCGCCGCCTCCGCGGTGCTCGTGCTCTCCACCCGCATCCCCAACGCCCGCCCGAGCGCGCACGTCAGCGCCGTGGACCGGGTTGTCTCCGGGATCCGGACCTTCGCCGCCACGCCCAGCCTGCGCGCAGTGATGGCGCTGAACCTCGTGGTTGCTGCCGCCGGGTCGATCGTCGTCGTCAACACCGTCAACTACGTCCGTGACGTGCTCGGTGGAACACAGTCCGACGTGGCCTGGATGCTCGCCGCCTCAGGAACCGGCACCCTCCTGGCAGCCCTCGTCCTCCCCAGAATCCTCGACCGCACCGGGGAACGGATCGTGATGCTCACTGGCGCTACCGTGCTGGTCATCGCAGTCGCCGCGGCCCTGGCAACGGTCGCGCTGGATCTCGCCCTTCCGCAGCTCACCGCGCTCATCTGGGTCACGATCGGCGGCGGGATGGCGCTCATCATCACCCCGACCGGCCAAGTGCTGCGGCGCGCGGTCGAACCCGATGCCATCCCCGAGGTCTTCGCCGCCCAGTTCTCCCTCTCGCACCTCGCCTGGCTGATCACCTACCCGATCGCAGGATGGGTTGCCACCAACGCCGGGTTCCCCACCACCTGGACCATCCTCGCCATCCTCGCCGCGATCGGCGCCGCCGCAGCACCGGCCCTGTGGACCCGCGAAGAAGCAGCACTGGACGAAGGAGCATCGGCGGCCGAGCCGATCACTGAATCGTCCAGCGCTGCGGATCGCGGCGGTGTCGATGTGCTCGTCCGCACGGCTGCGGAGACAGCCGAAGGCACCCTCGCCGCGTGCCAGTGCTCATGCGTGCACGCTGTGTGAGTCCCTCAATCCTGGGGCCGGTGCCTGCCTGCAGTTGAGGCCTCGGGCAGACCAGGGCATGGTGTTGGCCGTCGGGTCCTAGTCGCTCTCGGACCCGACGGTCTTCCCATGCAGGTGCAGAGATTCCGCGACGAGCTCGACCAGGTGGTCGATCGCGCTCGCCGCCCGTGCCTGCCCGGCAGCCTCGAGTGCGTGCAGGCTGTAGGCGGCCAGTTCCTCGGCCGCTATGTCGGTTCGCGCCTGTCCGCGGTCCTGTGCTTCGCGCACGGCCTTGGTGAACAGGGTCATCACATCCGCGCTGTTGCGCTCGTGCTCCTTGCCACGGTGGACCAGGCCGTGCAGGTCGGCTGTGGCTGATGCTCCCCGGTGGAAACAGATTCCTGCGTAGCCCTGGAGCATCGCGCGCAACCCGGCTCCGGCAGTCGGCGCCTCGCTGCGGACCGCTTCGAGGTGGGAGAGGTGCTGCGCGACGTGCTCGGCATGACCGGCGACGAGCATCTCGTCGATGCCGTGAAAGTACTTGTACAGCGTCGCGCGGCTGATGCCCGTCTGCTCGGCGACGAGGGCCATCGTGATTCCTCGGACACCCCGCTCGCGCGCGAGCGCCCAAGCGGTCTCTAGGATCGCCGTCCGCACGTCATGCCGGTGCTCCTCGACGGTGTCCTTCCAAAGCTTCGGCATGGATCAACGATACGCCTTGTCGCAGAGCAAGACACCATGCACACTTACGTAGACACAATGTCTTACAAACGAGGAGAGTGCGCGATGGCGCCCGGCGACAACCAGACACCGACCGCTTCGGGTGAGCACGAGATGCCCCCAGGCATGCCGTCGTGGGTCAAGCTCCTCCTCGGGGCACTGCTGGCCGTGATCGTGCTCGCCGTGCTGGCAATGATTCTCCTCGGCGGCGAGCATAGGCCGGGACGTCACGGCGGCGGGATGCACTCCGCTCCGGCAGCGGAAGCGGCCATTCGCGGGATCAGCCTGTGACTATCGGCCCCCGCGTACGCCGGCTCCTGCTGGCCCTGCACCTGAGCTGCTCAGTCGGCTGGATCGGCGCAGTATGCGCCTACCTGGCGCTGGCCTTCGCAGTGCCGGCCACGGATGATCCCGCGGTCGTGAGAGCGGCCTGGATCGGCATGGAGCTCGTCGGCTGGTACGCGATCGTGCCGCTTGCGCTCGGGTCGCTTGCCACCGGTGTGCTGATGGGCGCGGCGACGAAGTGGGGCCTGCTACGCCACTACTGGGTGCTCATCTCGCTGGTGAGCACGGTCGTACTCACCGCCGTCCTCATCATGCACATGCCCGACGTCACCGCTCAGGCCGATCGGGCGCGGACGCTGGGGGAGGAGGGGCTGCTCACGATGGGCAGCGACATCCCACACGCCGTCATCGGGCTCCTCATGCTGATCGGCATCCTCGTACTGAATATCTACAAGCCTCGCGGCCTGACGAAGTACGGGTGGCGCAAGGAGCAGGCGGCGCGTTCTCGCGCCGCAACGACGCGTACGTCGACGTCAGCCTGAGGGACCTGGTCAGCCCAGGTTCGCGATCAGATCGCGGCATGCCTGCTCGCACGATCGGCACGCCTCGGCGCAGGCGCGGCAGTGCTCGTGCATGTCGGCGTGGCGCGAGCACTCGTCACCACAGGCCTTGCACGCCGTCGCGCAAGCCTGCAGGAACGTCCTGGTGATGTTGGCGTCGTAGCCGGTGTGGCGCGACAGGATGTTCGCGGTTGCCGAGCATGCGTCGGCGCAGTCCAGGTTGCTCCGGACGCACTTGGTCAGGTCTGCGACGGTGTCTTCGCTCAGGCAGGCATCCGCGCACGCTGTGCAGGCCTGGGCGCATTCGACCAGGCTCTGGATCGTCGCAGCGAGCTTGGCGGTGTCGATGCCGCCTAAGTCCTTGGGGTAGGTCTTCAGCATCTGCTCGACGGTGTGCATGGCACTCCCTCTCGTCAATGGCACTGTTGTCGACGAGCCGGATGGCCCGATGCCCAAGAGGTACCCGCCCGCGGCCTATCCATGAGCGCCACGCACCCAAGAATCACCGAGGTCAGTGTCCAACCAGATCCACCCGGGCGGCCAGGGAATGGCAGTGCAGCCACCCACGACCACCTGGGTCATCTCGGCGATCGACAACGTCGAGGTCAAGGCGACCATCCCAGTTCTGCCGAGCCGGACCCACTCGATGAGCTCATCGATCAGCCAGACCTCTAAAGAGGTGTGGCTGATTCGGTGGGGCGGATCTCGATTCGCTCTTCGAAACGGCCGAGCTTCCACGCGAACAGGCTGATCGTCCAGACCACGACGAAGAGGCCGACCAGGAGGTAGCCGACATACTGCAGGTCGAGCCGCGTCACCCACGACAAGACGGCGAGGTGGAACTGCTCGGCGAGCAGTTGCAGCAGGACGATGCCGCCGATTACCAGGGCGACCAGGACCGACAAGGTCGTGACGGTCAGGTTGTAGTAGACCTTCCGGACCGGGCTGAGGAATGCCCATTTGTAGGCGTGGGCCATGAAGACGCCGTCGGCGGTGTCGAAGAGGGTCATCCCGGCAGCGAACAGGACCGGGAGCACCAAGATGGCATACCACGGCAGCGTGCTGGCCGCGCCGCCGGCGAGGACCAGGAGCGCGACCTGTGTCGCGGTGTCGAACCCGAGGCCCATCAGCAAACCGATCGGGTAGAGGTGGCGAGGCTTGGTCACCCGGCGGGTGGCCCGGTTGAAGAGCCGCGCCATGAGGCCGCGTTGGTGCAGGTGGTGCTCGAGCTTGTCCTCGTCGAAGGTTCCGGCTCGCATGTGCCGGAACACGTGGACGATGCCGAACAGTGCGCTCAGATTGGTCAGCCCGATCACGATCAGGAAGGTCCCGGCGGTAAGAGTGCCCACCAGCCCGAGTGTGGTCTGTAACGTCGAGTCGTCGTTCTGCACCGGGCCGGCGAGCGCACTCACCCCGACCGCGAGCAACAGGGAAAGCCCGAAGACGACACTGGAGTGGCCCAACGAGAACCAGAAACCCACGCCGCTGGCGGGTCTGCCCTCACCCACCAGCTTGCGCGCGGTGTTGTCGATCGCCGCGATGTGGTCGGCGTCGAAGGCATGTCGGACGCCCAGCAGGAACGCCGTGACCCCGAGGCCCACGCCGAACACACCGGAACCGCCGACCCGGTACTCCTGCGGCGCGACCACCGCGATCAGGACGACCCAACCGACGAGGTTCAACACCAGGACCACGCCCGCCATCGCCAGCAGTGCGATCCGGTCACGGCGGCGGGCGGTCATCAACATGGCAGCACCTTATCGCGAATCACTTGCAGCAACATCCTCGTGGCACAGGCTGGACACCGAGGATCGACCGGATGGGCCGCTGGCTCGAGTCAGTGCCCAGCCAAATCGACACGAGCGGGCCACGGGTTGGCGGTGCAGCCGTCCAGTCCCTTGGTTTGTTGCAGCATCACCGGAGCAGGCGCGCCATTGCCCGGGCATCCGACGTGCGGGTAGCCGAGCGCGTGGCCGGTCTCGTGGTTTACCACGTAGCGACGGTAGGCCGTCAGTTTGCTGGCGTAGCTGTCGGCGCCGAAGTGCCATCGCCAGGCGTTGAGTACGACATCGTCGCCGTTGCGGCACGACAGCCTGCCGTCGGTGTCAAGGGGAGCGCAAAGTTCGTCGGCGGTCTCGGGTGTGGCCAGGACGATCCGCAGGTCGGCGTGGCCGTCGACGCGTGCTAGCCGGTGCTCGGCAGCCCAGCCACGGTCGTCAGACAGTGTCTTCTCAATGAATCGAGCGACTTGTTTGGTCGCATACGGCAGCCCCTTTTCAATCTCGACGCGGTATGTCGTCGCGTCCTCCAGCGGGCTGAATGGAGCGGCCGCGACCTCAAACCTCCCGGACCCGCGCTCGGGTATCGCCACCGGCGACGCTGGCGGTTTGTTTGGCCGGGGGACCGGTCCCGCGGCTGCGGCAACTTCGCCGTCGGGAAGCTCCGTGCCCGAGGTCGGCGAAGCCGAAGGCGGGGCGGCAACCGACGAAACTGGGGCGCGTTCACTCTTGTTGGCGGGTTCACCGTCGCGCGCCATCGCGACGAGCGGGAGGGTGATCGCCAGCGCCGTGAGAAGGACGGCGAGACCGGCGTGGCCTGCGGAATCCTCGGCCACGAGCCGGGCGCGCTGCGGTTCCCGGCGTCGGTGAGATGCAGTTCGGTGCTTGCTCATCGTCTCGCCGACCTACAGGACCTGTTCCCAGGTGTCGCCGTTGTCGTCCGAGCGGAACGCCTCGTCCGAGGTGGCGGCGTACCAACCGTGCTCGGTGATCGTGAAGGCCGCCGGCTGGCCACCGATCGATCCAGTCTCCTGCCATGTCTTGCCCGCGTCTTGACTGACCCGAACGACACCGTCGGGCCCGATGCCTGCCAGGTCGCCCTCCGCAGTGGCGTCGAGATAGGCGGTGATGGGGCCTCCGAGCTCGCGGGTCTGTCCCGTGGATGCATCGATGCTGATCAGCTTGCCCTTGCCGGTGGTTGCGAACAGCTGACCGGCTTCCTTGGTGGCGGCGACGCTGATGAGGTCGCCCGAGAGGATCTCCTCGAACCGCTCCTGGTCGACGGTGCGGAGCAGGCGCTTGGTGGTGGCTTCGTACGCGTAGAGGACGTCGCCGGCCGATTCGAGGATGTGGAAGTCGGCCTCACCTTGCAGCGCGAGTGGCGTCCAGGTTTCGCCGGCGTCGGTGGACTCGATCAGCCCCAGGTGTGGAGGCAGGTCCTCGGTCAGGTCGGGGTGTCCGCTGCCGAGAAAGTGGCCGGGACCGACGACGGTGAACGCCATGGTGTCCTGCCATCTGTCGGCGACCCGGGTCGGCTTGCCGCTGTCGGGAACGTGGAAGAGGCCGAAATGGGTTGCCACATACAAGCTGCCATCGGCGGGGTCGATCCCGAGGCCGTGGATGTGGCCGACTGAACTCTCGTCCGCGGTGTTGTCGGTTGCGGCTGGGCTGGACTCCGAGTCGGCGGCGCAGGCAGTTGAAAGGAGGGCCGTTGCCACGGCGACCACCATCGTGAGGCGGGAGGTTCGTTTCATGAGAAGGCTCCGGTCTTGAGAAGATGCCGGGCAGGTGCGGGGCCTGCCCGGCTTGGATGACGGTCAGGACTTGAGTAGTGCCTGCATCGTCTTGATCTCCTCGGTCTGGGCAGTCTCGATGTCCGCGGCCATGGCCTTGGCATCGGGGAACTCGCCGTCGGCCTGCTCGGTCTGAGCCATCTCGATCGCACCCTCGTGGTGCTCGATCATCATCGTGATGAACATCTGGTCGAACTCGGCGCCCGAGGCGTTCTCGAGCTCGGTCATGTCCTCCTCCGACATCATCCCGGTCATCTCATCCGACGACATGTCGCCGTGATCCATGCCGGGCATGCCCTCGTCTGGAACGTCCTCGCCCCAGCTCTCGAGCCAGCCGGTCATGGTCTCGATCTCCGGGCCTTGCGCCGCCTCGATGTCGGCGGCCAGGTCCTTGACCTCTTGGCTCTCGGCCCGGGTCTCGGCGATCTCTGCCATCTCGATGGCTTGCTGGTGGTGCGGAATCATCTGCTGGGCGAACGTGACGTCGGCATCGTTGTGGTCGGTGGAGGTGGCGCTGTTGTCCTCGCTGCCGCACGCAACGAGAGTGACCAGCGCGGCCGCAAGGGTCGCGGCCATCAGGGCCTTACGCATGGGTATTGCTCCATCTGTGTGTGATCTGGGTCTGGGCAGGCGAAAGTCCGAGTCACCCGGATGGGTGCCTCGTGGCTCGGGCCTATCAGCAGCGGATCACGCAGAGTTGCAGCAGATCAGGCGGGTCACGGTCTCGTCCGTAGAGGACCGTGGCCGACCAGGTGGGAACCAGGTGCCTGAGGACCCGGATGCCGCGCCTAGCCATCAGCAGAGCGAAGCCCAAGATCAATCCGGTGAGGATCGCGAGACAGAGACCGAGGATGCTTCCATCTCCCACGCCGCCAGGCACCTCGGAACCTGCCGCGCCGTCGGGCAGAGTGGCCACGGATTCGTTCTTAGCGGCGGCGAGCTCGTGCGGGCCACCGTGGCCGACGGCCACCAGCACGCTCGCGCCCTCGGGGTCGGCGCTCATGGAGTGAGCGCCGGCGTGGGACCCCCAGCCGTGCATCGACATGAGTCCGAACAGCGCGACCGCAGCCGCGGCGAGCGCAAGGCGCGCGCCACCTGTATGCGTTGCCGTCCGGAGGTCCTGCATGGCATCGATACTAGGCATACGCCACGCGTAACGAGAACTCGCTTGGATGAATCCCGACTGGTTCGACATGACACGCCCGAGTTGGTCCGCAACCGCCGATCTACTACGGTCCATAGTAGAAGCGGGATTTCTCCCTCCCTTGGTGGGTGCCCGGCTTCCCCGTTATGGGCACCCACCACTTCATGCCTGTGGCGCGGTCGTGTACGCGATTCGGTGGGACGAGGAGAACAGGTGCGTCCTGGTCGACACAAGCGGATAGATGACAACAGGCAGGGTCGGTCGCAGGCTGACGCTAGAAGACTTATGGTGACCCCGCATCGGCTGGGGCCGATCGACGGTCGGCATCGACACGAACGTCGCGGTGCGATCGGCTGGCGAGGGGCAGTGCCGCAGGTCCTGACTGTCGTTGCGGTCGCGGGCGTTCTGGGCGGCGGTTCTGTAGTTCGAGATTCGGTGGACCCGGCAACATCGACGGAGCCGACGGCCGACAGTTCGGTACCGCCGGCGGCGCTTGATCGGCAGGACAGCGTGAGTAGGTCCGCAGAGCGGCGGCCTTCGGTGGATAGACGGCGCGAACCTCCCACTCCCAGCCCTAGTCGGCCTCCGAAGGGCAAGCCTGAGCGGCCCCGTCATGTCGAAAGGCTCGCGGTCGAGCGTACGGATGAGCGATGGGTGCTCCCGGTCGACTCATATCGCCTCACCGGCACTTTCGGCGAGGGAAGCTCATTGTGGAGCAACACGCATACGGGCCTCGACTTTGCGACGTCATGGGGGTCGAGGATCGTCGCGGTGGCAGGTGGGCGCGTCGTCGAAGCCGGCTGGGCGGGCTCGTACGGCTACCGCACGATCATCGAGCTACCCGATGGGACGGAGATCTGGTACTGCCATCAGGCACGCATCGAGGTCGATCCCGGCGAGCTGGTCGATCGAGGGCAGGCGATCGGTGACGTCGGGAGTACCGGCAACAGCACCGGACCTCACGTGCATATCGAGGTGCGCCCGGACGGCGGGGAACCGATCGATCCGAAGGTCGCGTTCGCAGAACATGGCGTTCGCCCGTAGGGCGGGCCCGACTACTGAACGAGGCGCGGCCTCAGGCCCCTGGGTCGGGATCCAAGGCGAGGCCTCCGCCGATCGCGAGCAGGATCGCCATGGGGTAGCCGACCAGGAGATCCTGCCACCCCATCGAGATCGGAAGCGGTTGGAAGCCGCCGTGCGCAAGCAGGTGCTGGATTGCCACCAGTCCCGCCGACGCGAACAGGGATGTCGACAGCATGCGCCGCCGGGTCCACTTCGACAACTGCCCCTCGGCAGCACTCTTCTTCTGTCCGTGTCGAGTACGTGCCACGTGGTGTTCCTTCTTGAAATCTGAGCCTGGAGACGATCTACTATCGACGATAGTAGATCACCTAGGGAGGCGGCAGGCAGTTGCTACGACGTACTGCACCAGGACGTACCGCACAAGGACGTACTGCACCAGGCGGCGGGACGGCGCCGAACGAACCCGTCGATGACGTGACCGTGCGGATCAGGCGGATGGGCTTGCAGGATCTGCCGGACGTCGTTGCCGCTCATCGCCAGCATTTCCCCAACGGCTTCTTTGCGCGTCTCGGACCGCGGTTCCTGCGCCGCTACTACCGGACGTTCCTCGACGGTCCGCTGGCGGTAGCACTCATCGTCGAGGTGTCAGGAGTGCCATCGGGCTACCTCGTCGGCGTCCTGGATCCCGTCCAGCACCGACGCCTTCTGTTGACCTATCACGGAGTCGCGCTGGCAGCATGTGGGCTGATCGGTCTGATGCGCAGGCCGACGGTACTGACCCGCTTCCTCCTGACGCGGGCACGCCGATACTTGACCACATTGACCCGCTCCCGCGATCGCGCCCTCGAGTCCGTGGATGGGCCCCGACTTGCGGTGCTGTCGAATGTTGTCGTGGCGGAGCACGCCCGCGGCTTCGGACTAGGGACGCTGCTGGTGGACGCCTTCCTGGCTCAGGCGCGCGATGCGGGACGGGATCGCGCATGTCTGGTCACCGTCGCCGGCCCGGACGGCGCCGGCTCGTTCTACACGAAATCAGTCTGGCAGCACACGCGTGATGCAACAGGAGCCGATGGGCAACGCCTCTCCCACTTCGAACGCGATCTGTCGGAGATCGTGTGAGGTCGGTCCAGCGGGTGGCCGCCATACTGGTCCTGCCCTTGGTGCTCTCGGGATGCGCCAGCGCGGAGGACCGCGGCCAGCAGAAAGGGCAAAAGACCACATCTGCGACGGGGTCTGCGAGCCCGTCTGGGAAGCCATCGCCGGTGGACTCCGCCAACCCAGTGATCGAACCGGTTCCCCTACGTCAGTGGCAGGCGATGAAGAGGGCGGGAATGGTTCGACCGGGGTGTCCCATCGTGCGACGCGGTCAACTGCGTTCCGTGCGGGTGGGCTTCGTCGACTTCGAGGGTATGAAGCAGCGAGGTCAGTTGGTGGTCAACCGGGATGTGGCGGCCAGCGTGGCCCGAATCTTCAGTGTTCTGTACGACGCTCGATTTCCGATTCGGAAGATGCGACCAGTGGAGAAGTACGACGGCGACGCGAATGCCAGTCTTGCCGACGACAACACCTCCGCGTACAACTGCCGCACGGCGGACCAGATCAACGCTCCATTTCGGGAGTCTCCTCACGCAAACGGGCGGGCGATCGACATCAACCCGTTCGAGAACCCCTGGAAGGACCTCCGCTGCAAGTGCTGGTTTCCCTCTGATGAGAATCGGGCGCGCAAGGAAGGCCCTGGAGTGATCGTCCGAGGCGGCGTGGTCTGGAAGGCGTTCCGCCAGGAAGGGTGGATCTGGCAAGACATCGACGTCCCCGACTACATGCATTTCGACACGGGCTATCCGTCTAAGCCATTCCGCTCGGACCCCGACGTGGGGTGAGCGGCGCGATCAGCCGATGAGGCAGATGCCCTTCCATGCCATGGCAACTGCGGGCGCCGCTACGAGTGACAGTGGAATGACCACGAGTGTCGCAATGGCGAGCCCCGTGAAGATCGCGATGTGGCCGCGCAAGGTCACGGCGTTGTCGTCTAGCCGGCGCAAGCGCTGCTCGACATCGCTACCACTTGCCGCCATAGCGCCCGTGGGCGATGGGAGGACGGCGAGACGCTCAAGTGCAGAGCGAAGGGACCTGGCGCCGATCTGGCGACGGGCGCAGTCGTCGGCGGACAGCTCGGCGAAGAGGTGGACGTGCCGCATCGCTGCGCGGAATGCGGGAAAGAATGGCGCCAGGGCTCCGAACAACGCGCGACACGTCACCAGCGCGAGGTGGTGTCGCTGTCGCAGGTGGGCTGCCTCGTGGGCGAGAACGGCGTCGATCTCCCGCTGGTCGAGTGTCGCTAGCAGACCGCTTGTGACCACGACCCGGTGCCTCTTGCCGCCTATGCAGAACGCATAGGGTGCTTCGTGCTCCAACACCAGGACTCCGGGGACGATGCCGGAGCGTCCAATCACATCGAGCACCGCTACGCGTGCTCGGCGCTCACGTCGGTCCTGTAGCGAGACACGAAGGGCGCACCACAATATCCGGCCCAACAACACGCCGGCCGTGGCCAACCCGAGGGTCGCAAGAAATGCGCCACCTGGGGAGGAGTAGCCGTGCTTCAGGTTCTCGGCGCACAGATCGAACAGTCGCGCGATGTCACCTCGGGCGTGCTGGAACCCGATCGACAAGGCAACGCCACCGGCAAGCAGGCTCAGCAGAATCGATGAGGCCAGGGCCTGCCACGCCGCGATCGCCAATCGAGGGGCCGAGGTGGTCCAGGTCGACTGGGTGAGCACGGCTGCACCCCACGTGCCTGCGGTCACGGCGAAGACGAGGAGCAGCGCGGCGCTAATCATCCAACGCTCGCTTCAGCCGCTCGACCTCATTGTCTGACATCCGGTCAAGGAACCGCATCAGCGTGATGGAGCTGTCACCACTGTCACTGAGCAGCTCATGCATCAGGTCAGCAGTGTGTTCCGCCCGCCCCTTCGTCGGCTGATAGCGGAAGGCGCGGCCCGCTTTCACCCGCTCCAGAAATCCTTTGCGGTGGAGGTTGTCCATGACGGTCAGCACCGTCGTGTATGCAAGGGGCGGCTCGCGGTCGATGCGCCCCAGCACCTCGCGTACGGTCAAGGCGTCGTCGGAGGACCACAGGTGCTCCATGACGACAGCCTCGAGTTCGCCCAGTGGACGCATGCTCGCCCCTTCCTAATGATCTGTATTCACGTCAGCGAGTCCCACTCGCCATCCACGGCCCGGAAGACCTTTGCGCGGTCACCTGACAGGGTGGCCACCACGAGATCGCCCTTGGAAGTGTAGGTGGCCGCGCTCGTGCCCTCGGGCACATCCAGGGTTGACCAAGTCGTACCCCCGTCATCGCTGGACTCGGCTCCGCCCATTCCGATGATGACGAGTTGTTCGCCTGAACCGTCGACAGCGACCGCCATGGATCCGGGCAGCGACCCTATCGGAGCCCATGTCGCACCACCATTCGTTGTCTTGACGGCACCCGACTTCATCGAGGGGGCGATGGCGACGTCGGGATCTGCAGGGTCAACCCAGATCGTTCCCATCAGATCCTGCCCGGCGCTGGTCGCACGTTGGAAGGACCGGCCGCCGTTATCGGAGACGAGAACGCCGGCCGGTGAGCCGAGGTAGACCCGCTCGTCGGCGGCACCTAGTGCGTGTACATCTGAAACCGGAAGACCGGGGACGGCCGCAAATGCTGAGCCGTCGCTGGAGCGATATAGCCCCGCGTGGCCACCTGCCAGAATCCCGCCGCCCGATTGAGCCCAGCCCATGACGTCTTTGTTGTCGAGGGTGTCGATCTGCGTCCAGCGACCGGTGATGCGGCGGGAACTTGCGCCGCCGTGCCCGCCGACGAACAGCCGATCACCCAGCTCGCCCACCACATGCAGGTCATCACCCACGACCGGACCAGCCATGTCGTCCCCTCCGCCGCGGGTCAGCAGCGTGCCCACGATCATCGTGGCGAGCGCGAGGGCGAGCATTGGAATCATGACGCGGCGGGCTTTCGGAGAAAGCCCCAGCTTGCGGTCGCTGGTGTGGGCGGTCATCGGCGGTACATCCTTCGCTGCTCCAGTTTCGAGATGGCAGGGGCGTCCCATCTAATATCAACTATGAAGGATAGTAGATGCGAGCTGGTGTAGCGGCCCGAACGGGGGCGGGCCGAGCCCCGCTTGTGGCGGTCGTGGTGATCGGCGTGAGCTGCCCCATGCTCGAGCCCAGGAGCCAGGAGGATGTCGCCGCCGTCCTCGGAGGTGGAGCGACTCATCCCTGTCCGCTACCGCGGAGGCCGGATGACGCACCCTCTCCGTTAACCGCCAGGGTTGGGATCCTGATTGTGAAGGTTGCGCCTCTACCGGGCCCGTGGCTATATGCGTCGAGGCGCCCTCCGTGTGCCTCGACGATTGCGCGGCTGATGGTGAGGCCGATCCCGGATCCTTGTTCGTCGCGGCTGCGGGCAGCGTCGCCACGATAGAAGCGCTCGAAGATGTGTGGCAATTGAGCCGGTGGGATTCCGTCTCCGGTGTCGGTGACGGAGACTGTGATCCAGTCCTCCTCGCGCTGGGTGTCGATGGTGACGGTTCCGCCTGCCGGTGTGTGTCGGCGCGCGTTGTCGAGAAGGTTCGTGAGCACCTGGAGGAACCGGGTCCGGTCGACCTCGACCTGTCCTGAGCCGGTCGCCGTCACATCGATCCGGATGTGCTTCTCCTCGAACCGCCCGGCGACCGTGTCCCGTGCGGCCGCGATCAGCTCTGCTGGGATGGCCGGCTCCAGGGTCACCCGCAGGTGGCCCTCCTCGGCTCGGGAGACCGCGTCGAGGTCCGTGGCGAGGCGTGCCAGGCGTGTCACCTGCTCACCCAGGACGCTGCGCGTGGTCTGGTCCCAATGTCTGACGCCGTCGTCCAGGCCTTCTAGGTAGGCCTGCAGGGTCGCGATCGGCGTACGGAGTTCGTGCGCCAGATCGGACAGGAGACGCCGACGGGTGTCCTCGGTGCTGGCAAGTTGAGTGCCGAGGGTGTTGAACGACTCCGCCAGCGCGTCGAGCTCAGGCCCGGCGTCACCGACGGGGACACGGGTCGCATAGCGGCCGGCGGCCACCTCTGCGGCGGCGCGCTGCAGCCGAGTCAACGGTTCCTGGAACCGTCGGCTCAGGAACCAGCTGACCGCCAACGCCAGGGCCGCGGCGGCGACGATGGCGATACCCAGGGAGATGATGCTCGCCGTCTGGAATGCACGTTCGACGTGCTCGAGTTCGGACGGGTCGGGCGCGTGGTCTGCCTGGAGCATGTGCTCATGGAACAGGGGCGGCCCCACAACAGCGGCGATAACTCCGGCGGTAACAATCGCAGCGAGCAGGACCAGCGCCTGCGCCAGGACGAGCCGGGTTCCGATCCGCAATTGCCGTAGCCTCATCGGCTCTGCACTGTCTTGATCTGATCCGTCTTGAACCGGTAGCCGACCCCGCGGACGGTGTCAATGAAGAGGGGCTCGGTGGCGGCCTCGCCCAGTTTGCTGCGCAGGTGAGCGATGTGGACGTCGACGATGTGCTCGTCACCGCCCCATCCTTCGCCCCAGACGGCATCGACGAGTTGGCGTCGGGAGAAGACCCGCCGAGGAGCCTGCGCGAGGGCAACGAGTAGATCGAACTCGGTCCGGGTCAGGTGCACAGGCCCGTCGCTGAGGCTGACTTCACGGGCCGCGAGGTCGAGGGTGAGTCCGTTGAAGCGGAGCAGGTCGCCGGTCTGCGGTGTTGTGAGCTTGCTGAGCCGTGGGCGTCGTACCGCCGCCTGGGCTCGAGCTACGACTTCGCGTGGGGAGAACGGCTTGGTGATGTAATCGTCGGCTCCCACGCCCAAACCGATGAGCTTGTCGATCTCGTCCTCGCGGGCGGTGAGCATGATGATGTAACAGTCAGAGAATGTGCGGATGATGCGGCACACCTCTACGCCGTCCAGTCCAGGTAGACCCAGGTCCAAGAGGATCAGGTCGGGGTCTTGAGTGCGGGCGAGATCGACCGCGTCGGGGCCGTTGTGTACCTGGGTGACGACGAATCCGCCCTTGGTCAGGTAGTCGGCCACGATCTGGGCGAGGGGACGCTCATCTTCGACCACCAGGACCGGGATGGGTGCTGTCATAGGTCAGCTCTCGCTCGTCGCCTGGTGCGGTCTTGTGCCCGATCGGCCGAGGTGCACGCCACGCAGCCGCAAGGCGTTGCTGATCACGCTGACGGAAGACAGGGCCATCGCGGCGGCGGCGATGATCGGGGACAGCAGGAGGCCAGTGACGGGGTACAGGACGCCAGCGGCGATCGGGATGCCGGCGACGTTGTAGACGAAGGCGAACAGCAAGTTCTGCTTGATGTTGCGCATCGTCTTGTCCGAGAGCCGTCGTGCGAGAGCGATGCCCATCAGATCGCCGTTGAGCAGGGTCACACCTGCGGACTCCATCGCCACGTCGGTGCCCGAACTCATCGCGAGCCCGACATCGGCCGCGGCCAGGGCGGGGGCGTCGTTGACACCGTCTCCTGCCATCGCGACCACCTTGCCTTCGGACTGGAGCTTCTGCACGACCTCGGCCTTGCGGTCGGGTAGGACCTCGGCCTCGATCCGGGTGATTCCCAGACTGCTGGCGACGGCCTCAGCGGTGACGCGGTTGTCGCCGGTCAACATGACCACCTCGACGCCCTGTTCCTTGAGGTCGGCGAGCGCTTCGGCCGTGGTCGGCTTGACGGTGTCTGCGATCGCGAACACGGCAACGGGCCGCTGATCGGTGCCCATGAGAATCGCAGTCGCTCCCGTGGACCTGAGCCGATCGGCGACGGCCACCAGAGGCATGGGGTCGATGCCCTCGTCGGCGAGGAAGCGGGCACTGCCCAGTACGACCCGCCTGCCCTCCACGGTGCCAGCGACGCCGCGGCCGACGGGAGAATCGAAGTCGGCCACATCCGCCAGGCCCAACTCGCGCTCCTTAGCAGCATCGAGGATCGCTTGCCCCAAGGGATGCTCCGACGCACGCTCGACCGAGGCGGCAAGGCGCAGTGCGTCGTTGACGTCTCCGTCCCTGTCGGCCAGTTCAATCGTGGTGACTGAGGGCTTCCCTTCGGTCAGGGTGCCGGTCTTGTCGACCACGACCGTATCGACCCTCTCCATTCGCTCCAGCGCCTCGGCGTTCCTGATCAGGACGCCATGCTCGGCTCCACGACCTACGCCGACCTTGATGCTGATCGGGGTGGCCAAGCCGAGCGCACACGGGCAGGCGATGATGAGCACGGCGACCGCGACGACCAGACCGTGGGCCATCCGGGGCTCCGGACCAACCACCGCCCAGACGACGAACGCCAGCACGGCGATCCCGATCACGACGGGTACGAACACGCCGGCGACTCGGTCCGCAGTGCGCTGGATCGGGGCGCGGGAGCGCTGAGCGTCGGCAACCATCGCCACGATCCGCGCCAGCATCGTGTCCCGCCCGACACGTTCGGCACGCACCAACAGGCCACCGGTGGTGTTGATGGTGCCTCCGATCACGTGGTCACCCTCGGACTTGGACACCGGCATCGATTCACCGGTCACCATCGCCTCATCGACCGACGACCTGCCTTCCGTCACTACCGCATCCACAGGGATCTGGTCACCAGGACGTACGCGGAGTCGGTCCCCGGCGATGACGTCGTCCAGGCCGATCTCCTCGTCGGTGCCGTCGGCACGCACACGGCGGGCGGTCTTCGGAGCGAGATCGAGCAGAGCGCGAATAGCCCCCGAGGTCTGCTCGCGGGCTCGCAACTCCAACACCTGCCCCAACAGCACGAGAACGGTGATGACGGACGCTGCCTCGAAGTAGACATCGACCGCCCCAGATCCCATGCCGCCGGCCATGTCAGCAGACGAACGGAAGGAGTCGGGGAAGATCTCTGGTGACACCGTCGCGACGACGCTGTAGAGCCACGCCACCCCGGTGCCCATCGCGATCAGCGTGAACATGTTCAGATTGCGGGTTCGAACTGACGCCCACCCCCGCACGAAGAACGGCCACCCGGCCCACAACACCACGGGTGTGGCAAGAACGAGCTGAACCCAGTTCGACACCGACTGCGGGATGGCCTCGCCAATCGCGTCGACAAAATGACCACCCATCTCCAAGACCACCACCGGTACGGCCAGAGCGACACCGACCCAGAACCGGCGAGTCATATCCCGCAACTCGGGACTTGGGCCCTCCTCGGCGCTCGCTATCAGTGGCTCCAACGCCATCCCGCAGATCGGGCAGGCGCCCGGACCCGGACGGCGGATCTCTGGATGCATCGGGCACGTCCACTCAGTGGCAGGCGGCGCGGAAGCCTCCGCGGGTTGGGCCGACGCCTCCGCATGAGGGTGGTGCTCCTCGTGATGGTGTTGGTCGTGATCCGCGTGTGCGTGCCGGTCAGGCGTCTGGTGGCCGTAGCTGGCGTTGTGGTCGTGGTCGGCGGGGGGCGTAGCGTCCCCGGCGTAGGTGACCGGATCGGCCATGAACCGTTGTCGGCAGCCGGCGGAGCAAAAGAAATAGCGCTCGCCGCGGTAGGTCACCGAGTGCGGCGTGTTCGCCGGGTCGACACTCATCCCGCACACGGGGTCAGCGGCATGCGGCGGCGGCTCGTGGGCGTGGCTGCTCATGACCCCATTCTGACTGCCGTCGACGACGATCGCGACCGGCTCAGGTCCTCCGCGAGCCGACCTTCGTCAAACCTTCATGAAATCTGCGAGCCAATCACAAAGGTCGACCTCCAGGCTGGAGCCATGACGGACGGTGCATGGGACGTGACCTGGATCTGGGTGGTTCTCGGGCTCGCGGCCGTGTGGGCTGTGGTCGTCCTCGTCTGTCGCGCGATCATCGGCTCGCGCACCCGAGACGCTGGCCATGATCTGCGGGGCACGCTCGACCACAGGTTCGCAAGCGGCGAGCTTGACCTTGATCCGGACTTCAGCGACGAAGAGCGGCTTTCATGAGGCTCTCGCGCCGTTCGCTCCTGCTCGGCGCTGCGGGCAGCGCCAGCAGCGGCCTGCTCGCCGCCTGCTCGGGCAACCCCGCGATGCAGCCGTCGGGCCTCGCTCTGCCCACCCAGTCACCGATGACTCAGCCTGCGGGGAAACGGGTGGTTGAGCGCACCTTGACACCGCGGGCCACGACGATCGACCTCGGTGGCACGACCATGAACACATGGGCGTACGGCGACACGGTCCCTGGGCCGCTGGTCCGGGCGACCGCGGGAGACCTGGTGCGGATCACCGTTGACAACCAGCTCCCGACCGACACCAGCATCCACTGGCACGGCATCGCGCTACGCAACGCTGCCGACGGTGTGCCCGGCCTCACCCAAGATCCGATCACGCCGCAGTCGCGATTCGTCTACGAGTTTGTCGCCCCCGATCCGGGGACGTACTTCTACCATCCACACGTCGGGGTACAGCTCGACCGCGGTCTGTATGCCCCGATCGTGATCGACGACCCCGCCGAACCGGGCGACTACGACGACGAGTGGATCGTCATTCTCGACGACTGGATCGACGGCACCGGGACGACTCCCGACGACGTCCTCGCCGGCTTGGTCGCCACCAGTTCCGGTTCTGCCGGTCCCATGGGTGGAATGGATGGCATGGACATGGGGTCCGGTTCCTCGATGCCTGGGATGGACGGTATGGACGGTATGGACGGAATGTCGATGGGGTCTCCGGAGTCACCTTTCGGCGACGCCGGTGACGTCGACTACCCCCACTACCTGATCAACGGACGAGTCGGCTCGAGCCCGGACGTCCTGCGCGCCAAGCCCGGTCAGCGGGTGCGGCTGAGGTTCATCAACGCCGCAGCCGACACGATCTTCGCCGTCGCCGTCGGCGACCACACGTTGTCACTCACCCACACGGATGGCTTCCCTGTCCGACCGCAACAAGCCGGTGCGTTCTATATCGGCATGGGGGAGAGGTACGACGCGGTCGTCACCCTCAGGGAGGGTGTCTTCCCGCTCATCGCGAAGCCCATCGGTAAGACCGGGCAGGGATTCGCGCTCATCCGCACGGCCACGGGTGCGGCCCCTACACCAGGCGATGCTGTCGCCGAACTCAACGGTGCGATCCTGATCGGCTCCGACCTGACCCCGGAAGAATCGGCACGCCTACCAGAACGAGACATCGAGCAAGAACTCACCTTGACCCTGACCGGGCAGATGAGCCCATACGCCTGGGCGGTCAACGGAGCCGCGTACCCCGAGAACCAGCCGCTGACGATCCAGCCAGGCAAACGTATCCAGGTCCAACTTTCGAACATGACGATGATGACGCACCCGATGCACCTGCACGGCCACACCTTCGCGCTGCCAAACGGGCTACGCAAAGACACCGTTCTGCTCAAGCCGATGCAGAAATTAAACATCCAGTTCCAAGCCGACAACCCCGGCAACTGGATGGCGCACTGCCACAACATCTACCACGCCGAGGCCGGAATGATGGCCGCGCTCGTGTACCAGTCCTAGAACCAACGCCAACCAGGGAAAGAGACCAACCTTGCGTACCAAACCACTCGCAGCCGCAGCCTTCGTGGTCATCGGCGGCCTTACCCTGGCCGCGTGCGGCGACAGCGACAATTCGATGCCAGGCATGTCGGGCATGGATTCCTCGACGCCCGCCGAGCCAACCGATTCGAGCCTCAGCATCAACGATGCCGACGTGTCGTTCGCGACCGAGATGATTCCCCATCACCGTCAGGCGGTTGAGATGGCCGGGCTGGCAAAGTCCCGGGCGAAGAACCCCGAGGTCAGGGAGCTCGCCGCGGAGATTAAGGGTGCGCAGGATCCTGAGATCCAGACGATGTCGGAATGGCTGACGTCCTGGGGCGAGCCGGTGCCCGAGGACATGACTGGCATGGACATGTCTTCGTCGATGCCCGGCATGATGAGCAGCGACGACATGGACAAGTTGGCGAACGCCACCGGTAACGAGTTCGACCAGATGTTCCTCACGATGATGATCGAGCATCACGAGGGGGCCATCGAGATGGCCAAGTCCGAGCAGGCCAACGGCTCCTACCCCGACGCGGTCGCCTTGGCCAAGCAGATCGAGGCCGCTCAGACCAACGAGATCACCACGATGAAGGGGCTGTTGGGCTGATGCCGGTGATGTCCGCCATTGAAGGCGCGTTCTGTCGTAGCGGTCCGTGGCGGTGCCTCGCCAGACGTTGGGTCCTGCCCTGGGCGCTCAACGGCCTCGAGCTCCGCGGCGATGTTCTGGAGATCGGTGGCGGTAGCGGCGCCATGGCCGACGGCGTCGCCCGCAGGTTCCCCGACATCCGGCTCACCGTCACCGATGTCGACGACGCCATGGTGAGCGCCGCCAGCCGCCGGCTCCAAGATCACCCCAACATCAAGGTCGAACAAGCAGACGTCACATCGTTGCCGTACGCCACCGGATCGTTCGACATCGTGACGACCTACCTGATGCTGCATCACATCATCGACTGGACCGATGCACTTCAGGAGACTGCCCGCGTGCTTCGGCCCGGCGGGATCCTCGTCGGCTACGACCTCACAGACACCAACCTGGCCCGGCTGACACACCGGCTCGACGGCTCGCCACACCGCATCATCGCCCCCGACGAGTTGATGGAGGGCCTTGCCGCAGCCGGATTCGGCGACATCGGCATCGTGTTGTCAGCACGGCGCCATCTCATGCGGTTCCGCGCGACGACGACCAGGCGATGACCGATGCCGCTCGAATTGGCCTGCGATGCCTGCGACGTCGTTCTCACCGCCGACACGGACGATGAGTTGGCCGAGCTCGCGACCAGACATGCCCGAAGCATCCACGGGAGCACCCCGCCGCGGGATCACGTGTTCGCGCGCATCCACCTGCAAAACAGATGAACGGCCGCCGCGCCCACTCCGTGGTGGTGGCCGACTACGACGACGAACTACGCTGATGAGTATTAGAGGAGTGCAGACATGCTGCTGGCACGTCGATTGGCGATCGGTGGGATCGCGGCGATCGCAACCGCGCTCGTAATCGGGATTCCGACAGGGATAATCCAGACGCCGTGGTACCAGCGCATGACCCCAGTGCTCTGGTGGAACTATCCGGTCTGGGCGGCATCGGCTCTCCTCACGGGCGCGCTCGTTGCGACGTACGTCCGCGATCCGGAGCTTCCGGTGCCTGCCACCCAGGGAGGCAAGACTTTCTTGGGCAGCGTGCTCTCGTTGTTCGCGGTCGGATGCCCGGTCTGCAACAAACTAGTCGTCATGGCCATAGGGGTCAGCGGGGCTCTCAACTGGTTCGGCCCGATCCAGCCGCTCTTGGCGATCGGATCGCTCGCTCTTCTCGTTTACGCGCTCTGGGCGCGACGGCGCACCGTTCTTGCATGCCGAGTCGGCCCACAACCCACCGCGTCTAGTGCTCGTTGAAGTGGACCACTGTGGGCTGGTTGTCCTTCCGCCTGGTGGAGCTTCATGGGACTGCTGCACAGTGACGTCTGATCTGTGGCGATGTGGGTCGCTGCTGGAAGGATGTAGATCGTGCCTAAGAGGTCGCGCAGGTAGTCACGCCTGAAGGGCCTCGTGTCTGCAGCGATGGCTGGCCCAGGATGAGAAGGCCAGCGGTGGTTCGGGCTCGGCCGGTTCTGGCGGGCTGGTGGCCTCGGAGTCTGCTGAGCTGCGTGAGGCGAAGAAGCGGATCCGGTTGCTGGAGCAGGAGAACGAGGTCCTACGCAAAGCAGCGGCCTACTTCGCTCAGGCCAATCTGCCGGGGAAATGATGTACCCGCTCGTCCGTGAGCTGGCCGCTGAGGATGCCCCGGTGCGGGTGCCTGTGGCGGTGACGTGCCGGGTCCTTGGTATCGCCCGTCAGCCCTACTACCGGTGGCTGAAGAACCCCCATCACCCGCGCCGAGCTCGCCGAGGCCTCCGTCGGCGACATCGGGGAGCATACGAGACACGCTTTGCCGTCTCATGTGGCCGTCGCCTGGTGCGACTGCGTTTCTCGCCAGGGGCTGCTCGCGGTCGGTCCGATGGTTCAGGCTCGACACGGCCCGAGGCCCGACGGTGCTGGGACAGGAGGCAGAGGACGCCTACAGCGAGAGGCGCGTTCAACGCCGACGGGACGGCCGTCCAGTATGCGCCGTTGCCCATTCCGTAAACCGCCCACGCGATCGCATTGGCCAGTAGTAGGACCATGCCGCTGCGGGAGATGCCTGACAACGACTGTGGACTCCGCCGGAGGCGCCAGCAGCGCAGAGCCCGCGGCACGAACAGGATGAGCGCAAATCCGGGACCGGCGATTCCGCAGGCGTCGACCAGCGCCTCCGTCATTCGGGTGACCTGGTCGCGTTGCGTACGAGTCCGCCATCGAGGTCGCGAAGTGAGCCGTCCGCGTCCAATGTGACGGCAATCCCGTGATGGTGGTCGCCGGGACACTCCAGGACCGAGCCGAACCCAGGAGGCGTCGTGACGAGGACTTTGTGCCGCCAGGGCACACCGCACCTGGCGATTAACGGAGCCAATCGGGGTGGGCCGGCGCGATCGGTCCAGCGCCGGAGTTCAGTGACGATCGGGGGTGTGCTGCGGAGCAGGACAAGGCCGGTGCCAAAGGGCAGCGTTCGGATCGTTTCTGGGGGCATGACCGGGACGCGGCGCACGGATCGTTGGAGCGAGCGGGAGCCGTGATCGCCGACGATGAGGGTGTCGGTGTGTTCGTCGCGTTCGCCGATGAGGGCGGAAAGGTCTTGGAGGTCTTTGGTGGCGGAGGCGCCGCCGAGGATGACCTTGACGATGGCGGCGTCCCAGATGGCGTTGGCGGCGTGGTCGCCCCACTTGTTGCGTGCCTGGGCGAGGGATTGGAGGACGGGCATGGTGGTGATGCCCGTGCCGCCGCCCTCGGCCATCAGCACGGGCATGGAGGGCAAGGGGGAGAGGTTGCCGATCTCGTCGAGGGCCAGCAGCAGCGGTGGGTCGAGCCGGGCGCCGGGGGAGGCTGCGGCGAGATGACGGGCGGTTTCGACGAGGTCTTCGATGAACGCGGCGACCAGTGGCCAGGCGGCGCCGGCTCCGGCGCCGGTGGCGAGCAGGTAGAGGGTGCCGTTGTTGGTGAGGAACTCGGTGGGGTCGAAGGCTTCACCGTCGCGGGGGGTGACGGTGTCGAGAACGCGAGGGTCGGCAAGTGAGGAGAGTGCAAGGGAGACGCCCATCCAGATCGAGTCGCGGGTGCGTGGGTCGGCGCTGATCATGGCCTCGAGCGAGTCGCCCCACCCGTCCGCTGCTCCGGTGGAGCTGCGCAGGATCGCGACGGCGTCGGTGGCGACCGAGGGGTTGAGAGTCCAGGCGTAGAGGTCGGCTGCCGTGCGTTGGTCGAGGGCGGCGGCGTGAAGGAGGGCTTGGAGGGCGGTGCGGGTTTTGCCTTCCCAGAACCCGCCGCTTTCGACGCCGCCGGAGGAAAGGCCCGTAGCGGAGGCCAGCCCGGTGGCGCGGATCATCGCGGTGAGGGGGTCCTCGCAGCCGCGTACGGGAGACCAGCGCAGCCCCGATGGGGTGCCCTCGGCCAGGCGCTGGGGGTCGAAGACCGCGACCGGTCCGCGGTCGGAACGGTGGTCGATGGTGGCAGTGAGGTTGTCTGGTCGGGTGGAGGTGGTGACCACGGGGCCGGGGGCATCGAGGATCGCGTTGATGCCGAGGTGGAGTCCTTTGCCCGAGCGAGGTGGACCGAGGATCAGCATCGAGTCCTCGACGGAGCTCCACACCTGGTGGTTCCGGGATCTGCCGAGCAGGTAGCCGACATCCTCTGGCCGTGGCTCCGCGAGGCTGGGTCGAAGATTCGCGGCTCGTCGGAGGAGAGCTCGACGGGACGCCGCGGCGCGTACGTCCCGGCTGGTCGCGATGCCCGCGAGACGCCGAGGGTCACGGACGGTCCGGTGGTGGGTGAGTCCGATCAGGCGCCACGCGAACCAGGCCAGCGCACCGAGGACCGCGACGATGGCGGTGGCGATCAGCCAGTACGCGACGGGCTGCTGCCCGGCGGGACTCAACGGATCGTTCAGCACGTCGAGGCCGGTGGCCAGACCCTTTCCACGTACCCGCGCGCCGGTGAGGTGACTGTTCACCTCTGCCGCCATCCAGAGGATCGCGAAGAGGCCCGCCAGCGCGGCGATGAGGCCGAGTCCCAGGTTGACCAACGCGTCATCGATGGGCCGGGCGTTCGGGTTCATCAGTCGGCTCCGAGGAAGGTAAGGGTGCCTGAGGAACGGCCCAGCAGCATCACGGTGCCGCCGCGGCGGGCGAGCACGGCCGCCGGTAGACGTACGTGGGTCGTTCCGTCGTCGGAGGCGGGGTGTTCGCTGATGATCACCGCGACGGCGACTGGCTCGCCCGGCAGGAACCCTGACGCGTACGTATCAGGCTCGTCGCTCGTCGAGCCGGATGCCTCCGTCACGTCGTCGGGGCCGAGCACGTCGCTGTAGATGCTGCCGTCTGCCTCGATGATCTCGACCCGGACGGCGCCGAGATCCGTGCGAACGGCGTCGAGGACGCCGCGTACGGACTCGCGGCCTGCCAGTTGAGGGCCGCCAGGGGGTGTGTAGGTGTCGCCGTTGAGCGTGAAGGACGGAGCACCAGCCTCATTGATGTGGATTCGCAGGTGAGGGTGACGCGAGGAGGTCATAGCCCGATCGCCTCACTCGGCTTCACGTGCTGCACGGTGCGTTCGGCCTGCGGTGCTTTGGCGGTCGGCACGCGAGGTTCGAGTCCGGGCGGTGCCCCGGTAGCGGTCTGGTGTGTGTCGAGTCGGTCGAGGATCCCGAGCGCTGCGCGGCGTACCCGCTCGGCAGTGGCTTGGACGACCTCGACAGGGTTCGTCTCGGGCACGGTGTTCGCCCAGGTCGTGACGTAGGGGACGCTGTAGGCGGAGGTGTCCATGCCGTGCGCGGCACCGACCATGAGCGCGACGCTCTCGGCCTCTACCTCGGCGATCCCGCGATGGAACGGTGCATCCGGGCTATCGGGATCGGTCAGCAGAACATGCCCGAGCTCATGGCACAGCGACTTGATCTGGGCACTGTCGTCCATGTCGACGCGGACAGAGACCTCCCGGGTCTGGAAGTCGGTCAGTCCGTTGGCGCCCCCGATCGCCGCGGCGTTCGAGACCAGCCGCAGCTCGTATCCCTCCTCGGTGATCAGGTCTGCCAGCCCATCCCAGAGCCCTTCGGGTGCCTCGCCTTTCAGAATCTGCGGTGCGGGAGTAGTCGGCAGATCGTCTCCTTCGGTCAAGGAGATGTCCCAGACGTACGCCAAGCGGACCCCGGTCATCCGGGTCCGGACTGTTTCGCCCGGCTGTGCCTTCTCGTTGGTTGCCAGGCGCCGCCAGGACGATGGATCGGACGGCGTGGACGTGGCGAACCGAGCCGTCTTTGGTGAGAGGATCTGGTAGCCGGCCTCTCCTTTGCGAACCTGACGACCGAGGGTGAGCCATTGCTTGTAGCCTGCGACGTAGGTCGGGAACGGGGTCGGAACGCGACCCTGCTCGTATGCCTCGGCATGCTGGACCGCGATGAGCATCGAGTTCCGAAAGCTGCGGCTCCGAAACTTTGCCGAGAACTCCAGCGCGCGGCGCCAGTCGTCGCCGGTCACCAGTTGCTCTACCGCGGTCGTCAGCCGTTGCTGGACCGCTTCCAGCTTCGCTTCGCGCTCGGCTTGCTTGCGTGCCTGTCGCTCGGTGAGTGTCGTCGACATCGTCGCCTCCAGCTGTCGTGTCGACAGGCAGGTGCGGGGGACTACCCGGCATCGGATGAGCACGGGGGTGCCCCTATGGTCTTCGTCAAGCGCAGCGGGTGCTGATCGGTCTTCGTAGAGGGTGCCGTGTTTGAGCATGGCGTGGAGTACGTCGATGCGGCGTCGGGCCAGGCACACCAGCGCGGCGTTGTGTTTCTTGCCCTGGGCTCGTTTGCGGTCGTAGTAGGCCCGGCTGGTCGGGTCCTGCGGCGCGGCGAACGCGGCCAGGAAGAAGGCGCGTTTGAGGTGTTTGTTCCCGGCTCAGGATGGGTGCTCGCCGCGGATGCTGAGCCCGGATCGGCGGGTGACGGGCGCCAGCCCGGCGTAGGCGGCCAGGTGGCCGCTGGTCGGGAACGAGGATCCGTCACCGACTTCAAGGAGGATGCGGGCTCCCGGCGCCCACGTTACGAAGAGAGACCTACCAGCCACGCCGAGCTCGGCGACGTCCTGGTTGCCCTGTCCCTATCTTTAATGGTTCTCCGCTGACCTGGGGTCGGCTGGCGGGCTGACCTCCGGCTCCACCCGACGTGACTCTGTCCCTATCGGTGATCCGTGGCGAGCTCAACTCACCCAGCCCGGCTGTCGCGTTAGCTGTGGCCCTCGTGGCCTTCCATGCGCTGACCAACAAGCAGCTTCGACACGTGAGGCTGGCCGACATCATCGACGGCCACCCCCACCGCTACGGCCGCGACATACCGCTGGCAGCGCCAGTCCAGACCAGGCTCGCCGCCTGGCTCAACAACCGCAACCAGACCTGGCCGGGCAGCCTGAACCCCTACCTGATGGTCAGCAAACGCATCGCGCCGCGCCTCGTGCCCGTCGGCATCAGCTGCCCCTGGAACGGGATCACCCTGCGGCCCCAAGCACTGCGCGAGGTCCGAATCCTCCACGAGATCCATGCCACCGGTGGCGACATGCGCCGAGTCTGCGACATGTTCGGACTCAGCAACGCCTGTGCCACCCCGCTACTTCGCAACCGTCGAACACCCCGACTTCACCATCGAAGGCGAACAGGCTCGGACCTTGACGCCATCAACGAGAACCGGCGACCTCCGGGCAGCCGTGAGTCGCCCCAGGCGCCGAGCTAACCCGTCCAGCGTGTTGACACCCTGCGAAGCGATAGCGATAACATCGCCGTATGGCGATGAATACCAAGTCGGTGCCCCAGAGCTCTGATGTTCTCGATGAGGCAGCCGCTGGTCGGGCGGCGGCCTGCCTGTTCCGCGGGATGAGTGACCCCTCGCGGGTGGTGATCCTGCGGCACCTGCTGCTCGGCGAGCACAACGTCGCCGAGCTGACCACGCACCTCGGGCTGGCTCAGTCCACCGTGTCCAAGCACCTGGCCTGCCTGCGCGACTGTGGGCTCGTGGACTCCCGCCCCCTTGGCCGCGCGTCGGTGTTCTCGCTGGCCCACCCTGATGCGGTGCTGAAGGTGTTTGCCGCGGCCGAGGAGCTTCTGGCCGCCACTGGCGACGCCGTGGTGCTGTGCCCCAACTATGGCGAAGGAACCGCCTGATATGACCACTCACACCCCCAACCAGGCCTCTGGCCACGTCCATGCCTCCACCTACGTGCAGGACCCGGACCTGCGCCAGCGACTTGGCCGCCGAGCCCAACTGCTCGCGGCCGCCTCGGTCTCCTACAACGTGGTCGAGGCCGTCATCGCGATCACCGCGGGACTGGTCGCCGGCTCAATCGCCCTGGTCGGGTTCGGCCTGGACTCGATCGTCGAGGTCAGCAGCGGACTGATCATCCTGTGGCAGTTCCGCCATCGGCTCCCTGAGGCCCGCGAGCGGCAGGCCCTGCGGCTGATGGCCCTCTCGTTCTTCGCACTCGCCGGCTACGTAACCTTCGAGTCCGTGCGTTCCCTAACCACCGGTCACAACCCTGAGGCCTCCCCGGTCGGCATCGGGCTCGCGATCGCCTCGCTGGCCATCATGCCGTTCCTGTCCTGGGCGCAGCGCCGCACAGGCCGGGCCCTCGGCTCCAACGCCGTGGTTGCCGACTCCACCCAGACCCTGCTCTGCACCTACCTCTCCGCCGTGCTCCTGGCCGGCTTGGTACTCAACGCCACCCTCGGCTGGTCCTGGGCCGACCCCATCGCCGGCCTGATCATCGCGGCCGTCGCCATACGCGAAGGACTCGAGGCATGGCGCGGTGAGGGCTGCGCCTGCGGCCACACAGCCATCAACCAGCCCACCGACGAGGCAACCACTGTCGATGGCTGCGCCGACAGCTGCTGCACCAGCACCAAGCCATCGTGAGATCCCCGAACCTGAGCATCCAGCGTCTCCCGGCCGCGCTGGGGACGCTCAAGTTCCGAGCGAGACCGGTCAATATTCGTTCGAACTTCTAGCAATTTGTCTCTAGGCACTTAGGTTCGATCCGTGGCATCAGAGGCCTCGAATCGCGTTTGCGCAGGTGACGTCGGTTCCCCACCCCTGCCGCGCTACGACGGCAACATCATCTCCACCATCGACCTCCTCGCCGAAGGCGAGCTGCTCATCGAGGACCGCCCCAGCCGGGTGGAGGTCTACTTCGCCGCCAAGACCGTCAGCCTGCCGCCGCAGATCCGCGAGCACCTCGAACTGTGGCTGCAGGTCATGCTCGACGGTTCCCGACTCGCACCTCGTCAGGTACCCCGCGACGCGCAGACCGTCCGAGTTCAGATCATGGGTCTTGTCACCGTTGTCGACGTATGGGTCGCTGCCGGCTACCAGTCCTTCGCCCAGATCACCCGCCTCGACATCGAGACCGCCTTGGCGCCGCTGGGCCCGGGACGACGGCACGCCGCCGAGCTCGCGCTGAGGTCGCTGTTCAAGACTCTCAAGGGCCGGCGTCTGATCTTCGCCAGCCCCATGCTCGGGATGAAGCACACGCCGGTCGCACGAACCATCCCGCTCGCTCTGGACCCGCCGTGATCCGCGCCGAACTCAACCACCCCGACCCAGTGGTCGCACTCGCGGTCGCCCTGATCGCCTTCCACGTCCTGACCGGAAAGCAGCTGCGAGCAGTCCTGCTCACCGACATCGTCGACGGCAGGCTCACCATCGGCGATCGCGTGATCCCCTTGGCCGCCCCGGTCCGGACCCGGCTCGCAGCCTGGCTCGACCACCGCAACCGTCGCTGGCCTGGCTGCATCAACCCCCACCTGCTGGTCAGCAGACGCACCGCACCCCGGCTGGTGCCCGTAGGCCACAGCTTCCCCTGGCGCGGCATCACGCTGCGGCCCTAGGCGCTGCGCGAGGACCGCATCCTGTACGAGATCCACGCCATCGGCGGCGACGTCCGCCGCATCTACGACCTCGTCGGACTCAGCGTCGAAGGCGCCACCCGCTACCTGCAGACCGTCGAACACCCCGATCTTGCCGTGGACGGCGAGCGAGTTCCCCGAACCTGACCCGGCCATGAGGCGCGGCCGGTCCGGCAAACGTCTGTTTCCCGAAGCAAGCTGGTCACACACGTCGAATGCCTCCTTTCGTTCGTCGCGGTAGCGCCGCGGACGGGACTTGACTCTGTACTTGGGTCCGGGGTTCAGGATTGGTTCATGCGATCTAGCGAGCTGGCCGAACGGGCCAGGGTGAATCCGGAGACGCTGCGCTACTACGAGCGGCGTGGCCTCCTGCAGCCGCCGCCACGGACTCCCGGCGGCTACCGCGACTACCCGAACTCCACGGTTGAGCTATTGAGGTTCATCAAGCGGGCCCAGGAACTCGGCTTCACCCTGGAGGAGGTCGAGGAACTGCTGCATCTCGACGCCGGCGGCCCCGACAGCTGCGACGCAGCCCGCGCGCTGGCCGAGGCCCGCCGGGCGGACCTCGAGGCGCGCGTCGCCGACCTGCAGCGCATGCAAGCCTCATTGACCGACCTGATCGCCACCTGCGAACGCCCCACAGCTGACCGAGCCTGCGCCCTGCTCGATGCGATTGCGATGCCGTCACTGTCCTCAACGACCAGGAGCACCCCGTGACCACGGCGAACCCGCCGAGCGGCACGGGCGGCGTGAGGATCGAGGTCCTCCACGTCCCCGACTGCCCCAACCTGGCCCCGATGCTGAATCGCCTGCACCAGGTCACCGACATCCCCGTCTCCACACGGGAGGTCCGCACCGACGCCGAGGCAGCCGCCTTCGGCATGGCGGGCTCACCCACCCTGCTGATCAACGGGGACGACCCGTTCGCCGACCCCGACGCCTGCGAGTGCGGGATCGCCTGCCGGCTATACCGCGACGAGAACGACCAGATCGTGTCCGCGCCCTCCGCCGAGCAGATCCGGGCAGCACTGACCAAAGTGCACCAACCGGCGCCCGCTCTGCCCGAAGAGCCCGACCGGTACGGCACCGGGACGAGGTCTCCTGCGGGTGTCCTGAGTGCATGGCGAACCGAGGCGGTGCCAATGAACCCGCTGGAACGGGCGGTGCACCAAGCGATCCTGCATACCTTCGCCACCACTGGCGAACCTCCTTCCTTCGAGGACCTGCTTCATGAGTCCGCAGCCAGCCGCCCCGTGCTCCACGGCGTGCTAGGCCGGCTCCACGACACCGACGCCATCCGGCTCGACAGCAGGGGTGCGGTCGCGGTCGCCTATCCCTTCTCCGCAAGGCCGACCCGACACCGCGTCCGCATCGGTGACGGCGTCACAGTCCATGCGATGTGCGGCATCGACGCCCTGGGAATCTCCGCGATGCTCCACGAGGACGTCCGCATCGACACCACCGACCCGGTCACAGGCGATCCGATCACCGTGACCAGCACCGCCGGACGAACCACCTGGAACCCACCTGGTGCGGTCGCGTTCGTCGGCGCGGACGCCGGCGGCGGCCCGTCGGCGGACTGCTGCTGCGACTACATCAACCTCTTCACGAGCAGCGCCACCGCACAGGCGTGGGCGGCCGCGCACCCGAGGGTTCCTGGACAAGTGCTGACCAAGATCGAGGCCGAAGAGCTCGCCACCTCCCTGTTCGGAGCCCTACACGCGCGGCCGATGCCACGATGAAACCCGTGAGCAAGAAGCAGCGGTTCCGCACCGCCGTCGCAGTCGACCGACGGGGACGCACCCTGCTCCCGATCCCGTTCGACCCCGACCAAGCCTGGGGCACCAAGCCGCGGCACCCGGTCACCGGGACGGTCGACAACCACTCCATGCGCGGCATCATCGAGAAGCGCGGCAGCGGACCGGTCATCCAACTCGGTCCCGCCTGGACCTGTCTCCCGCTTCACGACGGCGCCGAGGTCGACGTCGTCCTCGAGCCCGAAGGGCCACAACGGGAGGACCTGGCGCCCGACATCGCCGAAGCCTTGGACGCTGCGCCCACGGCCGCGGCGTTCTTCGACGGGCTCGCGCAGTTCTACCGCAACCAGTGGCTGCGGTGGATCGACTCAACCAAGCGCCGACCCGACCAGCGCCCGGTCCGGATCGCCGAGATGGTCCGACTGCTCGCCGAAGGCCACAAGGAGCGGCCATGACCTCGGCCAGACGAAGCCCACCACGATCGAGGTCGGGTTCAGGCCGAAGTGCCGCGGCCCCGAATTCGGGGTCGACCAAGGGCTTGCAAGTTGTACGCAGGTACGGACTTACCGTGGTCGGTATGGAGAACCTGCTGACCACCGACGCCTGCACCATGCCTACCGCTGAGCGACCGCTTCGACTGGCGGAGTTCGACGATCTGTTCGCCACCGCGGTACGCACCGTCGAACGCCGAGGAGACGACGTCCGGATCCACCTGACCGGCGGGGACGGCCTCGTCGACCACGTCCGCGACCTGACCGAGCGGGAGTCCTCATGCTGCTCGTTCTTCACCTTCGGGATCGAGGGCACCGACGAAGCCCTCATCCTGGACATCTCGGTACCGCCGGCACGCCAGGAGATCCTCGCCGCTCTGGTCGAGCGCGCCGAGGAACTCTCGGCGTGAGCCTGCGGATCAACCAGGTCGCCCAGGCCGCCGGGGTCAATCGGGAAACGCTGCGGTACTACGAACGTCGCGGCCTCATCGACCCGCCCGAGCGCAGCCCAGGCGGACACCGTCTCTATGACGAACGCGCGGTACAGACTCTGCGGATCATCAAGGCCGCCCAACGCCTCGGATTCACCCTGGACGAGGTGGCCGATCTGATCGAGGTCGGCCAACGCCGGGGCCGGGACTCCGGGCTCCAGGCCCGCGCTCACGCCAAGCTCCTCGAGGTCGAGAACCGGATGGCAGACCTCGCCGCCATCCGTGACAACCTGCGCGCGGCCCTCGACGCCGGCTGCGACGACCTCCACCAGTGCGCCACCAGCGACTGCTGCCCGCTCCCATTCGTCGAGATCACCACCAGAGAGGCCACCGCGTGAGCGCGAAGATCAAGGACCGGCACCTCCTCGGGGCCGGAGTCGCGGCATGCGCGCTCTGCTGCGTACCACCACTCCTCGCGCTGCTCGGTATCGCAGGTGCCGGCCTCGCCGCGACCATCGCCACCGTCGCGTTCGCCGGACTCGCCTTCGGCGCCGTCGTGCTGGCCGCGTCCGCGCTCGCCGTGTGGGCACGCCGCCGCCGCGTCGTCGCCTCGGCAGTTTGCGCGCAGGACGGACCGGTCGATGTGGTCATCCGCGCTCGCCCATCGGATGCACCGAAGGACTCCGACGCGCGCCCTTGACAAGACTTCCTCGTGGACACGCTTCGATCGATCGCCCTGTTTGTCGCCGCCGCCATCGCCGAGATCGGCGGTGCCTGGCTTGGTCTGGCAGGGCGTCCGAGAGCACAGAGGGTGGGCCTGGATCGGCGCCGGCATCGTCGCCCTGGGGATCTACGGCTTTGTCGCCACCTTCCAGCCCGACGCCCACTTCGGACGCATCCTTGCCGCCTACGGCGGCGTGTTCGTCGCGGGCTCGCTCGCCTGGGGCATGGCGCTCGACGGGTTCAAGCCCGACCGCTACGACATCGCCGGCGCACTCATCTGTCTGGCCGGCGTCGCCGTGATCATGTACTCCCCACGAACCAGTTGATCCACAGCACTGCAGGTTCACCGAACCTGAGCACCCACGTACGTTCCGAGCGCGATGGATGCCCAGGTTCAGGCTGAAACCGTCAATATTCATGCGAACTTCTAACCCGCCGCGTTCATCCGGCCCGTGGTGTCGAACAATTCGAGCTCGGCCGGATGCAGCTGATGTTGGACAACGAACGAGCGGTTCTTGATGCGCCACAGCCCTTGACCGGTGCCGAGGGTCGGTAGGAGCGACTGCTCGGTCCCGGTCAATCCAAGAGACGTCGCGGTCGAGCCGAGCTGGTCGGACTCCTGGCGGTAGACGATCCGGGTTTCCGCATTCGCGAGGAGCGACGAGGCTAGCGCGCGCATTGCGCTGCCCTGGTCGCCCACGTTGTCGAGATCGGAGAGCTTGTGGAAGATCAGCATGTTCGCGATCCCGTAGTGGCGGGCGAGTCGCCAGTGGGCGTCCATCCGTCGCAGGAGCGCAGGGTGCGACATCAGGCGCCACGCCTCGTCGTACACCACCCACCGCTGTCCACCTGCCGGGTCGAGCAGTGCCGACTCCATCCAGGCTGAGGCGCAGGTCATCAGCACGGAGATCAGCATGGCGTTCTCGGTGACGCGGGACAGGTCCAGCGAGATCATGGGCAGCGTGGGGTCGAACCGTACGGTTGAGGGTCCGTCGAAAAGTCCGGCGAGGTCACCCGCAACGAGTCGGCGGAGGGCATGGGCGGCGAGGCGGCCATCGTCGGTGAGCCGGTGGTCGGGGTCGTCGGCGGGGTCGGGGGAGAGAAGCCGGTCGACGACGAGGGGGAGGATTGGGACCTCGTACGACCGGACGACTGCGGCAAGCGCGACGTCGATCGCAGTGTGTTCGAGTGGTGTGAGGGTCCTGTCGAGGACGGTTTCGGCGAGTGCTCCGAGCAGGTCGCGGCGGCGCGCGGTGACCTGAGCGGCCCAATGGACGTCGTCGAGCCCCGCCGGGCGGTGACCCTCGTCGAGGGGGTTGAGGCGGTTGGGCATGCCGTGGCCGAGGGCGATGGCGCGTCCGCCGACGGCTTCGGCCACAGGGGTGTGTTCGCCTTTGGGGTCGCCGGGGACGTACACGCGTCTCCCGAACGGGATGGACCGGCTATAGAGGCTCTTGGCCAGTGATGACTTCCCGGAGCCGACGATTCCGGCGAGGACGACGTTGGGGGCGGTGATCTGTCCGCGGGCGTAGAGGACCCAGGGGTCGTAGACGAACGAGCTGCCGGAGTAGAGGTCCTGGCCGACGAAGACGCCGTCGGCGCCGAGTCCGCCCTCGGCGAGGAAGGGGTACGCGCCGCCCCAGGTTGCGGAGGTGTCTTGGTGCTTCGGGACGCGGAGTCGTCCGGGCGTACGCAGCATGGCCGGTCCAGCCTCACCTGCTCGACCGATCATCGGCGGCTCGTGCTCGACATCCGCGAGGTCGGCGGCGCGGTTCCGTGTGTGCCAGTCGGAAAGCAGTTGGGCGGTGGCACGGCGTCGCTTCTTGCGGTCTCGCCGACGCTCGTGGGCAGGAGAAACAAGCGTGGCAGCGTGGATCCGTTCCCCTCGGCTCACAGCGTGATCCCGTTGCCGGGGGTGCTGTTGGTTCGAGCGGTCTGTTCGACGGGACGTGAATAGGCGATTCTGGCCTCGATCTCGTGGGCGTGGTCGACGACTTTGGCCATCTGGCGGGTCATCTCGGCGGCCCGGTGGAGTTCCCACGACACCTGGTAGGAGGCGCTGTATCCAGCCCGCGAGCTGTCGGCCACGACGGGCCGGATGTCGCGCCGTTTCAGGGTGTCGTGGAAGCCGCCGATCTGGTTGAGCGTCTGCCCCATCGAGGTGATCGCTTGGGAGAGGGCGCCCAGCAGGTCGTAGACCACTGAGGGGTCCTCGAGGTTGCGGGTTACGTGTGCGAGGCCGCGCAGTGCTTGGCGGGCTTCCTCGGCGTCGTTGGTCGGGTCGTTGAAGGTCGGCATCGTGTCCTCCTGCTTTGAAAGGGTGGTCAGCAGGCAGGTGCCACCTCGACTCCAGCATTGACGCCACGCGGCCCAGACTTGGTCGGCGAAGAGTTCGGCGAACCGGCCGGGAGGTTTGAGGAGTTCGTCGAGGTGGCGGTCTGGACGATGTGGTCGTCGTTGAAGATGTAGATGCGGTCTATGCCGCGCCAGGTCTAGGCACGGTGGGAGTGTCGACGATGGTGATCCGGGTCCTCGGGGTTGGCCAGGAGTTCGGCGAAGACCTCCCGTTCGCCCTCGGCATCGATCGCGCTGGTCGGCTCGTCAACGATCCAGATCCCAGCGTTGCGCAACACGATTCTTCCCGGTGCCGTTGGCGCCGTCGCCCGAGACGAAATTCTGAACGCGTTCTCACCTGGTCAGGCACGCCGTTCCTGGTTGGTTTCATCTCCAACCGAGTCCGCTCACGGAGTCAGACGAAGAACAATGAGGGCAGGCTGCGCAGAGGACGCCTCGGCCGCTGTTGCAGGCCGGGCTCTGCGAACGCCAACGACTGAGCCTCAAGACCGGTACTTGGCGGGAAGATTGTCGTAGATGGCGTCAGCGACCTGTGCGGGTGAAACCTCTCCTGTGCGCCCGGGATGGGCTTCCAGGAAGGGGCGGGGCCGCTCGTTCCGGCCGGTCGCCTCCCGTTCAAGTGCCTGCTCGAAGTCGCGCTCCACGTCGAAGTACTTGACTGACCACCAGCCTTGACTCGACGTCACTGTTACGTACACCCGGTCTGTGAGATCTGCCTGCAAGATCACCTCACCGCCCATTTGAAGTTCATCCTGAGCCGGGCCTAGTTGCCAAGAGCCGTTGGAGTGCTTGCTCGTCAGCATGATGCCGAGTTCATGCTCGAGCGAACCGGCTCCATAGGTCACCGGGGGCATCTTCACCTTCGATTTGGCCTGACGGGCCATGGGTGGTCTTGAGCAATCGACGTTACTCTGAGGCCTCGCACTTGCGGGCGCGATCGTCTGGGTACCTGAGACCGGCACGTTGGGCAGAGCGGGCAGTTCCGTGACAGCAACTGACTCGTGCGGACCCCAGGACTCAACTCGACCGGCTGGGCGCCGGCTCTGGACAGCGCCTATGAGTAGCGCCAGGGGGAGAAACACGAGAACGAAGGCCCAGTAAGCGACCGTCAAGAGGATCGGTTCGCCGATGAGCAGCATGAACAACCCGAGAAGCAGGCTTCCGTCGGTCGAAAAGCCAATGATCGGCATCGTCCCACCGAAAAATCCCACCCAGATGCACCACAGCCCCCAGAATCCGGCTGCGGCGGCACATAGCCGGATCAGCACACTGAGCCAGGCCGGGAAGTCGTCGTTCATCAAACCTCTACTCTCTGGGCAAGGCTGTCCGAGAGTTCAGCGATGTTCTTACGGCCGATTCGCCGAGTAGCCGCAGCGTATTGCGCGGACAACGCAATTGGAAGTCATTCCGAGCAGATCCCTCACGCTGTTTGAGCCTGAACTGGCGCCTATGTTGGATCGTTGAACACGCGCTCCCGCCAGAATGATCACGATCCGAGCCGACGGCCGAGTGGTAGGGAGGCGGCGAAGCTCTGGGCTTGCTGACCCCAGAGCCGACGGGGTTCGCAGGAGGCCTGGATCGCAGCTTGCTCGATGGTGGCAATGGCCTTCTCGAGTTCGTGCTCTTCGGGGGCGGTGACGGTGATGAGGCCGGTGGTGCGGAGGATGCCGTGGCCGGCGGTGAGTTCGGCTTCTTGCTGGAGGACATCGCGGTATTCGGCGCTTTGCTGAGCGTCTTCGATCTGGCCGAGTTTTGCGCGTTGGGTGGCGTCGGAGACGTATTCGGTCTTCTTTCTCCGGATGTCGCGGGCGGCGGTGTCGGTGCGGAGCGGTTGGTAATAGAGGGTGAGGGCGCGGCGTATGCCCGAGGTGAGTAGGAGGGGTGCGAGGAAGCCGGGGTAGACCTGGGAGCGTGGCCACTCGCTGACCCAGAGGACGGCGTGGTGGGCGGAGTCGGAGCGCAGCGATCCCCAACTTTCGGAGACTGCGATCGGGCCGGCTTGGGTGAGGTCGCGGCCGAGGTCGGGGTGGCGCTCGAGAGCGGGTGCGGCGTCAGGGTCGTAGGCGGAGCGGAGGACGACGGCGAGGTCGGCAGGGGTAAGCCAGCCCTCAGGGGTTAGCTCGGCCGAGCGCAGCGCCGCGGTGAGGGTGCTCATCTCTTGGCGGAGCACAGCGGCGGCGCCTTTGCGGCCACCGCCGGCGGCTCGGATTACTCGGGAGGCGGCGCGCATGTCGAGGGCGATGGAGATGGTGGTGGCGTGGCGTTCGGAGGCGGGACCGGCTCGGTCGATGAGTTCGGCGTAGGTGCGGGCGGCCCAGGTGTCGTCGTCGGTGCCGTGGGTCTCCCACCATTCGGTGAGGCTCTTGCCGGAGTCGGGCAGCGTACGTTCGGTGACCTGGACGGCGGCAAGGCGTCCGGAGCGGCAGGCGGTGGCGAGTACGCGGCCCCAGCCGGTGACGCGGCGCTGTTGTTCCGCGGGGTCGAGGAGCACGAAGGCCGGGTGGGTGACCGCGACGATCGCGGTGAGAGTGGCGGCGTGAGGGTCGTGGACCATGACGGCGCCGGTCTCGGCGTCCTCCCACTGCTGGAGGCGGGCGGCGTCGCCGGGGAGGGCGAGGGTTCCGGCCTGACGCGGGCGGGTGACGTCGCGGCGGTAGTCGAGCTGCCCGGTCATCGAGCGCCGGAGCCACACGGTACCGATCGGTAGCCACGCAACCACGGGTCGTCCGCCGACCTTCAGGAACGAGAGGGCCGTGCAGGCGCCGATGACCGGGACTGCGATGGCGCGGGCGGAGGTGCCGCCAGCGTAGAGGGTGATGACCAGCGTGACCGCCGCGATGCCGACTGTGGCAAGTTGACTGGGGGAGAGGCCGAGGAGTACGCCGCGGCGGGACAGGCGGGAGAACTTGACCGGTGCGAGGTCGGTGGTCATCGCTGGTCACCCGGGGTTGGGTCGGCGGTGTGGGGCATGGGCACGCGAGGTGGTGGAGCGCCGTCACCGGCGGCCGCCTGTTCCTCTGTGGCACCGCCGATGGTCTGGCCAGTCCGCTGTCCGGCGGTTGCTGACGACTTCACGAGTTCGGCGCCCGCCACGGCGGCAGCGGCTGGACCCGCGACGGCTGTGGATGTCTCCGGCGCCGCCGCTTCGGGCGTCATGGGGGCTATCTCCGTGGTTGGCCCCTCCACGACGGTCGAACTCGAGCCTGGCTTCGGCGAGTGGGTTGCTGGCGGCGTACCGGCCGATTCTCCTCCGCCACCTTCATCGAGGACCTTGCGAGGCTGGATCCCGGGCGAGCGGGCGGAAAGGGGGACGGGGCGGTTGAGGGCGTTCTTGGCTTCTTGTTCGGCGGACATGGCGTGGTACATGTCGAAGCCGATGAAGCTGATCGCCTTATAGGCGATGTACGGCGCGAACCCGGCCACGAGCAGGAGCACGATGCCGGAGAGGGGTTCGCTCAGCGACTTCAGATCGGCATCGATCGGTGCAGAGACCTGGGTGCTGGCGATGAGGAAGATGACCACGACGACGAGCTTGGACAGGATCAGTGCGATCACGAACGAAGCCCATCGTCCGGCCCACGCGCGGGCGTGATCCCACGAGGAGCCGGCGAGGGCGACGGGGGCGAAGACGATCGCGACGAGCAGGAGGGCTTTGCGTACGAGCAGGCTGATCCAGATGAAGAAGGTCGCTCCGACGGCGAGGCTGGTGAGGAACACGCTCGCCAGGCTTGCGGCGCCGGGGTTGGCGACGCCGGCGACGGTGCCGACCGCGACCAGGACGGCGATCCGGTCGCCGAGCTCGCTCATGTTCGTGCCGGCGGCGTGGACGATGCCGATGCAGAGCCGGTCGGTGACTTCCAGTGCCGTGCCGACCAGGGCGAGGGCGAGGAAGGAGCCGAGGATCGACTTGCCCAGGCCGAGCGCGGCTCGACTCAGGCCGGCCGGTTCGCGGCGGATCATCGCGGCCATGACCTGGAGCAGGAAGAACCCGATCATGATCAAGAGCGCGATGCCGAAGATCAGGTTGTAGACGCGTGTGTAGCCACTGGAGGTCACCTCGACATACGTCGTGTCGTCGAGCACCTTCCAGGTCATCTCGAACACCGCCTTGGCCAGTTCACCCATCGCTGTCGCGAGCCAGGTGAAGGAGCCTTTAATGGCGCTGGTGGTGGCCTCGGAGGCTTGGTTGCAGACCTCGTTGACGCCGGGTACGTCGCACAGACCCATCGCTCGCTCCTCGTCTTTCAGACGGCCTGGCCGACGTTCCAGAAGAAGTTGACCAGGCTGACCGAGGCGCCGCAGACAATCGCGGCGCCGAGGGCGATCAGGACCCCGAGCTTGCCGCGGCCGGCCAGGTGAGGGTTGGAAGTGTTCGATCCCAGGGCCCACACAACTGCGGAGATGATCAGGGCGAGGACGGCGAGGATCAGGCCGATCGTCATCGTCGCGCCGACGATCTCGCGTAGCTCGGCGATGCCGGGCAGGCCGCTGGAGTTCGGACTGATGTCGATCTGAGCCGCAGGACCCTTATAGGTCGGCGGGTGAATGCTCACGGGTAGCTCCACGAGTGAGAAGGGGCTGGATGCCCAGCAGGTGGGTTGGCTTTCCCGTGATGCTCACGAATCGCCGGTGAAGCCACTTCCGGGCGTGCTGTCACTACGTCGTGCGGTCCGGGCGGTCTCCTACTGGAGCCCCCCGCCCGGTAGTGACGACGGCTGGGTCGTATGTCAGCGGTAGGGGATCGTGGCGTCGCGTCTGGACTCAGACGACGATCGGAGATGATTGCTCCATGCTCGTTCTGCGTGCGACCAAGAAGCTGCGCGATCGCATCGGCGGTCTGCCGCCAGTGGACGGGGAGACGTCGACGACATTGCTCGGTGACTGGTACGCGAATTTTCTGCCGTGGCGTCCCCAGACCGCGATCCTGGTCAACGCGCGCACGCTGCTCCCGGTCCTGACCCCGCTTGCTCCTGCCAAAGGCCTGCCGGGCCGCATCGCGGAGGTGATCGCTGAGGCTCTGATCGACCAGAGCGTGCCACCGGAGATCATCGATGCCGAGATCGAGCAGATGAAAGAGGTACGAGTCGGTCCGACCGCTGATCGCGGCGTGGTCGGGTCAATGAACGACTTCATCTTCCTCGCCGACCATCGTCGCGATGGTGTCCCCGACCTGCCTCAACTGTCGAAGGAGTTGGCCCGCGTTCCGTGCGGACCGCTCTTCAAGAAGCACGTACGTCCCGAGGCTGAGCTGGCGGCGTTTGTCGCGGCTCAGCGCTGATGCTCACAGCCGAGCTCCGATCCCGAGAAGCCAGTTCGCCCAGGCGAGCGCGCCCCCTGTGAGGACCGCGCCACCGAGAGCCACGAGCACACCCACCTTCGCCCGCGAGGCGCCATGCCAGCTTCCCGCCCCAGATGCGATAGCCCACGTGATTGCGCTGATGATCAGCATCGCGACCGAGAGCAGTAAACCGTAGGTGAGAAGTGCTCCCACGATGTCGCGCAGATCCCCAGTCCCGGAGATCGCGCCGAGGTCTGGGTGGACCTGTCCACGGGTGAGAGTGGGGCTCATGGCCAGCAGGTGGGCGACTGTGCCCGGGAAGGAGAAACCCCGCTGGCGTCTCGGGTCACCAGCGGGGCAAGAGAATGATGCATCATACCCCCAGGGGTTGTCAGCAACTTTCAGAAAGTTCCTCGGACGTGGATTTTGAGCGGCTGGCCGCGCCGTGTTCGGTGAGCCAGTTGTTGGCGTCGACGGGAGAGGCGTACGCGCCTCCGGGCCGGATCTCGAAGTGGAGGTGTGGGCCGGTGGACTTGCCGTCGGTGCCGACGTCGGCGATGTGCTGACCGGCGGTCACACGCTGTCCTTTGCGGACATGGATGCCGGCGGCGTACATGTGGGCGTATCCGGAGTGGACCGTGGCGGAGTTGACGGTGTGCTTGATGAGGATGAGGTGGCCGTAGCCTGAGGTCACGTCGCCTGCGAAGACCACGATGCCATCGGCGGCGGCGAGGATGGGAGTGCCGTTGGTTGCGGCGTAGTCGGAGCCGGTGTGCAGGGTGTGGGTGCCGGTGACCGGGTCGGTTCGCATCCCGAACGGGCTGGTTGCGGTCCAGGATCGGGCGGGGAGCGGGAACACGACTCGGCCGGTCTCGGGGACGTCGGGGGAGCTGGTGGCGCGGTCCGTGCGGACGGTCAGTGCGTCGAGGATCTGCTCAGCGACCGGTTCGAAGCGGGCGTAGCGGTCCGGGAAGGCTGAGACCTCCACGGCTTGCGCCGCGGCGCCTTTGGGGAGGCTGCGCCAGCCGGGGATGTCGCGCAGGCCGCGGGGTGAGCCGTGGTTCGGCCCGTCTTGGCCGCCGAAGAAGGCGCGTGCTTGGTAGTTGGAGTTCATGAGCTCGGCCACGGTTCCCCACCCGGCAAGGGGTCGCATCTGAAAAAGGCCGAGCGAGTCGTGGTCGCCACCGTTGCCGTCGTTGGGGAACCTCGCGGACTGCGGCCAGGCGCTGGCGTTGGCGAGCATCCGGAGGCTGGACTCGGTCAGCGCGGCCATCAATGCGACGAGCACGCCATCCCGTCCGACGCCGGGCGTACGTCCACCGACCTTCACGATGGTCGCGGCGTGGGTGAGCTGGGTCCGGTCCAGACGGATCTTCACCCCGTCTGCCGCTGTGGCGGTGAGGCTGTTGGGGACAGGTCCAGTCTCCCCGAGGCCGCAGCTCGAGGTGGGCTTGGCAGCGAAAGTCACGGCGACCGCAAGGGCACTTGCCTGGGCAGCCGGAGCGATCAGGACCATGAAGACGACAACCCCGATGAGCACCTTCCGCATCTCGTCGGTCCTTCTACGGCAGCGGGTGGTCGAGCCGGGAGAGCCGGAGCAGGTAACAGGATGGTTCGCGCGGCACGCAGAGGATGAAGACGGTGAAGCTAACCCGGTGGCGGCTGGTGACCGGTTCGCCGTTCCAGGTGCCGGCGCGGTGGCGGATCCCCGTGATCGTGTACGCGGTCGTGCCACGCTCGAGCCCGTACGCCTCGCCTTCGCGAGCGGTTGCCTCCCAGGTGGAGGGCACCATGGCGGAGGTGACCTCGAGCCACTGACGGGTCTCGTACGCCCGCAGTTCGCGCCACGCCTCCGGGTTCGGCAGGTAGGTGGTCAGGTCAGCCACCAGCCCGTCGGACTCGACTCCGCCTGGGTCGGCGATTGCGACGAGACGTGCGAAGTAGCCGTCGGTGTTCGAGGAGGTGGTCGTGTCCCAGTCGAAGACCATTTGTGCCGCTTCGATCGCGAAAGCCCGAGCCTCATCGTGACCTGCGCTTGATGGTTCATCCGAGGGCGGAGATGTCAGCGGTTCCGGGGCCTGGCTCGGGCGCTGGTTCGGGGCGTGTGCGTCGTCGGTGGTCGCGATCAGAATGCCGCTGAAAATGAAGAGCACGGCGCTGAGGCCGCCGACAAGGACAGCTGCAAGGGGGAGTCGCCGATGTCGGGCGGCGTAGGTCCGGGTTCGCATCACTTCTCCTGAATGAGTGGGTTGCAGGAGAGGTGCGCCGTGACCCCCGAGGTTTACAGGGTCGGCGTGTCCGGCCGAGGTGTCGACCGCGTGTTGGCCTGAGCGGATCGCGTGGAGAGTTGTTCCAGGTCCATCGCGAGGACCTGGAGCTCATCAGAGTTCATGTACGCCGCCTCAGCGATACCTCGGCGGAGCAGATGATGGTTCTCAGACTGTCCGCCACGCATCGTGTGGCCGTAAGCCTCACCAGCAGCGGAGACGAACGCAACGAGGGTGGCCAACGCGGCCCGGGCGTCGATGGGAGCGCCGACTCCGGAGTACAGGTCCGTGCCGACGACGGGGCCGTCGGGGGAGTCGGTGTCGTCGATCTGGTAGCGGTAACTGCGGCGGAATCCACCGCCCTCCTCGGGGCTATCGCCGACGTAGCGGACCTGAAGGTGAAGGGCCCCGGCGGTGCCTGAGGCACGTTCGTTCGTGGGAGTGTTCATGGGGGCAAGGTGCCCGCAGGCGCCGGCTCCATCGCCTCGTTAGTCCAGATCGTGCGAGCCGGCGTTCGCCTCCTTCACGAGGTCGGCGAGCTCACGGCGGGTGCGGTGACGATCGGCGCGGCGCTCGGCGCGAAGGCCAGCGGCGTCGTGGCACATTCCGCAACAGCACGCCATGGTGCCGGTGAAGCGCATGGCCCAGTAGCAGGAGCCGCGAGAGAAGCGACCTCCATCGGTGGCGTACTGGGCGAGGTCGTCGAGATAGGTCGCAGGAAGATCACAGGCGCCGTCGCTGTGGTCGTGAACAGCGACGCGGGTGAGAGTGCCATCCCACAGACGGACGCGGAAAGGCTGGGTCTTGTCGGTACGGGACACGTGACGCTCCGGATTCCTGCGACGGCGTCCATCCCGCGGGATTGCAGGTAGGTCACCGCCGCCTGGGTATGAACCCGGCGTCACGTGGTCTGCACAGCAACATGCTCCGAATTCTAGGACGCAGCCGTGCCCGCTGGCACCTTGGATTCGCGAGCCCGGCGAGCGGCTTCGACGAATGCGTCGAGCTCGCCGTACATCCGCTCGAGGAGCTCCCAGTCGCCGTCGTTGAGGTCGGCGCCGATCTCAGCGGCGTCATAGTGGGTCCACCAGCCGTCCAGGTCGGTCCACATCAGGACGAAGGATCGCGTTGACCACTCTGACTTGCGCGGGGTGCCGGACGGGTTCGTACGTCGCGTACGAGGCGCGGAGATCCGCTTGAGTGCTTCTTCGGCGAGGGCGTCGAGGTCGGGGAGGGAAGGGTCGGCGTCGGCTTGGCGGGCGAGGTCCATGACTCGCTCGTACGTCGAAGAGACCGGTGCGCCGTGGTCGATCTGGTCGAGAGCTTCGCTAGCGACTTGGCGTACATGCGCCGGTCGAGTGGGGTCGTCAGCGACGTCCTTGATCCGGCCGATGCGTTCGAGACGCTGGTGGGAGTTGGCTCCGGTGACGAGCGTGGCCGCCTGATTGCGGGTGTAACCAGCCCCTGACGGTGCTGATGATTCATCAGCACCGTCTTCCACCCCGATGCCGGCAGTGGGGTCGGCGCCGAAACGCGTCGCCTCCTGACGTCGCGCGGCGTCCTCGGCGAGCACCTTCTTGAGTTCCCGGTAGAGCGTCTCAGCCTCGGTGGGGGAGAACGGCTTGTGGAGCAGGTTCTCGTCTTGGAGCGCCATCAGCCCCTTGAGTTCGTCGGAGATCCCGGAGCGTACCCAGACGCGCACGGTCCGCCAGCCGAGTTCCTTGACCGCCTCCAGCCGTCGGCGTCCGCACAGGAGTGTGCCGTCGGGAGTGACGGTGATGGGCTGGAGCAGGCCGAGGCTCTCGATGGACTCCTTCAGGGTCGCCAAGTCGCCGAGGTCCTTGCGGTGGCGTACGCCGATGGCGATCGAGTCAAGGGTCCGCTCGAGCTCGAAGTGGCCGAGATCAGACATGAGATCTCCGCCGGCGGACGTAGCGCGCTGAGGTCACCAGTGCCCGGCGCAGGGATGTGTCGGCGAGGACCTGCTCGGTCTCGTGGCCCTTGCAGAACCTCCACCACATGCCCTTGCCGGTGAGGGTCTTGGCACGGTCGGGGTCCGGTGAGCCCAGAACCGCCCGCAGGAGCGTCCCCCAGACTTCCAGGTCGAGGTCGAACCGGAGCCATGGCTGGCGTTCGCGGCGCAGGCGTTCGTACGCCGCCTGCCTGGTGCCCGACATCATCAGCCGCGATCCGATGTACTCCATCGCAGCACGTGCAGTCTGCTCCGGCCAGCCGAACTCGACGAGGATCTCGACGATCTGGTCGAGCGCGAAGAACGCGTTCGGCGCTTCCTTCTCGGACCCGTCCTCGACCGGCCCATCGTCGTTTCCGACGGTGTCGTCGTCAGGTTCCCCGCCGCCCTCGTGGGCCTCGTGATCTCGGCGAGCCTTGGCTGCGTTCTCCTTCTCCTGTTCCTTTTTCGCCCGCTCGGCATCAGCGAGAAGGATGGCGAGATCGTGGGCGGGCGGGACCTGGAAGGCCAGGTGGTAGTCGGCCAAGGAATGCTCGCGGTCGCTGAGACGCTGGGCATCGTGGAACCCAGCCAGGTCAGCTTTCCGTACGCGAGCCTCCGAACAGAGCAGTCCGGCGGCGCGGTCTTCGGCGATCATCGTGATCTGAACCGCGTGGGTGACCACCGCCCACGGATCCTCGGCCTTCCGGACGGGACGGGTCCGAAGGACCTCGTACGCCGCAGCAGCCGCGTCTGCGGGCTCGAAACCGTGGCGGCGGGCTAGCGCACCGTACTTCTCCATTGTGTACGCCATCAGTTCAGCGACCTCGGGATCGTCGCGCCAGGCGTCGGGGCCGGCGCCGTAGAGCCGGAAGAGCAGGGACCGCAGTCCCTCGGAGTCGACGAAGCTCATTGCCCGATCCCTCCCAGTCGGTCTGGCGCAGTGTTGCTGGCGGATTGCGTTCTCGCGATGCGCACACGCGCTATCGCACGCCGCGGTAGCTGACGCGCCTGCCGCACAGCAGCCTCGTTCGCGCCCACGAGGCGGCGTACATAGCGGTTGGCGACCATCGTGGGCAACTCGCTGGGCCGCACCCACCGCACCGCGTTCTGGTCGCGCTCGGGTGCGGGCTCGCTTGTCTGCTGGGAGGGGTCGCCGTGGATGGCGAGTTTGGAGACCTCGGCCGGGGGAATGTCGACCGGCTTCTGGCGTGGCGGCATCGCGTGACGCCGGTAGAAGACTCCGCTGTTCACAGCGCCACCGCCTCACTGCTCGCTGTCGCCGTGCGGGCCTGGGTAGGGCCCAAGCGGCTCCCCGGACCGAGTCGGGACGCGATCCGGTAGGCCGACCGGATCGTCGACTCCACCTCGTGCTCACCCAGCCCCGCCGACCGGGCGGCATCGCCGAGGACCGAGAGCGTGGCGTCGTAGCGCTGCCCGTCTTCAACCATCCGGCACGCTGCCCAGAACAGGCTGCTGTTCCTGGTGCCCTCGGGGCGGTTGGCCATCCACGCGACCAGCCGGTCAGGGCGCGCCCCGCGAGCGGGCATCCCAACCGGTTCACGCACCTGACGTGGTGGGACGAGGAAGTCTCGGAGTCGGTCGGCGTCGAGCGGCTTGTCGCCATGCTGGGCAATCGCGATCAGTTCGTACGACCGTGTGTTGTCGCCCGGGCCACGGACCTGTGAGGGCGGTATGACGACGTATCCTCCCTCGCCGCGGAAGTCGACGTGGGTCCCGTTGGCCTGCCAGTTGCGCTGGTCTTCGCCAGCGGGGGTGAAGTAGGCGTGAATGCCACCCGAGGGCGTACGGACCAGGAACGACCACTGAGAGGTGATCCCGGCACGCTCGCTCCGCGCGAAGGCGCTGAACCCGTTGCCGGTGGCGTGAACATCGACGTCGACCACGACGACGCCGGAGGCGGTGCCGGTCGGCATCCCGATGTTCGCGGCGGGGGAGCGCAGCCACCAACGCCCGACCTGGCGAGGGTCGGTGGTGGCGGCATGGAACCCGCTGCGGGTCAGCGGCTGCTTGCCGCACGGGGAGCACGGGAAGACCGGTACGCCGGCATCAGCCAGAATCAACGCTGCGTCACGCAGTTGCTGGGACTGCGCTTCCCGGATCGCCTCGGCGATCCGTGCTGCGGCGGGTATGGATGGGATGTTCATGCCCTCCACGATGGACATCCCCCATCACCCGACTCATACCCCTAGGCCGGGGGAATGATGGGGGTATCTCAGCGTTTCCGCAGTTCAGATGACATCCCCCAAGAAGTCGCGGCGGAGGTCGCGGCGGAGGATTGCCGCAACTGCCGGAGAGTCTTTGTGAACTCTGATGTCTCATGGCACCGGTGACCGGAACTGCTGCCGGGATAGCTGACAGTTGATCTGTGATCCTGTCGGCAGCGCGGGAAGAAGGGGTTCAGTAGTGCGGCGTTTGAGGACTCGTTCGGGAGTCATCGCGGAGTGGCGCTAGACCGTGGGAACTACTATCACCGGCGGTCACCCATCACCGCAGCCTCGACCAACCTCGGACCCGTGTAGTCCTCTGGAAGGGCGTCCATGAGGATCTCGTCGGCGGGTCTTCCGAGCCACCATGAGGACTGGCGTCGGGTGCCGATCACCTTGAAACCAGCCTTCTCGTAGGCCCGCACTCCGGCTGTGTTCTCCGCGATCACTGAGAGGTAAACCGATCGGAGTTGGGCGACGTGGAAGGCCCAGTCGAGCGTCATCATGGTGGCGGTGGTGCCGATGCCGCGGCCGCGGACGGCCTCATCGCCGAGGTAGATGAAGAACTCGGCTGTGCCGTAGCGGTGGTCCAGGGCCAGAGATGAGCTGCCTGCGGGCTGCCACTCGCCGCCGTCTTCCTCTTGATAGATGGTGAATCGAGCCTGGGAATCGGAGTGACGCAGCTGCGACTCCAGCCCAGCGGACCTCTCGGAGAGAGTTTCGGAGTTGAGGCGGCCGTAGCCGGCCATGACGCGCAGGCTCGACTCCCACTTCCAATAGGTCTCGAGCAGGTCGGCGCGGAGCGGTCCGAGCCCGACGCCGTCGTGAGTCAGCCACAGGTCAGTGTTGGTCATAGTGCGCTCCTTCGTGGTCGGGGTCTTCGGGGATCGTGCGGAGGATCGTGTAGCGGCCGGTGGACGTCGGTTCGGCTACGGGGATGCCGGTGTCGCCATCTCGTGTCTGGACCCAGGCGTGGAGTCTGACGGGATCGGAAGCGACGCCATGGCACCACGTGACCGACCTGCCGAGCAGCGCAAGTGCCACTGTGGCCGCGACAGACTCCTCCAGGCACGCGACACGCCCAGGAATCCAGCGTCCCATCCGTCTGATGAGGAGAACACCCCGCTCGGCTTCGGCGACGGTCGCCATCTGGAGACGGAGAAGAGCGACGCCGCCGAGAAGGACGGTCAGCCGGCGCATCCTGCGCTCTCGGGGTCCGGATGCCTTCAGGAGGAGTACTGCCGCGAGGGCAACTGCCGAGGCGATGACTTCCACGGGCGTCGGGTTGACGTTCTTGTTCTCTGCCAGGCCGGCTTCGCTTTCATCTGCGCCGAACGACAGGGCGGAAGTCTTGCCGGTTACCACGCGCACAGAACGGGCTACACGGCTGCTCAGTCCGAGCCGGTCGCGGATTCGATCGGTGAGGGGACGGTCAACGGCAGGTGATCCGGCACCCGCCTCCCCCTCGCGTCCGATGGTGAGCAGACTGACCTGACCGGTGCGGTAGTCGACCACCAGGGCGGTGTCCGCGAAGCGGCAGGCGTACAGATCAGGACCGTCCGGCGGGATGGTCGTGGCTGTCATGAGATCGCCCCGGCCGGGATTGCTTGACGTTCCCACCTGACGACCGCGGTCCGTTCCAGCGCGCGCAGCCAGCTCTCCAGGCCGAGCGCGGTGTCGAGCTGGGGCAGGCAGACGGCTGCTCCTGTGGCCCCGGCCGCGCCGGCCCGGAGCGAGGCACGCAGAGCGTCCACGTCGACGAGTCCCAGTTCGCTCAGTCGTCCGTCGGCGAGGTCAAGCAGAGGAGACAGGTTGGTCCGCAGCCCGGCGAAGTAGTCGGATGTGAAGCTTCCCTTGGTGGTCCTGGCAGCCAGCTCGGGCGGGTAGACGTCGGCCAGTGCTTCCCGGATCTGCGGCTTGTACTCGCTCGGGCGCGGCATCGCGGCGACCGGCATGCTCAGCACGGCGGCCAGAACGCGAGAGTCGACGAAAGGATTGTGCAACGGCACGCCATGGTGCGCTGCCAGTTGGGCGTCGGAGAGGGCCGTCCTGCCGACCTCCGCCGTGTCGTGGACGATCGCGTGCGCTGTGAGCGCACCGCGGGCGTGCGGCAGGGCGGGGGCGACGTTCGCCAGGGCCGCTGCGTGGAGCCTGGCTTGCCCAGTCGCCCACGGCGGCGGTGCCGCGAGCGTCAGCCATGCAGCGGCCGCGGAGCGCTGGGTCTTGGTCGCGTGCCCTGAGTGCCACCAGGCGGCGGCTGCCGCCAGGCCCTGTTCCGGGGTATGGCGGAGGAGGTCCGTTGCCGCGCGGAGCACCTCTGCCGGGGCCGTGCGCCGCAGCCTCGCGAGCCTGCGTGCCTCGGCTGCAGCGACGGCGAAGCGTCGGTGGGTGATCGCGTCCGCGATCCACGCGACTGACGTCATGAGCACCGTGTCGCCGCCGTCGCCGGTCATGTGGCAGTCCGTGGCTGTGCGCTCGCGCATAGCGTTGAGCTGGAACGCGAACCTGGCGTAGGCCCTGGCCGACGGCGCGGGCTCGTCGGTCGCCGGCAGACCGTCAAGACGGCCGTACGGGAGATGAGCGCCGTCGAGGGCAAGGAGATGGTGCTCGATCCCCGGGTGCTGCCCAGCTCGCAGCGCGTGCGCAAGGTCCCCGGTCGGTTCTCCGGTTGCGTTGGCTGACGGCTCGTGGACCGTGTAGGCCGAGATCCTGCGCCCGCTGTGGGCCAGGGCTCTGGCCGCTAGGAGCGTCAGCGCGGTCGAGTCGAGCCCGCCGGATAGGTCCGCGCTCGGAGCGATCGCGTTCTCGACCCGCGATCTGACCGCTGCAGTGAGCTCGGCCCGGAGACCGGCCGGGCCGCTCGGTTCCGAGCCGTGCCGTTCTCCTGGCACCCACATGCGGCTGCGCCAGGCCGTGCCGCTGCGGCCGAACATGTAGCGGTGCCCGGGAAGGACGAGGCGTACGCCATCGAAGTACGTGCGTTCCCCGAAGAGCCTCGGCGTGCCGGGCGCATGGAGTTCGCCCGCGACCCGCTCGAGGTCGAGACGGTGCTCGCCGTCACTAGCGAGACCTGCGAGGCCCCGGGCGGTGGTCGACCAGTAGACGCCCTCGTCGGCGAGGCAGGTGTAGATCGGGACGGCGGTCGCCAGGTCCGACCAGACCGAGAGGTGCGACTCGGTCTGCTCTACGACCGCGTAGGCACCGGGCCATCGCCAGGTCACATTGTCGGGGACCGAACTGGCCGCGACCGCGGTGAGTTCGGCGTCGGCGACCGAAGTCGTCCCGATGAGGATCAGGTCGTGTGCGCGGTCGCGGACCAGGCGGTACTGCTGCGCTGCTGACGCGTGGGTCCCGTGCTCGTCCACTGCCCAGACGATCGATGTCCCCTTCGCGGCGATCGGGCGTGCGCCGAGCGGGGAGCGGGGCCGTGAGTGGTTGCCAATGTAGCCGGCCATCCAGAACATGCTCAACCTCGTTTCGTGAAGAGTCGCGGACCGGGCAGGGAGGGCCCGCAGGGCAGGCCCTCCCCGGTGCATGGCAGGCGTCAGTTGTACTGGCGGCGCTTGTCCTCGCTGCCCGATCCGCCGCTGCCCAGGGTGAGCTCAGCAGCGTCGCCGAGCTCGATCACCTTCACGTGATCGCTGTCTGTGCGCCGTTCGACGGGCTGGGTGCGGTCGTTCTCGAACATGTCGGTCTCCTTCGACTGGTTGATGTAGACGGTTCCTTTGCCGCAGCGGTTCGGCCGGGGCAGTTCCATTGGGCCCGTCATCAGGCAGTCGGCGGAAGGGGTTCGATGCGGACAGCGTTCCTGTCCGCATCGATGCGAGGAGGGAAGCGCGCTTGCCTCAGAGCCCTGTCCAGGTCATGGCGGTGTCGCCGGCGCGGATGGCGTCGAACCGTTCGCGGAGCGCCGCGTGGTGCGCAGCAGACCGGTTGGCACGCCGCAGTGGCCCGGAGAGCTGGACCAGGTCGCGCATCCGCATCAGCAGGTCCAGGCCGGGCTCCTCGCTCAGGTCGTAGCCGTAGGCGTCGACGAACCGCTCGATCCAGGCCTTGTCCCTGCCATAGCGGGTCGCCGCGTGCCAGGTCGGGATCAGGTCCATCTCTCGCGGACCGATGCTGACCCCGTCCCAGTCGCCGAGGATCGCCCGCGGCCCAGTGCTCGCGGTGACGTCCCAGAGCAGATTCCCCGCCCACGCGTCGGCGTGGATCAACCCCGTCCCCAGCGGCCAGTCGTACCTGTCGACCCGTTCGGTCACGGACTCGACCTCCTCGAGCAGCCATTCACGCTCCGCGCTGCTGAGGCCTTCGTAAGGGCCTTCTGAGGTCAAGACGTTGCGCAGCGAGGTGAGCGGCCGCCACCGGGGGAGCGCCAGCGGCGGCTCGGGCAGGGCGTGCAGATCCCGCAGGAGCGAGCCGAGATGGGCCGAGTCGAAGGCTTCGGCGGACTCCGGTTGCGGGTAGTAGTGCCAGAAACTCACCGTCAGGCCGGGTGCACCCTGGCGAGGCCGGACCACGGTGGGAGCGGTGCCCGCGATCGGCGAGGTCGCGCCGAAGCCGTGGTCGTCGCACAGCCGTCGGACGACGTGCTGGGTGGTCTCGATCTGCGCGACGGAACGGGATTCAGGGGTCATCCTCGCCACGGCTTCCTCGGCGGGGAGAAGGAACACCGCGTTCGAGTAGTGGTGGATGATCCGTGCCCCCTCGGCGGAGAGCGAGGCGCGCTCCGATGCTTCGCACAGGGCGTCGCGCAGCTCGGCGTCGGTGAGGTCGACCACGGGTTCCTCTCTACAGCATCACGTCATGAAGGTCGGACTCGAACCCTCTGAGCAGGTCCGGGTCGAGGTGACCGGCGAGCTGCCCTCGGACGGCGTTCACGGCCGCCAGCGCGCGGGCGCTGGACACTCCGGCGATGAACGGCAGGACCCGGCGCAGGGCCTCCAGGGCGCGCACCGGATCGGCGTGGCCGTCGCGTTGGGGAGACGGGAGGAACGCCGCGGCGATGGTCGCTGTGACCAGGACCTGGCGTCGCTGCATCGCCGACGAGGACGCCGTGGTGAGCAAGGTCGCCGCGTATTGCTCCACTCGCGCGGTCCTCCCGAGGTCGGAGGAGGAGTAGAGGAACTCGGTGGAGAGCTGGTCGGTGTTGAAGAACCCGATCCAGTCCGGGTCTCGGTCGCTCGCACCGGCTTGGAGGAAGCGCTCGGCGTCGTTCATCGCTCTGTCCGCGGCGACGGGGTCAGATGAGCGGGCGAATGCTCTCGAGGCCACAGCGCTGGCCCGCGCCGCGACGATGTGCGAACCCGACCGGCGGCCGGCTTCGGCAGCGGCCTCGCCCAGTGCGACCGCCTGTGCGCGGGCGTCCAGATGGAGCGCCTGCATGGTCATGTCGCCAAGGATGTGTGCACCGAGGGCCTCATCGTCGACCGCCCGCGCCAGGCGGAGAGCCTGGACGAAGTAGCGCTGGGCCAGGCCCTGATGGCCGGAGTCGAACGACATGAAGCCCGCGAGGTCGCAGAGTCTCGCGGTCGTGGTGAGCAGCTGGCGGTGGACCTTCCCGTCACACTCCGCCGAGAGCAGCGGGCGCGCCGTGGTGCGCAGGTAATGGCCGAGCGTCGACCTCGCGTAGCCGCCGCCGAGCTGGTGGTCGGCCTTCGAGAACGCGCTCCCCATGGCAGCGACGGCCTCCACGTCGAGCAGGCTGAGGCGTCGGCGTCCTCCGGGGCGATCAGATCTAGCTGGCCCGCCCGAAGGCCGCAGGGTCGGTGCCGGTCGTGCCTGCTCCAGGTGCCAGCGCAGCAGTGCTCCGTCGTCGGCCGACGGCAGCCATTGCAGAGGAATCGACTCCAAGGCGGCGTCCCCAGCCCAGAGTGCGGCCACGGTGCTAGCCGTCGTCGACAGGTCGGTGTGCCACTCCAGCCCCAGGCCGGTGTCGACCTGAGCTGTCCTCCCGCCGTCGTGCGGCCGCTGGGCCTCCTGATCGGCTCTGTCCCAGATCCGCACCAGGGCCCCGGACGTCTCCAACGCCTCGTCCAGCCGAAGGACTGCGGCGCGGCTCGGCCAGCGCTCCGCCTTCTCGAACCGGCCAATGAGGGCAGCGCTGTCATGGGTCACCCGACCGAGTGCAGCCTGCGACAGCCCCCGCTGCGTCCGCCAATGCCGCAGCTCTGCCCCGAAGAACGCACGCGCGGACTCGAACGGGTTCAGCTCCTTCGGTGTCTGCCCCACGCCGCCCCCTTCCGAGACCTCAAGAGCATACTTAAAACACGACATGACGGAGTCTGTAAGGGTCAGCGGATGCGGACAAGCTTTCTGTCCGCATCGTCTACGTGTCTCGATGGCCTCTTGCTGCTTGACGTCATGACGTCCCCGGCCGGATGGCCTCTCCGTGAACGATCCTTGCGGCTGGGGTCTCCAGACGACATGGCGCGGCCAGTTAGCGGGTCATCTGCTTCGGTAGCGCAGGACGTCCCTGTCGGTCTTCCAGGGTGCTGGGCCGTCGAGCCAGTTGGGGTCCACTTTGATCGGAGAGAGTTGCTGTCGTTTGAGCCAGGCCATCCGGACGCCGGCGTTCGGTCCGTCGTCCCAGTAGGCGACGAGGAAGCGGTTTCCGGTGCCGGCGATCGGCCAGGTGATGACGAGGCCCAGGCGGGGGCGGAGTCTTCCCTGCTGCCGTACGAAGACGAGGCGCTGCTGATCGGGGCGGTATGGCGGCCATCTGTCGTTCTTGGGTGGGATCGCCATGGCAACGAGTGTAGATCACCAAGTCGAACGAATGTTCGACGGGCGTTCGGCTTGAACTCCTTTCGCGTCAAGAACCTGGCTGGCCGTCCCTGCGGATCCAGCCGGCCTCGGTAGCGACTGCTCTCGTTCTGGCAGAATCTTCGATCGGGCCTTGGTGATCATCGGTGCGGTTGAAGACCTCTCGACGCACGATCTCCTCGGCGCCAATGGTGTCGCCGGTGGCGTCTTTGACGCGGGCGAGGTCGAGACGGCAGATCTCGTCGTAGGGGGACGCCTTGGTGGCGATCTCGACGGTGACGAGGGCGAGGTTGGTGTCGTGCTTCTCCAAGGCGTGGGCGGTGACGATGTGGGCGGTGTCGACGATGGCGCATTGGGCGATGTCGTTGGTGCGTAGGTCGTTGAGCCAGGCCCATCCGGCGGGGCGTAGGTGGGTGAAGGGTTCGCCCGTGACGAGGTCGAGGGCGGCGATGAGGTCTTCGATGCCGTCGGCACCGCGGCGTTGACCGCGGGCGCGGAGTCGTTTGAAGAGATCCCAGTCGGTGAGGACGCCATCGACCCGGTAGAGGGACGAGCCGCGGGAGCCGGTGGCGTCGGTCGTGTCGGCTTTGGGCAGGTGGAGTTCGCCGGTGTCTGGGTTGGTGCCGAGCCACTTGCGTACCTCTGCGATGTCGGTGCGCAGGCGCTGGATCTTGAGGCCGAAGTCTTCGGCCATCTGGGCGCCGGTGACACCCTGCGGGTGGAGGACGAGGTACGTCAGGAGCTCGAGGTAGAACGGGCGTCGCCGGGCCACTGCTTTGTGGTCGCCGTGGGTTCGGGCGGCCAGCGGGCCGAGGAGGGTGAGGCGGGGGTAGGGGCAGTCGTCGTCATACCAGCTGTCGACCGTGTTGTTGAGGGTCGCATCGTCGTCGGCGGTGCCTCCGACACCGTCCTCTTCGGATGCGGCAGCATCAGGGTCCGTAGGCGCGTTCAGATCGGCGGCCTCGGCATCCGCCGGGAGGTCTGGACGTGGGTGTGTCGTGACGGGAGCCAGCTGGTCGATGTCGACCGTCGTGGTGGCCGCGGCCGCGACGTACTGCTTGGTTTCCTTCGGCAGGAGTGAATCGGGTCCAGCTGGTTGGTCGACGGGGCGCGCTTCGGTCTGATCGGGGACGAGTGCGCCGGCTTCGTCGGTGGTGGTCTTCTGGTCGTTCGCGCTCCTGGAGATGGGCACCGTGGTGTTGTCGGGGACCGGGTCGAGAGCTAAGAGGGTGGCACAGGCCGCCGCTTCGGATTCGGTGAGCCCGGCCGCGATCAGGTCGAGGTCCAGGGCCGGCAGGTGGAGGCGTCCGTCGTGGGTGAGGTCGATAGGGGTGCTCCCTGGTGGGGCGGTGTCTGCGAAGAGAAGGACTGCAGCGCCGGATCTGGAGGGGTACGCCGCGATGATCTCGGCCGCCTGTTGGGCCAGGTCGGCGTGGTCGCTGCTCGCGATGACGGCGTGGTAGGTGTCGATCTCTGACTGAGCGAACTTGGGGTCGAGTGCTTGGGCAAGTTCGGACACGAAGCGGTCGTCTTGGGCCGCGTGGTGGCTGGCCCGGCCCTGGTCATTTCCTGACAGGTCGTCGAACCAGAAGGTGACCTGAGAGGCCTCACCGAAGGTGTCGACGGTGGCGACGATCGACCAGGGGTTGAAGGCGAGCTCGGCGGTCACATATCTCGCGAACGCTGCCTTCCTGGCAGGGTCGCCGGTGACGGTGATGTAGGGGAGTTCCTCGAGATTGAGCAGGACGTGGTCGCCGCTGTCGTTGGAGCCGATCCCGACGAGGAGGGGGTATGGGCAGGCGTACTCGGGATCGGGTGGGTTCTCTGGCAGCGGGGCCGTCCAGATCGTTCCGTCGCCGGTCCAGGGGTCTGGAAGGTGCGCGCTCTCCGTTAGGTGCAGGGTCGCGGTGCGTTTTCCGAGGGCGACCCAGGTCAGCGCTGGCATCGAGTCCGCCGTCTCCTCGAGCGTTTCGAGAAGGTGGTTGAGGCCAAGGATGTTCGGGCCGGTGACGCTGCCGGCGAACTGAGCGGTCTTGGCCACGTCGGTGATCTCTGGAGGAGCGGAGAGGATGTGGCCCGGGCGGCGGAAGCGGAGCGCGGTGCGTCGGTAGGAGCGCAGCGCGAGGAAGACCAGGCCGGCGAGGACCGCGCCGGCACCGGTGAGCCCGGGGAGCACCCAGGCGGGAGTGTGGGAGGCGTCGTCACTCGCGTCGTCGGGTGCTTGCGTTGCCGGTACGGGTGAGGGGGATGTCGAAGGTGACGTCTGTGGTGATGTCTCAGGGGTGGGGGATGCCGACGGGGTGGGCGAGACCGGAGGCGGTGTTGTGGGAGATCCCCCCTTCCTGACCTGGGGTTTCGTTGTCGTGGGGAGCTTCAGTGTCCAGCCTGGGTGGATCAGATCAGGATCGGTCAACCGAGCGCCGTCGGGCTGAACTGTGTTGGTGGAGGCGTTGAAGATCTGGGGGTATCTCTCGGCATCCCCCAACTCCTCCTCGGCGATCTCCGAGAGAGTGTCACCCGGCTCAACGACGTAAGTGTCGTCGCCGGCGTCGGTGTTCTCGGCCGGTTTCGCGGGAGCGGGAAGACGAAGGACGAGACCTGCTTCGAGGTAGTCGGGATTCTTCGAGAGGACGTACGTGTTCAGGGCTGCGATCTCCTTGAACCGCTCACCGCTGCCCAGGTGCTTCTCCGCGATCCGCCACAGGCTGTCGCCGCGCTTGACGGTGTAGGCCACAGTCTCGCCGGAGGATGTCGCCTGTGGGTTGTGCTCTGTGGGATGCTCGGCGGCAGTCCGGTTGCGTGGTTCGTGGTCGCCTGAGGGATCGCTGACGAGTTGGACCGGCACGTCCTGAGGGACGTACGCGTCCGCCGGGGGCGCGGTCATGGTCTGCGTCACTGCGGGTGCGCTGATGAACAGAAGCGCGGCGGAGGCGACGAGATGGTTCGCTGCACCCTGAGGAAGGCTGAGACCCGGCAGGCAAGGGACCCGGATCCCTCGCAGCATCGATACAACGGACACGAATACCGAGATGGTGAACAGCGCCCAGCAGACCCAGCACACGACGTAAATGACCGCGAGCGCCACGGTGCCATCGTCGCGGTCCTGGAGCCGGTCCCAGGTGAAGGCGCTGAAGTCAGGCAGCGACCGGGCATAGACAAGGAAGATTGGACCGCCTATGACGAAGAGCGCAAGGGCGAGGGTGGCGGCGAGTCCGCGGAGCCTGGTGATCATCGCTGGTTACCTCCGAGGCTGCGTACGAGGTGGCCGGTCGCTTCGCCATGGACCGTGACCCTGGTGATCCCGACGATCCCGAGGAACTTGGTGCGGTAGGTGTCGCGGCACTCGACGACGATCCGGTCGCCGTTACTGATCGAGACCGTGCCCCAGATGCCGGCGGCGGAGAGATACGCCTGGGCTGCCTGGCGCGCGGCACTGGTGTCGATCCGGGCGTACCGGCCCTGCACGGCGGGGGCCGCCTGCACTTCCTGGGCGCCGGCGCGCGCTGCCTGGGCGGCGACATCGTGGGCTCGCTGCTGGGCGTGAACCTGCCCACCGAGGTCGACGGCCAGCCCGACAAGAGTGGCCATGACGAAGGCTCCGGTCGCCATCCAGGCTGTGACCGAACCGCGCTCATCGCGGAAGTGATTCATCGTGAATCACCTCGCTCCCGCCAGGTGTCAACTGGCGAGGACATCGTGGCCCGAATCGTGCGACTCCCTGGCACGGGCGCGGACAGGTCGGTCAGATCCAGGCGACAGGTGACGGTGGCGGCCACCGCCCCCGGCTCCCCGACGGCTGTCTGGAATGCCCGGGTGTCGATTCGAACCGCGACCCTACGACAGTTGATCCCTTGGCTCTTGAGGCTCGCCCGTGCCGCGTCGGTCGCGGTTCGCGTCGCGTCGGAGGAGGACCGGGCGATCGAAGCCGCACGCGCGGCCTCTGCTGCGGCCGACTGCACCGACTCGTGCGCGACGGCCATACGTCCACCGAAGATGATCAGGCCGACGAAGAGACCGAAGGCAGGTACGCCGATGGCTGCCTCGATCGCGGAGGATCCACGCTCATCTCGTCGTCTCGAGGTCATGGCGCAGTGAGCCTTTCGACGGTCACGCTCGCTGACTGCCGAACTCGAGGCTGCCACCCGGGCAATACGCTCAGGCTCCGCCCGGTGACTGTCGCCGTGGCTGTCGTCCCGGTCCGGGTGACGCTGACGCGGCTCGACCTCAGTGCGTCTCCACCGACGTCGGTGAGATAGGCGCGCGCCGATCGCCTGCCGTCGGTTGAGGTCGCGCCCTCTGCGCCGGCCGCTCGGGCACCCTCTTGTGCAGCGGCAACCGCGATCGTGCGGGCGTGGTAGTAGAGCGCGGCCTGCATTCCGAGGAACATGACCGCGAACAGGGCGGGTAGCAGAATGACGAGCTCGATCGAGGCGGCGCCTCGTTCGTCGCGAGCCCGGCGGTGCCTATCTGATCTTGTTGGACTCATTGGTGACGAAGGTCCTGATCGCGGCGACGACGATGGCGACGATCGCGATCACGGCGACGGCCCACAGAACGTTCTCGATCGTCACCGAGCCGCGCTCGTCGCGCCGCCGGCGACCCTCGATGGCCACGTCCAGGTGGTGCTGGCCGATCAGGATGAGTCCGAGGATGAAGGTGATGAGTCGGTGCATGAGGAGATATCTCGTTTCGTGTGTCGGCGAGCCCTTTCGTACGTCTCAGGTGGGCATGACCATCCGGAGCAGTGATGGAGCCAGGAGCAGCCCCATGAAGACCACCCCGAGCAGTGAGCCGGGGATGGACATGCGTTCACCGACGGCGTTGGCCTCGGTGATCTCGTCGTTGAGCATGGCGGTGCGCATCGCAGCTGAGCGGGCGCGCAGGGTCGAGTAGACCGCCGCGCCCTCTTCACCGGAGAGGCGCATGATGTCAGCGAAGTCATCGAGCTCGGGAAGGCCGAGCTCCTCCGACAATGCATGGAGCGCTTCCCAGGGTGGTAGGCCGGACCAGCGTGAGCGGGTGAGCTCCTCGGTCAGCCGGGTGAATACCCACGAGTCGCCGATCTCGGCAGCGGCCTCCATGGCCTGGCGTACACCGGAACCGTTGTTGCGCTCGAGCGCGACCAGCTCGGTATAGGCCCCCAGCGCCCGGGTGAACTCCAGCCGGGCTGCACGGGCATCGTCGATCGCGTTGTAGTTCGGGATGAAGAACATCACCACGGCAAGAGCAATCGAACCGATGGCCGGGAGTGCGACAGGGAGCCCGAGGCCGATGAGTGAGAGGAAGACCGCGAACAGGGGCGCGATGACCAGCCCGAGTGCCGCGAAGATGATCTTCTCGCCGTAGAACCGAGCCAGCGAGATCCGTAGGAGCGCGAGCTCGCGCGTTGGCGTACGCACCCAGATCGCCGGCGGGAGAGCGCGGATCGCCCAGGTGCCGAGCCGCTCCGTCCGGTTCGCCGGAGCCGCAACCGCCCTGGTCGGTGCCGCCTTGGCAGCGAGCCGGTCAAGCGCGTCGACCGGATCGGGATGCGCCGGCAGTACGCGGGCCAGCAGCAGCACGATGCCGAGCCCGATCAGCGCGCCGGAGGCCATCATGATCTGCAGACCGGTCATGACAGCTCAGCTTTCGTGAGCTCGCGGCGGTTGCCGAGGATTCGGGGCGGTGCCTTGCCCTCAGCCATCCGGCGCATCCACACCAGCAGCGCGGCGTAGGCAGCGAGCAGGATGGTCAGGATGATTTGGCCGAGCGGGGTGGAGTACGGCTCGACGTAGCCGCCGGAGAGCGCCAGGACCAGCAGCACGGTGGCACTGATGATCGTCACCCACCGCGCGGTCGCGCGCGGCTTGGCACGGTCGGCCTCGACCTGACGCCGAGCGCGTACGTCGGCAGCGACCGACTCGGCCAGCGAGTCGAGCACGGCCGAGAGACCAGCCCCACGGCGACGGGAGCCCAGGATGAGGTTCGCCGCGACCAGGTCACCGGTGGCGTCGTCGAGCTCATCGGCGAAGGCCCGGAGCGCATCCTCAGTACGCCACCGGGCACGCAGGCGAGCTGCGAGGCGCCCGACCTCGCCAGCGATCGGTGCTGGGGTGGAGCGCAGCGTGGCGATGAGTGCCTGTTCCAGGCCGACCCCGACGGTGAGCACGCCCGAGAGGGACCGGGACCACTCCTCGAGCGCTTCGAGGCGGGCGATGCGTGCCTTGGCGGGCGAGGTGGCCAAGAGGTAGGGGAGTCCGATGACCGCCGCCGGACCGATGACGAGGGCCAGCAGCCAGCCGGTCACCAGCCAGCCGAGCACGCCGGCCATGAACCCGGCAGCGAGCAACAGGCGAGTCTGGCGGGAGAGGGACCGAATCCGGTTCAACGACCTCGACCGGGTCGGGACCCGCTCGGCAACCGGCACGCGGCGAAAACCGGCGATGAGCCCGATGACCCCGGCGACGATCAGTGCTCCGGAGATCGCTGGGATGAGCGGCGTCATGAGACACCGTCCGGGCGGTAGGGAGTCTGCGTCGCGAGGTACCCGGCATAGTCGAACCCATACGCGGCGAGGGCACGATACCTGTCCGGAAGGGTCGTAGGCGTCGCCATCCCGGTGGCGGAGTCTGTGGTGAAGACGGGGGTCGTGGCGTACCCGAGCTCATGCTCGCCGGGCTCGACCGCGACGATCTCTGCGACTCGGCGGGTGCGCTGCCACTCGCCGTCGGCAATCTGGGTGGTGTGCAGTTCCAGGTGGACGATCAGGCGCAGGGTTGCGGCGAGCTTGGCGGTGGCCAGCGTGTGAGTGACGTGAGGCCCGGCCTCCATGGCGCAGGTGACCAGCTTGCGCAGGGCCGCGACGCCATCGGAGGCGTGAGTGGTCGAGATCGAGCCGGGGCCGGACTCCATCGCTTTGATCATCGGCCAGACCTCCTTGCCTCGGACCTCGCCGACGATCTGGCGCGACAGGTTGAACCGGAAGGAGTCATACAGCGCCTCGTCCAGGGTGAACTCACCAGCCTGGCGTCCGTCGGGGCCGTACTCGCCCGAGCCCGGTCGGGCCTCCCACGGGTAGACGATCGGGTGCTGGGTCTTGAGCTTGTGCAGGTACAGCTCGTACTCGGTCTCGAAGGTGCCGAGCACCTCGCGTGGCGGGATCTCGTTGCACAGCGCACGGACGAGGGTTGTCTTGCCAGCTCCCTGCACCCCTGAGACGACGATCGACTCCCGGGCTCTGACGGCGGCGCGGAGGAACGAGGCCGCGACAGGGGTGAGCATCTGCATGTCCACCAAGTCATCGAGGGTGACATTGACCATGCGGTGCAGGCGGATAACCATGGAGGGTCGAGGCATCCGCCAGGCCACGGCGGCGAGGCGGGCGTACTCACCCAAGGTCAGATGCAACGTCGGTCGCGCCGGCGAGAACGGCCGCGAGGACCCTTCGCCTCGAGAGGAGAGGAACACGAGGAACTCGATCAGCTCCTCATCCGAATCCGCCACTGGTGGTCCGGCGAGGAGGGTCCCGTCGACGAGCTCGAGGAAGACCTCGTCACACCCGGTGATCAGGATGTTCTCGACATCCTCACGCTCTACCAACGGTTGCAGCCTGCCGAGTCGAAAGAGCGAGTCAAGCACCGCCTTGAAGACCGCGCGTTGCTTCGCCGCGGTCCAGGTCGGCGCGCCGACGTCCATGTCGTCCGCCATCGCGGCCTCGATCAGGTCCAGCACGATCGCCTTGGCCAGCTCCTCCTGCGACTCCTTGTCCAGGCGTACGCCGTCAGCGGCCACCGCCTGGCTCAGCTGCTCCGAAGCCTGAGCGCGGAGCGCAGCGACCAGCGACCAGTCAACCTCGACAGAACCGATACCAGTCTCGGAGGAAGCGAGCGGCCCGGACCCCACCCGGTGACCGTTCCGCTGTGCCGTTGATGTTGGCATGGTTCGTTGCGGCGCGAACAGCGGCAACCGACTCGGATCCGGCGGCTCGATGTTGCTCGTCCGCGGGCGGTGGTCGTTCATCGAGCCACCTCCTCGATCAGCTGATTGCGGGCGCGGGAGACGGCTGCCTGGACGACCTCTGTCAGTGCGATCAGAGAGCGGACGTACGTCCCGTTCTCGAACCGGGCTGGTGCATGGGCACCGCGGTAGTAGACCGCAGCGGCCTCCGGCTCGTCCGGCAGTACTCCGATCACCGGTAGGCCGATCACCCTGGCGACGTCGGCCGCCTTATAGGGCTGGCCCTCACCGATCAGGAGCGCGCCAGGGTTCCGCCATCCGGAGTCTTGGCGGCGTACCGTCGCCGACCACGTACGCGCCGCGGCCAGGGCCGGAAGCGGCGAGCGCGTCACCATCAAGGTCAGGTCCGCGGCATCGAGCAGCGGTTCCGGGTAACCGGGAAGCCCGAGCCGGCCGCCGTCCACGATCACATCCTGGCCCGTCGACTCCAAGTCAGCCAGCGCCTCGGCGAGCGGAGCCCAGAGATCTCGAAGGCCAGTTGCCTGTGCGTGATCGCGGATGCCAGCGACGATCGAGACCGAGGTGCCCTCCAGTCTCTGCGCCACCGTTGGTAGAGCGTCAGCGACACCGAGGGGACTCAGCGCCAGGTCGATCAAGGACAGCTCGGGTGCCCACGTACCGCGGAAGAATCCCGACAACACCCCGGCGGTTCCGGTCGGATCCGCGTCGACGAGTAGGACCGGGCGTGGCCAGGCCAACGCGAGCCCGAGACTCGTGGTCGTGACTCCAGGTGATCCGCCTGCCGATGCGAGTGCGATGACCGCCATCACTCGACCCCGGAGTCGAGCACGAGCGCCACGTTGCCGCTCGCAGCACGTGCTGCCAGCAGCGTCGCTTCGGCATGCGGCACCATCACGCTGACCACCAGCGTCCCATCCTCGCCGCGGTGGGACTCGACGACTTCCGCCTCGGAGAACTGCGGCGTACCGCTCGGCACCTCCTCGCCGACGGCCGGAGCGACCACGACCCGGACGAGATCCCCACTGCGAAGCGCCACCCCCGGCTCCTGCGCCGGAGTCAGCGCCACCCCGACCACCGACTTCCCCTCGCCGGGCACCGGGTCATCCGTCGCAGCCTCAGCAGTGATCAGACCCCCGGACAAGATGTCGTACGCCGCTCGCTTGCCCACCACGTCATCCAGAGCGTTCGCCGGAAGGGGAGCAAGAGCTGGGTCGGTGGTGATCCGCACCCGCTCGAGGTCGTCGTGCGTGATCAGCGCACCGCGAGGAATCGTCGTACGGGCCGCCAGCACCTCGACCGTGTCCGTGGTCGCCGCCCAGACCCACGTGCCTCCGAACGCGCCAAGCGCGATCGCGGCTGCGGCGGCGACCGATAGCCACGGCCGGCGGCGCAGTTTTGGCGGCGGCAACGCCTTCGGGCCCTCGGACGGCGTGGCTCGGTCGCTGCGTACTGTGGTGCTGGTCATCGGTGGTCCCTCTCCTGCTCACGGGCCTCAGCTCACGAGCACCTGCGCTTCCCCAACCGTGATGTCGACCGAACGGGCCAGGCCGCCCAGCCGGATCGTTCCGGTCTGTCCCGCGCCGGCCCAGGTGATCACCCAGTCCGAGGTCGCCGTCACGGTGTACTTCTCGCCGCGCTGATGCGCGCTCGACTTCTCATAGACGTGGCCACAGTTCGGCGACTTCCGCTTGCCGAACCTCGGCTCGTACGGCGTCCCCGCGCTCCGGCACACGACCTGCGTGCCATCTCCCATGTCCCAGGTGATCTCGTGCACCCGCGCCGTTGCGGACACCGTGATCCCACCGGCCGACGCTGACGCCGTCGCCGGACCGAACGTGGACGGACCCGGGTCGTTCACCCATAGCCACACCGGCATCCCGACCAGCCCGACGCGGTCATCGCCGGCCTCCGGGGTGATCCCGATGTCGATGGCTCGAAGGTTCATCTTCTCGATCGCCATCAGCGCGACCTCACGTGGCGATGGTCCGGCCTCCGCAGCCTCTGGGGGTGTCTGGGACCAGAAGGTCACCAGCAGAGACGTCTGCGGCTGGTAGCAGTTGTAGACCGCGCCGTCATCGGGTTCGTGTCCCTCCCAAGCAGGGTCACCCGGTGGGGGAGGAGGGTCGTACGCCTCCACGTAACAGTTGCGGTCATTGCTCCAGGTGCCATAGGGCGATGTGCACGGCACCGGACCAGCCGGTGGTCCGGCAACTCCTTGCTTGGCCGGGTCCCAGTAGCAACTGTTCCCCGAGCCGGAGTCCTTCGGTCCACTGGTCGACCCAGCCGGCTTCCCCTCACCACCCGATCCGCCAGCGCCGCCACCAGGCGATCCGGTCTCAACCCAGAGGATGCACTCGCCGGTCGACTTGTTGGTCTGCTGACATCGAGTGTCGGCCGACGCCGTGCCGGTGCCGAGAAGAGTTGCGCCCGCCGCGAGGAGGACGATGATGAATGCGCGTGTCAGGAAGCCTTGCATGACGGTTGCTCGAGGTCTTGGCCGTTGGCGATGCGCCAGCCGCCGCTCGGATTCTTGGACCAGTGGTAGTTGGCCACGGTGAAACGGGTCCAGCCGTCATCCGGCCGATCCGGACTCACCACCGACTTCCCGTTCTTGTCGACCACATCAACGTCGGCGACATCCCAGCAGGCATCCACCGTTACCGTCGGTACCTTCCCGGCTTTCGGGTCGGAGTTGTCCAGGCTCACCGACTGCACCTTCATCTCAGCGACGTCGGTACTGCCGGTCTGATGCTGGCCAGCCTTCCGGAGCTGCTCGATCGACAGCTTCTGGGCATTGAGCTGGACGCCGATCGCAACGTTCGTCAGTCCTTCAAGATCCTTGTCAGGATCCTGCTGAAGCTCATCGACCGTCTTGAAGAATGCCCGCACAGCGTCTTCCGCATCGGCCGAGGCGCGATCCTCCTGAGACTCCGGCGCCGTCGAAATCGGCTCCTTCGACGACGGATCCGGCTTGCTCGTCGGACCCGTCCCGTCCGGTGATTGGGCGCAAGAAGTAGCGACGGCGAACAGTAGAACTGCTGTCGTGACGCTGAAGGTTCTTGCCGCGATCCTCATGGTGGGGTACCTGCTTCCTCCGGCTGGAGGACGCAGAATGCGTCGCGCTGGTGCCCAGCGGCGACGCAGTCTGGTCCTCAGTCTTCACTGACCTTTACCCAAATTGCAACGCTAATCTTTGTTTGCAGCTGTTCGCGGACACTCGCCGAGCTCGCTCATCAGATGCCCTCTCTGGCCCAGCCCGCATCGCTCCAAGGTGCTCCGACCTTCCCAGGTCCCCCCTGCGCCCTTCACGGCAGCACACGATTGGCAGATCGAGGACACCTCAGTGGTGAGTGGGATGCTGACACGCATCCCGGAGCCAGAGGAGGGGCGCCGTGGTGGTGTCGATGCGGGTGATGCACGCGGGCGACGGCTACAAGTATCTCCTGAAGACTGTGGCGGCCGGCGACGGCAACCGAGCGCTGGCCACGCCACTGACCCGCTACTACGCCGAAGCGGGCACCCCGCCGGGACGGTGGATGGGATCTGGGCTACCGGGCGTCGGCGGAGGCAGGATCAGGCAGGCTGCCCAGGTGACCGAGGCGCAGCTCGCGCTTCTGATCGGCGCTGGTCGTGACCCGGTGACCGGCGACCCGCTCGGCCGGGCGTACCCCGAATACACGCCGACCGAGGAGCGAATCGCTGACCGCGTACGCCACCTCGACTCCAACCTCAGCGACGACGATCGAGCGACGGAGACGGCGCGGATCGAGGCCGAGGAGGCAGCCCAGTCCGGACGGCGGGCGGTGGCGGCGTACGACTTCACCTTCAGCGTCCCCAAGTCGGTCTCAGTGCTGTGGGGCGTGGCCGATGCGAACACCCAGGAACTGCTCCTGGCGGCGCACCACGCGGCGGTCGCCGACGTCATCGACTACATGGAGAGCGAGGTGGCCGCGACAAGGGCCGGGGTTGCCAATGCCGACGGTGCCGTCTCGCAGGTCGGCGTTGAGGGCATCATCGCGGTCGCCTTCGACCATTGGGACTCGCGCTCCGGCGACCCTCAGCTTCACACCCACGTGGTCGTCTCCAACAAGGTCAAAGCAGTGCTGGACGGCCGCTGGCGAAGCCTCGACAGCCGGCCGATGCACGCCGCGGTCACCGCCGTCTCCGCGCACTACAACGCCGTGCTCGCCGATCGGATCACCGGAACCTTCGGACTCGCTTGGGAGCAGCGGGGGCGGGACGCTGACCGCAACCCACAGTGGGAGATCGCCGGCGTCGACGAGACGCTGATCAAGGAGTTCTCCAACCGGTCCCGCGCCATCGAGGTGGAGAAGAACCGGATGATCGACGAGTACGTCGCACAGCATGGCCGCCGCCCCAGCAACGCCACGATCGTTGCCCTCCGCGCCCGAGCGACCCTTGCCACCCGCCCCAAGAAGCAACTGCGGTCTTTGCTCGACCTGTCCGCCGAGTGGCGCCTCCGCGCAGGACAGGTCCTTCGTAGCGACTCGATGTCCTGGGCGCGCGGCTTGACGCGGCCTTGCCGCCCGGCGATCGTGAGGGCCGAGCAGATTCCGGCTGAGCTCATCGAAGAGATCGGCCGCAGTGTCGTGGCCGAGGTCGAACGGAAGCGGTCGACCTGGCGCCACTGGAACCTCTGGGCAGAAGCCTCCCGACAGACCATGCACTGGCGCTTTCCCAACGCCGCCGAACGCGAAGCCGTCGTCAGCAAGATCGTCAAGGCGGCCGAGGGCCACTCGGTCGCGCTGACTCCGCCCGAACTGAGCTCGAGCCCGCCTGAGTTCCGGAGGGAAGACGGCACGTCGGTGTTCCGGCCGCGCCACGCCACCAACTACTCATCAACCGCAGTGATGGCGGCCGAGGATCGGCTCCTGGAACGCGCCGAATCCCGCACAGCCCCGAGGCTGAGCCCGGCAACGATCGCCCGGGCCGTACGCCGCACTCATCAGGGCCGCCGCCTCACCCGCAACCAAGCTGACGCTCTCGAATCCATCGCCACCTCCGGCAGACTGGTTGACGTCCTTGTCGGTCCAGCCGGCGCCGGGAAGACCACCGCCATGCACGCCCTCCTCACCGCTTGGCGGCGCGAGCACGGCCGAGGCAGCGTCGTCGGCCTCGCCCCCTCCGCAGCCGCAGCCGACGTACTCGCCGGAGACCTCGGAATCCGCTGCGAGAACACCGCGAAATGGCTCTACGAGCACGCCGCCGACAACGTGCGCCTCCATCGAGGCCAGCTCGTCATCATCGACGAAGCCACCCTGGCCGACACCACCACCCTCGACCAGATCACCAACCTTGCCGCCATCGCCGGCGCGAAGGTCCTGCTGGTGGGCGATTGGGCACAACTCCCGCCCGTCGATGCCGGCGGCGCCTTCACCCTTCTCGCCGCCGCCAGAACAGACGTCCCCGAACTCGCCGAGGTCCACCGCTTCCGCAACGAGTGGGAACGCGAGACGAGCCTCGCCCTCCGTGCCGGTCGCCTCGAGGCCATCACCGCTTACGCCCGACACGACCGCCTCCGCGATGGCACCACCGACGAAATGCTCGAAGCCGCCTACACCGCCTGGCGGAACGACCAAGCCGACGGGCAAGCCAGCGTCCTCGTCACCGAAACCACCGAAACCGTCCACGCTCTCAACGCCCGGGCAAGAGCCGAACGCATCCTCACCGGCCAGACCCAATCCTCCCGCGAAGTCACTCTTGCCAGCGGCGAACCCGCCTCAGTCGGCGACATTGTGATCACCCGCCGCAACGACCGCCGCCTCCGCTCGCTGTGCGGCGTCTGGGTCCGCAACGGGGATCGCTGGCGCATCGACGACGTCGGCAAAGACGGCACCCTCGTCATCTCTCGCCAGACCGGTCATGCCGCGACACTCGTGCTCCCGGCCGACTACGTAGCCGAGCACGTCGACCTCGGGTACGCAATCACCGCCCACCGAGCCCAAGGCATCACTGTAGACACCGCCCACGTCCTCGCTTCCTCCAGAACGACGAAAGAGAACCTGTATGTCTCCATGACTCGTGGCCGGGAGGCCAACACCGCCTACGTCGCCCTCGACCAGCCCGACGACGTCCACGTCGGCCATCCCGACGACGGCGAGACGAACGCCCGCACCGTCCTCTGCGGCGTGATCCAACACTCCAGCGCCGAACTCTCCGCCCACCAGACCATCACCGCAGAACACGACACCTGGAGCTCCATCGCCCAGCTCGCAGCCGAGTACGACACCATCGCAGCCGTCGCCCAACGCGACCGCTGGATCGACCTCATCCGCCGCTCGGGTCTAACTGAAGCGCAGGCCGACGAGGTCATCGTCGGTGACGCCTTCGGGCCTCTGACGGGGTCCCTGCGGCGCGCCGAGGCGTCGGGTCACGCGATCGACCGGCTATTCCCACGGCTCGTCGCACAGCGCGACCTCGGCGACGCGGATGACATCGCCGCCGTACTCCAGCACCGACTCCGTCTCGCGACGACCACGAAGCCAGCCCGCAACGGCGCGGCCACGTCATCCCAGCGCTTCATCGCCGGCATGATCCCCGAAGCAGTTGGCGCCATGCCGTTGGTAGCGCGGCATGCACTCGACGAGCGCAAGAGCCTCATCGAATCACGAGCCACCGTACTCGCTGAGGCCGCAGCAATCGAGCGCCCTGTTTGGGCACGGCGCCTCGGAGTACCGCCGACGTCACCGACAGCCCGCCGCGAGTGGACCCGCTCAGTTGCGACGATCGCCGCGTACCGCGACCGCTATGAAATCACTAGCAACATCCCACTCGGTCCAGGTGTCCGAAGCGAAGCGGAGCGATCCGATCGTCGCCGTGCCATCACCGCACAGCGTCGGGCCGCAACACTCTCAGCGACCGCGTCGATAGAGCGAGCACAGACCGCCGAGTTGCCGCATCCGGTCCTCAGATAGTCGCCTCAGCGAACGCTTATCCACAGGCCAGTACGTCAACCAGCGACCACCCGGATCGTGGACCGCAACGCCTGTTTCCGAACGGAGGCCGACCCATGCTCACGATTCTCTTCTTGCTCATCTGGCGCACCGTCGCCACCATCCACGGGTACGTCAAGGCGTACGCCCCGTCCAACATCGCCATCGCCTACCTCAGCAGTCCGCGGCGCCTCAAGTGGGCGATTCCTGTGGGGTTCGTTGCAGTCCCTGCGTACCTCTGGGCCGCCAAGCTGACGACAATGCTCGCTGAGGAGGGTGCCTCGCAGTGGACGCTTGTGCTGGCCCTCGTCTGCTTCGTTGACGCATGCAAATTCGGCGCACTGGCCATCTTCGCCCCGATTCGCGGCCTCCGTACGGTGCTGGCGCGTGCGTAGTCCGAGATCACCGCAGGGGCATCGCCTGGTCTGAGTTCATCGGTCCTTCAGCGGTCCACGGCTCGTGCCAGGCGCTTCGGCGGTACCGTCTCCACGCGGGTAAAGGTGCATGGGTGGTCACGGCGCCAGTCGAGCCAGGAAAGGTGTACGGCGCCCAGATTGTCGTCCGGGCGGTCTCGACGCTTGCGGGAGGCCAGGAGTGCCTGCATGCCCTCAAACGAGGGGATCCAGGCCGGTGATACACGAGTGACATCGCGTCGTCAGCTCTTCGGCGCCGCCCAAGAGCAGTCGGCCGACTGGCTCGGTACTCAGCGGTACGACGTCGACGCGGTCGTCGGCGCCACAGTCGACGCACCTGTATTGGTCGCGGATGAACACCTCGCGCTTCACCTGGGCAGGGATCACGATGTCTGGCGTGGGCGGATCGAAGAGGGTCGGCTCCTCCCGGATGCCGTTCAGGACTGAGATGACGAGCCACGTGGTCCGGCGATTGTTCATATTGCCGACGAGCAGTGATGACGACGGGGTGAGGTTCAGCGCGCTGGCGAGGTTGTCCCTGAAGTACGCAGGCCCGTGTTTGCGCTGGAGCTCGAACGCTCCCCAGTCGCGAAGCATGAGGTCGTGCGGGCCACCCTCGTCTCGGAACCGAAGACGCGGCATCAGTTCGAAGCGTCTCGGACCTTGGGCGTGTGCGTTCTCCTCGCCGGTGTCGAAAAGCGTCAATTGCTCGTCTTTGTCGGCATCCTCGTTCTTCCGGAAGTAGAGGTCGAAGTCATCTGGCTGGAGCACGGCTAGGCTGATCCGCTTGGAGTTCGCCTGCTGGATGCTGCCCTGAACGAAGGGCTGAAGAAGCGCGGCGCGCTTTCCGCGAGTGACTTCGCGCTGGACCTCTTCGAATCTTGTGTTGATCCAGTTGTGGCGACCGAGTTCGCGGTCGCCTCGGACTTGGAAGGACTCGTGACGGTTGTCGCGGGGATTCCGCTCCAGAGGGGTGCGGTACATCCGCCATCGGTTGGGGATCGACCGACGTGCGAGGGGGTAGATGCGGACCAACCGCTTCATCTCGGGACTGACTCCTGCAGAGCAGACGAACACGCGGCCATCCTTGCTCGGTTCCGGAACCGTGGTACCGAGCATGATGAAGTCGTCCAAGATCATGGTTACGGCTCCTCGGCACGAACCTTTAACACGTCTCCATGACAGGCATCTGGCGCACACCAGCAAGCGAGTGCCCGTCCGCGCAACTCGGTGATTCTGGAGAGCAGAGACGGTTTGTGGGGGAGATAGTGCTCGGCATAGTTGGAAACGACCGTTGCCCGGTCGCCGTCGTAGGGGAGCTCGAAGGGGTTGCCCCACTCGCTGCGCCGATCGATCGGCTCGAGGAGACCTTGGGCAAGCGCCCAAGAAACGAGATGGGCATGGTGTTCGCGGTAGCTGACGACGACGGTTCGCCCGCCTTGAAGATCATCACGCAGGCGAAGCTCATCGTCCGACCAGTCCTCAAAAGCGGACTTCTGTGCGTCGCGGGCGGCCTTCTCGGCCAGCTTCACGCGCTTGTAGACGCTTGTCACGTTGCCGGTCCGGTCGATCTCGGTGAGCGCTTCGCGTGCGGCCTCGCGAACGCGATCTGAAGGCGCGGCGTCTCCAGCCAGCTCCTTGACCTCGCCGATCTTCTCGAGCGTCCGGTGCCGTCCGGGATTGCCGGTGACGATCTCGGCGATGGACGCCTTCGCCTTGGTCGACGGAGCAGAGGATATGGGGTCTTCGCCACTCGCCTGGGATTCCAACGCGACCAGCGCGGCGTACAGCGAGTGCTCCTCGGTTGGCCGGAACGCCTGTCGGCAGGTGTTCTCGTCCCGTTCGGCGCGGAGGAGATCTGAGGCCTCGGACAGGTTGTCGACGATCTTCGCGTCGATCTCAAGCCAGCCGAGCGACTTCGCGGCGGCGAGCCGTCGCCCGCCAGCCACAAGTCTGAGGTTCGTCGTTACGACGATCGGCTGGAGCTGTCCGAGCTCCTTCATCGAGCGCGCGAGCCCGTCCAGGTCGCCCAGGTCGGTCCTGTGCCTGTCGACGACGGTGATGTCGTTGATCGCGACGGCGGTCATGGGGGATCTCCAACCACGTTGCAGTTCGTGCCATCCAAGGTAGCGGAGCGGCTGCTTGCGCGTGACGAATTCGCGAAGCTCGCCTTCGTGCCTGCTCGGCCGTATCGAGGCTGTCTCCCGAGCGTCGCCACCGCGACTGCACGAGTTCGGCCGGCGAGCAGCGGATCAGAAATTGGGAAGCGAGCATGGGAAGAGGCGCCGGCCACTGGATCAAGGTTGAGCCCAGAGGAAGCCCGCAATCTCGACAGCGCTGGGTGGCCCCGGCAATGCCGTGGAGGCGGACACTCGTAGGTGTCGGATACGCTGGAACGGACAGTTCAACAGCGGATCCGTGCCAGCCGATGTGCCCGAACGGTGCCCGAACAGGCTGAAATGAAGAGTGGCCCCGCCTGAGTTTCCCCAGGTCAGGGCCACCATTCACTGCGTGCGCGAGGGGGGACTTGAACCCCCACCCACTAATACGTGGACTAGCACCTCAAGCTAGCGCGTCTGCCTATTCCGCCACCCGCGCGCAACAGGAAGAACATTATCAGGACGCCGCTCCGGCACCGAATCGGGGTAGCCCTCCACACGGGGTGCTGCCTGGGAACGAGAGAAACCCGTGGTGAGCGCGGGATCCAGCTCTATGAGGTGGACCCAGGTGGATGCGTGGGGCACGCTGGAGGCGGCGGGGGAAACAAGCCCTCGAGACTGGTGGAGGTGGGTTTCATGCTCTCTCTGATGGTGATGATCGTGTTCCTCGCAATCGTCGTGTCGCTCGGGATCGGTGTCGTGCTGGCGGTGCGCCAGGGTCGCGGTGACAGTGCGACCGATCTCGACGGCGACGGGGTGCCCTATGACGGCGTCGGTGCGGTCGGGCGTACGAAGGCAGAGGAGGAGCGAGCTCAGGCTGGGAGCCTGGACTCGCTGGGAGACGCAGCTGGACCGAGTCCGAGCACGGCTGAGGTGGAGGCTGCTCGTCGGCTCGATGAGGAGTCGCGCCGGCGGCGCTGAGCTGCGCTCGACTCCAGTTCAGGATCAGGCCGGAAGCAGGGCGCGGGCCGGGTGGTTGCTGGTGACCATCCAGACGCGCTTGTCGTAGACGAAACGGCGCAGCCGGCCGGGGTTGTCGACGGTCCAGACGAGGACCTTGATGTCGCGGCGGTGGGCCCAGCGCAGCAGCCAGACGTCGGCGAGGCGCTGCTCGACGACGACGAGGTTGGAGCGGCAGCGGCGGATGCGGCCCTCGGGGAAGAACTCCGAGAGCTTCAGCCGGAGCAGCTTGAACGGGTGGTGGCGGAAGTCGACGCCACCGAGGGAGAGGCCGACCAGCGTCGAGGGGGAGCGGAGGTCGGCCCAGTCGCGCAGGACGCGTACGGACTCATCGACCATCGTGGTCACGATGAAGCTCTCGTTCATCACCTCGAGGGCGATCTCGGCGGCGTCGATCTCGTGCGGAAGCCCGAGGTGGTTCGGCGGCGAGGCGAACTTGAGGTCGATGTGGGCGTGCTTGCCGTGGGTGGCGAGCAGCTCGAGCGCCTCCCGGTAGCGCACCAGGCGGAACGGCGCGAGCCGCGCAAGCGCCGCGTACGTCCGGTCCTCGATCTTCACCCTGCGGCCGATGCGGTCACGGATGTGGCTGTCGTGGTGGAGGACGAGCTCGCCGTCGCGGGTGCGGTGCACGTCGAACTCGACGTAGTCGACCTCCATCCGCACGGCCTCCAGAAGCGACTCCCAGGAGTTGTCACGGTGCCCCGACTGACGCGCGGCGGCGCGGTGAGCGGAGAGGAGGGCACGCTTCTGCATGCGCCCATGGAAACTCATTTAACAGACCGTTCCGAATCCTCAGGTTGCGCATAGGTGGACGTCAGGGGGCAGTTTGTCGCACCCGGTCGATACGGTGGCGGTATGACCAGCGCCGAGACCGAGGTCGTCGACCTCTGCCGTGACCTGATCCGCATCGACACGAGCAACTACGGAAACGACCCGGGCCCGGGGGAGCGGAAGGCCGCCGAGTACGTCGCGGCACAGCTCGACGAGGTCGGCATCTCCTCCGAGATCTACGAGTCGGAGCACGGGCGGGCCTCGGTTGTCGCGCAGTGGGGCGGGGTCTCGACAGGCTCGACCACCGCTCGGCAGGACGGGCTGCTCCTGCACGGTCACCTCGACGTCGTCCCCGCTGCCGCGGAGGACTGGCGGATCGACCCGTTCTCCGGCGAGATCCAGGACGTCCCGGGAGAAGGGCTCAGCGTCTGGGGTCGAGGCGCTGTCGACATGAAGGACTTCGACGCGATGCTGCTCGCGGTCGTCCGTGAGCGCCAGCGCACCGGGCGGATCCCGGAGCGCCCGATCACGCTCGCCTTCACCGCCGACGAGGAGGCCGGCGGGATGAAGGGCGCCCACGTGCTTGTCGAGGACCACGCCGACCTGCTCGCCCACTGCACCGAGGCGGTCGGTGAGGTCGGTGGCTTCTCGACCACGGTGAAGGGACGCCGTCTCTATCTCATCGAGGCCGCCGAGAAGGGCATGGCCTGGATGAAGCTGACGGCCCGCGGCACCGCCGGGCACGGCTCGATGATCAACCGCGACAACCCGATCACCAGGCTCTCCGGCGCCATCGCCCGCATCGGCGCCCACGAGTGGCCGGTGCAGCTGACCCCGACGATGCAGACGCTGCTCGCCGCGGTCGGCGAGATCGCGGGGGAGGAGCCGACCCCCGAGAACGCCGAGCGGCTGGTGGAGGAGTTCGGTCCGGCTGCCCGGATGATCGGCGCCACCCTGCGCAACGTCACCAACCCGACCATGACCAGCGCCGGCTACAAGGTCAACGTCATCCCCACCGAGGCCACTGCCCACGTCGACGGTCGCTTCCTGCCCGGCTTCGAGGACGACTTCTTCGAGACGCTGCGCAAACTGTGCGGTGAGGGGATCGACATCGAGTTCGACCAGAACCAGATGCCCTGGGAGACCCCCTACGACGGCGCGCTCGTCGCCGCCATGGAGCGCTCGCTGATCGCCGAGGACCCCGACGCGCTGGTCGCCCCCTACCTCATGTCCGCCGGCACCGACGCCAAGCACTTCAAGCGGCTCGGGATGAGGACGTACGGCTTCGCGCCGCTGCGCCTGCCCGAGGAGCTCGACTTCACCGCGCTCTTCCACGGAGTGGACGAGCGGGTGCCTGTCGACGCGCTCAAGTTCGGCGCCCGGGTCATGGACCGTTTCCTCGATCAGGTGTGACCCCACAAAGCAGCCGAGTCGGCTCGTCCTAACGAGCCGACTCGACGGGGTTTTCGGTCAGGGGACGAGGGCGGTGAGTGTTTCCTTGCTCAGGGTGGCGACCTCGGCATGGCCGGTGCGGTGGGCCCAGGCGGCGACGGAGATGGCGTCGCGGACCTGGAGCCGGTGCCAGGCCTCGGGCTCGCGGGGGTCGGAGCCGTAGCCCTCGAGGAACGCCTTCTCGCAGGTGTCGTTGCGGACGAAGTCCTGCGCGGAGAGCCGGGAGAGGTCGTAGAGGGCAGGGCGGAAGCCGAAGCGGCCGGAGTCGATCACGCGCAGGGTGCCGCCATCGATGACCCAGCTGGTCGGCTGCCAGTCGCCGTGGGTGGGGACGAGCACCGTCGTCGGGGTCGGCCACGAGGTGATCTCGTCGCGGAGACGCTCGGTGAGGTCGGCCTCCAGGCCCGCCGTGTCCAGCGAGGCGAGAGCGCGCTCGTCGAGCTCCGGCTCGTAGTCCTCGTCCTCGACGCTGGCCTGGCCGTGGAACGTCGCGAGCAGCTCGCCCGCCTGGCGGTAGATCTCCGGGTCGTGGATGGCGGCCGAGGTGCTCGCCGGCTCGCCGTCGAGGTGGGTCATCACGATGATGCGCGCGTCGAGGTCGGCCTCGACGAGGCTCGGCGCGCGGCCGTCGTCGGTCCAGGGGGCCAGCCAGCTGCGGTGGGCGGCGAGCTCGCGGTCGAGGTGGCGTACGCCTTCTGCCATGGTCTTCACCAGGAAACGGTCGTCACCGGCCGAGAGCACGAGGGCGGTGGTGCCGGCGCGGTGCAGTGCGCTGCGGTCGGAGACCACCTCGGCTCCGGGGAGCCACTGGTCGAGGAGGTCGCGCTGGGCGGGGGTCAGGGTGTCGAGTGCCGAGATCACGGGCGGATCCTGCCAGCGCGGCGAAGCCTCACGACACCGTGTCGCGGGCTCATGTCCGAGTTGTTGTCGCCTTGTGGGCGACGCTTGGCTCAGATCGGCAGGACGATCTCGGCGTTGAAGGTCTCCACGACCGGTTCGCCCGCGAGGTTGGGTCCGATGCTGGTCAGGGTCGCGTTGCCGATCGGGCCGATCCGCATCCAGGTCGCCGGCGGGGCGTTGAGCACCTCGCGTACGAACCAGGCGACCACGAACGCATGCGTGACCAGCACGATCTCCTCGTCGTGGTGCTCGAACCAGAGCTTGTGCCAGGCGGCGGTCAGCTCGGTGCCGTCGAGATCGCGTTCGGCCTCCGGTACGTCCTCGAACCACTCCCAACGGTGGGTCGGGTAGTCGCCGCGACGCTCCGCCGACGGCACCGGCGTCCGGTCGGCGAGGAGGTCGGAGGCCACTGGTCCCGCGCCGAGGCTCTCGGTGAGGATGCGGGCCGTCTCGGAGGTACGTCGGCTCGGGCCGTGCAGGACCTGCCGAACCGGACGGAACGCGAGTCGGTTGGCGAGCGCCTGGACCTGGCGTCGGCCGAAGTCGGAGAGGCCGGGGTCGACAGTGTCCCCGCCGGCGGCTTCGCCGTGGCGTACGAGATGGATCACCCGCAGGACCCTAATATCTGAATGCGCGAGGGGCGCGGAGACGCGCTCAGACCGTCAGTCGCTGCCGGATGATCTTGCGCCGAAGCGTCACCCGGCGGGTGCCGTCGGCGGTGATCCGGACGCGGTCGAGCTCCCAGCCGCCGTGCTCGGCGCGCTCGACGAGGAGCTTGGTGACGATGTTGCGGGAGAACTCACGCGAGAAGATCACCTTGTCGTACTCCCACATCACTCCGGGGCGGGGCGGACGGCGTTCGGCTCGAGCCAAGGCAGCACTCCTTCTGATGGACTACTCAGGAGAACCAGTGTGCCGGACGGGATGTTCCTCCGCGGGCGTTTGCTCGCCGAGGGATTCTGCGCCCTCGACCACCGGGGGAATGTGGTCGAGGGCGCATCGCCGCTGGATGAGCCAGGCGATGGCCATGAGGATCGCCGGTACGACGGTGAACCCGACGAGCACGGCGTCCACCGCGCCCGCGGTCTGCGGCACGCGCTCCCCGTCCACGGCGGCCGCGAAGCCGCCGATGGCGAGGGCCGCGGAGTAGACGTACGGCCCGACGGCGGTGCCGACCGCCTCGGTCGCGGTCCACACACCCGTGTACGCGCCGGCTCGCGACTGCCCGCGCCGCTCCGCGGCGGCCACGGCGTCGGGAACCATGGAGAACGCCAGCAGCTGTAGGCCGGCGAAGGACGTACCGAGCACGGTGACGACCGCGACGGTCAACACGGTGGACACCCGGTCGCCGGCGACCAGCGTCAGGGTGCCGAGGACGAACAGGGCCTGGGCCAGCAGCAGGCCCCGCTGCTTGCCGATGCGTCGGGAGAGCCTCAGCCACAGCGGCGAGGTGACCATCGCGGGGCCGAGGAAGGCCCCCATCAGCACGGCGGTCAGACCCGACCTGCCGAGCACGTGCTCGGCATAGAACGGAACCGCGGCCAGCACCAGATGAGTCGTGGCGCCGGTGAACAGGTAGGAGAGCACCAGCAGCCGGAAGCCGCGGTCACCCCAGGCCAGCCGCAGGTCGGCGGCGACGGACTGGGAGTGCGCCGCGGGATCGCGGAATCCGCAGGTGGCGTTGAGGCGGCGTACCCCGTGGATCGCAACCAGTCCCGTGGCCACCATCACGACCGCGAAGACCAGCGCCATTCGGGTGTAGCTGCCGCGCTGCTCGTCGGAGACCAGGATCGGGGCCGCGACGCCGGCGGCGAGCAGACCCACGGTGAGCAGCACCATCCGGACCATGAAGACGCGAGTCCGCTCGTGGTAGCCGACCCGGAGGTCCGAGGGCGTGGTCAGGTAGGGGACCTGGAACGCCGCGAAACAGACGTTGCCGACCACGTACCAGCCCGCGACCCACAGCGCCGCCGGTGTGCCGTGGATGCCTCCGGGGACGGTGAACATCGCGACCATGGCGAGCCCGAGGAGCAGGCCGAAGCGCATCATGCCGCGACGGTGGCCGTGGCGGCGGGCCTCCCGGTCCGAGAGGGTCCCGAACAGTGGGTGGATGACCGCGTCGATGACCTTCGGCACCAGCAGCGCCAGCCCCGCGACCAGCGGCGTGACGCCGAGAGTGTTCGTGAGGAAATAGAGCAGCAGCAGTCCCGGGACGGTCACCCAGGCGCCCATCCCGAGCGAACCCGTGGCGTACTGGACCAGCGGACCGCGCCCGGCGTGCCGCGACTCCTCCTCGGTCACGGTCACGCGTCGACCTCGGCGTGGCGCTCGACCGCCGCGGCAGCGAGATCGGCGGCGCCGAACGCTCCTGACCGGATCCGGGAGGAGAAGGTGCGCGCCACGATGCGATCGGTGAGCGCGGGGAGATGGCGCGCGAGGAAGAACTCGGCCGCGCCGCGCCGGGTGGTGGGCAGGTCCCGTCGGACTCGTCGGGACAGGGCAGCGCGCAGCACGGTGGCTACGACGCCCTCGAGCGGCTCGTAGGAGCTCATCCCCTCCAGTGAGAGGCCGGCCGCGGCGGTGGCGTCGTGGATGGGGCTGCGTACGGCCGACGGATAGACGCAGGTGACGCCGACATGGGTGCCGAGCTCGAGGCGGAGCGCGTCGGCGTAGGCGACCATGGCGCGCTTGGAGGCGCCGTACGCCGCGGCGAGCGGCAGCTGCATCACGGCCATCCGTGAGGCCACCATGACCACCCGGCCGCGCGAGGCGACCAGGGCCGGTACGCAGGCGGCGCTGACCCGCCAGGTGCCGAGCAGGTTGATGTCGAGCTGACGACGGACCTCCGCGCCCGGAGCCAGCTCGGCCGGCGCCGGACCGCCGATCCCGGCGTTGTTGATCAGCAGATCCAGGCCGCCGAGCCGCCCCAGCGCGGTGGCGACGGCGGTGGGAACCGCGTCGTCGTCGGTCAGGTCGCAGGCGATGACGGGGATCGGGTCGTCGTCGCGGGGTGCCACGTCGAGCCCGACGACGTGCGCCCCTCGCGAGGTCAGCTCCTGGGCGATCGACCTGCCGAAGGTGCCGGACGCACCGGTGATCAGTACGCGGAGACCGGCGGCATCACGCAGGTTCATGACGAAACCTCGCCGGTGACAGGAGCGGCAGGGGTGGTGCGTGTGGTCAGCCGCGGCTCGAAAGGCGCCGAGCCGGCATCGAGCCGTCTCCGGCCGGCTCTCAGCTCGCCCGGCACCGAGGCGAGGTAGGCGTCGAAGTCGATGCGCATCGCCGGCCGCTTCTCGCCCCAGCGCGCCTGCGCCTCGCGCAGTGCCCTGTCCGCGATGCGGCGACGCTCGGCATCCACCGGCAGCGCGTACGTACCTCCGATATGCGCGGCGACGAGCTTGGCCTGCGCTTCGACGACCGGCAGCGCGGCGCCGGTGGACTGCATGAGGCCGACGAACGCCAGGCTCGGGTCGTCGAGATGGAAGACGCGGTGGTGCAGCTGCATCTTCTCGGCGCTCGGGCCGAGCCAGCGCTCGGAGAGGAACGGGATCGTCACGCGGTAGCCGGTGGCCCACACGATCGTGTCGACCTGGTCGGTGCGTCCGTCGGCGAAGACCACGTGGCCGCCGTCGAGCCGCTCGATGCCGGGGCGGGCGACGACCTCGCCATGGGTGAGTCGGTGCAGGATCGTGTCGCTGATCGTCGGGTGGTTCTGGAACAGCCCACCTGCCGGAGCCGGCAGACCGTAGTCCTCGGGGCGGCCCACGGCCATGCGCAACATCGCTTCGGCGAGGCGCTGACGCACCCGCCACGGGAGACCTGCGAGGGCGCCTCCGGTGGCGTCGGCGGGGCGGCCGAAGAGGTATTTCGGGACGATGTGGACGCCGCGCCGGGCCGAGAGCAGCACCGGCGAGGCGGCGACGTAGGACGCGTCGACGGCGATGTCCATCGCCGAGTTGCCCATCCCGACGACCAGTACGCGACGGTCGCGGAAGACCTCGGCGTCGCGGTAGTCGTGGGCATGCATCTGCACGCCGGAGAACGTGCCGGGGTAACCGGGCTCGGGCCGACGTGGATCCCAGTTGTGGCCGTTGGCGACGACCACCGCGTCGTACCGCTCGGTCGCCCCGTCCTCGCAGGTCACCGACCAGGTGCCGGGTCGCGGACCGGACTCCTGGCGTTCGACACGGGTGACCGTCGAGCCGTACCGGATCCGCTCGCTCACCCCGAAGGTGTCGGCGTAGTCGGCGAGGTAGACGGCCATCAGGTCGGCGGAGGGGTAGTCCACCCAGTCCGACGGCATCGGATGATCGGCGAACTCGGTCCGGCCCTTGCTGGTGTTGAGGTGGAGCGAGCGGTAGGCGGCCGACAGACCGCTGCTGTTGTGCTGGTTCCACAGACCGCCCGGCCGGTCGCCCTTCTCGTACGTCACGACGTCGGCCCCGACGTCGAGCAGCGCCTTGGTCGTCGCCAAGCCGGCGGCGCCGGCGCCGATGACGGCGACGCGGGCGGTCTTCCTCATCCGTACGTTCTCCTCGTTCGAACCTGTCGGACGAAACGTCCGATGTGGTGATCGCCACAACCTTAGGGTGCGTCAATGCCGAATCATCTGGCTCTGATCACTGATCTGAGGAGCAATGTTGTGGCCACCCACAATTCGGGCGAAGATCGAGGCGTGAGAACCCAACAGCGCGACTGGGAGGTGATCGTCGACCTCATCGAGCGGGTGCTGGCCGACGACGATCTCCTCCCCGCGGTCTTCAGCGCCGTGCGAAGCCATGTCGAGGAGTCGGCCACCCTGCCCGTCTCGGACATCACCGGTCACACCCGGGTGCTCCTCACGGCAGCCGGGCGTGCCGTGGCCGGCCGGCGCGCACCGACCGAGGCGGAGCTGACCGTCGTCGAGCAGCTCGCCGTCAACCGGGCACGTCAGGGCATCCCGATCGACGTGGTGCTCGGCTCGGTGCGGATCTCGGAGCGCGCCATCTGGGCACGTACCCGCGAGCTCGCCGAGGATGCCGGGATCCCCGCCGACAGGCTGCTGGACGCCCGGGAGCTGTACGACGACTGGGCCGACGCCGTGCGTACCCGACTGATTCGCGCCCACCGGGAGGCACCTCGACCCCAGGACGCCTGGGACCGCGACGCGGAGTCGATGCGGCGCCTCCTCGAGGGTGGTTCGGTGGCCGCGCTGACCGCCGCCGAGCGAGGCTTCACCCCCGGGGCCGGGCTGTGGGTGCTGGTCACCCGGCCCGGTGACGCCGCAGCCACCACGGCGGTGCGACGGCTGACCGACGGCAGCGGGCCGGGCCTCGCCGCGACGGTCGGCGACACCTTGGTCGCAGTCCTGCCGAGCCTGCCGACGTTCCGTTCCGGAGGGGCCGGCCTGGTCGTCGGGATCGCCGGCCCGGTAGGGGCGGAGGAGCTCAGCGTCGCGCACCGGCTGGCCGTGGCCGCCGTCCCGGCGGCCGAGGCGACCGGCCTGTCCGGGCCGGCTCACATCAGCGATGTGGCTCCGGTGGCCGCGCTGCTCTCGCGTGCCGATCTCGCCGCTGCGCTCGTGGCCCGTCATCGGTCGGCGCGCGAGGATCTCGGAGCCGCGGCCGACGCGGTGGCCCACACCGTCCGCGCCTGGCTGGAAGCCGATCGCGATGCCTCGGTGGTGGCCCGCGCGCGCTACGTCCACGAGAACACCGTCCGCAACCGCGTCCAGCGGTTCGCGGCCGTCACCGGGATCGACCCGCACAGCACCTTCGGCGGGATCACCGCTTGGTGGCTGTGCCGCGCCTGGGCGGGCGACTCCTAGCTGTTCTGGGCGACGAGTCAGACCGCGGAGACGTCGTCGAGAGCGAGCGCGATCTCGGGCGGGAGGGTGAGGTCGGCGACCTGCAGCGCTTCCTTGAGCTGAGCCGCGGTGCGTGCCCCGAGGATGGGCGCGGTGACGCCGGGCCGATCGCGTACCCAGGCCAGCGAGACCTGCAGCGGCGTCCACTCCAAGCCTTCGGCGGCCTTGGCGACGGCGGTGACGATCCCGCGGGAGCGCTCGTCGTCGTAGGCGTCCACCCGGGCGGAGAAGTTCGGGTCGGCGCCACGGGAGTGCGACGGGATGCCGGTGCGGTACTTGCCGGTGAGCACGCCACCCGCCAGCGGGGACCAGGCCAGCAGGCCCATTCCCAGCGCCTCGGTGGCCGGCAGCACCTCGTACTCGATGTCGCGGGCCAGCAGCGAGTACTCCACCTGCGTCGAGGCCAGCGTCGCTCGCCCCGGGACGGCCCGCTGCCACGTCGCGGCCTGGGCGGTCTGCCATCCGCTGTAGTTGGAGACACCGACGTAGGCGGCCCGGCCGCTGCTCAGCGCCATGTCCAGCGCCGTGAGCGTCTCCTCGAGCGGCACCTCGGGGGACCAGACGTGCACCTGCCACAGGTCGACGTGGTCGACGCCGAGCCGCTTCAGCGAGGCGTCGAGGCCGGTCAGTAGGCCACCGCGGGAGGTGTCCACGCCCCGGTTGCCGCCGCGCCAGGTGATCCCGCCCTTGGTCGCCAGCACGACGTCGTCCCGGCCCACGACACGCTCCTCGAGGAGCGAGCCGAGCAGCGCCTCCGAGGCACCGTCGCCATAGCCCGCGGCGGTGTCGACCAGCGTGCCGCCGGCCTCGGTGAAACCGGCCAGCTGCTCACGGGCCTCGTGCTCGTCGGTCACGCTGCCCCAGGTCATGGTGCCCAGGGCGAGAGACGAGACTCGCAGCCCAGTGGCTCCGAGGAGTCGGCTCTGCATGAGACCCAATCTATCCGGGCCGTCCGCCGTGCCCGGGCCGGACACGCTGTGCTGTGACGGCGGACACTCCGAGAGGGAGGCAGCGGTCGGGTGCTGCGTACATGCCCCTTAGAGTTTCCGCCCGTGGATTATCTGCAGGCGATCGCACTGGGCATTCTTCAGGCACTCACCGAGTTCCTGCCCATCTCATCCAGCGCGCACCTGCGCATCTTCCCCGAGCTGCTCGGCTGGGGAGACCCCGGCGCTGCCTTCACCGCCGTGATCCAGATCGGCACCGAGCTGGCCGTCGTCTTCTACATGTGGCGCAACATTCGCGACATCATCGTGACCTGGTTCCGGAGCCTCTTCAACGCCGAGCTGCGCAGCCACACCGATGCCCGGATGGGCTGGTTCATCATCGTCGGCTCGATCCCGATCGTGGTGATCGGATTCGTGATGAAGGACATCATCGAGCACGACCTGCGCAGCCTGTACGTCGTCGGCACGATGCTCGTGGTGATGGGCATCGTCCTCGGCATCGCCGACCGCATCGGCGCGAACCGCAAGCAGTTCGACGACCTGTCCTGGCGCGACGCGATCCTGATGGGCTGCGCCCAGGCCTGCGCGCTGATCCCCGGCGTCTCGCGCTCGGGGGCGACCATCTCGATGGGCCGCGCGCTCGGCTACGAGCGAGCCACCGTGACCCGCTACGCCTTCCTGCTGGCGCTGCCTGCGGTCTTCGGTGCCGGTCTGTTCGAGATGGGCGAGATCACCCACGGCGCCAACCTCTACGGCTGGGGCCCGACGATCGTCGCCACGATCGTCTCGTTCGTCCTCGGCTACGCCGTGATCGCGTGGCTGCTGAAGTACCTCTCCCACAACACCTACACCCCGTTCGTGATCTACCGGGTCGTCCTCGGTCTCGTGGTTCTGGGACTCCTCGGCGCGGGTGTGCTCACCGAGTGGTGATCGTGACAAACTCACGGATGTGTCTGAGTCCGGCTCGAAGCCTGCCGTAACACCCGCTGCCATCGAGGAGGCCGCCGCGCGCACGATCGCCACGCGCACGGCGGTCGAACGCTCGGTCAGACTCTCGGAGAGGTACGCCGCCGACGTCCTGCTCAAGCGGGAGGACCTCCAGCTCGGGCGCTCCTACAAGGTCCGGGGCGCCTACAACCTGATGAGCTCGCTGACGCCCGAGGAGCTCTCCCGAGGTGTCGTCTGTGCCTCCGCCGGGAACCACGCCCAGGGCGTCGCGATCTCCTGCGCCCGCCTCGGCGTGCCCGGCCACATCGTGGTGCCGACCAACACGCCCAAGCAGAAGCGCGACCGGATCACCGCCCTCGGCGGCCCGCATGTGACGCTCACCCTGCACGGCTCGACCTACGACGAGGCCTCGGCCTTCGCCTACGAGCTCGGCCGCGGGCTCGGTGCCACCTATGTCTCCGCCTTCGACGACCCGCGCACGATCGCCGGGCAGGGCACGGTCGGCTACGAGCTGACCTCCCAGATCGGCGAGCCGCTGGACGTGCTGCTGCTGCCGGTCGGTGGTGGTGGGCTCGCCTCGGGAGTTGCGACCTGGGTGCGCGAGGTCTGGCCGCAGACCCGGATCATCGGGGTCGAGCCCGCGGGCGCCGCCTCGATGGCGGCTGCGATCGAGGCCGGTGGGCCCGTTCGGCTGGACACGCTCGACACGTTCGTGGACGGCGCCGCGGTCGCGACCGCGGGGAAGGTGACGTACCCGATCGTCAAGGAGTACGTCGACGAGCTCGTCTCCGTGCCCGTCGGCGCGATCTGCGTGGAGATGCTCGAGCTCTACCAGACCGAGGGGATCATCGCCGAGCCCGCCGGCGCGCTCGCGGTGGCGGCCCTGAGCCAGATCGACCTGCGCGGCGCCTCGCGTGTCGGCGCCGTCCTCTCCGGCGGCAACAACGACGTCTCCCGCTACTCCGACGTGCTCGAGCGGGCGCTGATCCACCAGGGCCTGCGCCACTACTTCCTGGTCTCCTTCCCGCAGGCCCCCGGCGCCCTGCGCGGCTTCCTCGACGACGTGCTGGCCGACGGCGAGGACATCGTCGTCTTCGAGTACGTCAAGAAGTCCAACCGCGAGCACGGTCCCGCGCTGATCGGCATCGACCTCGACTCCGCCGACGGTCTCGACGGGCTGCTCGAGCGGATGGGCGCCAGCGACCTGCTCATCGAGCGGATCGAGCCCGACTCACCGCTGTTCACGTTCCTGCACTGATGCCCGTGTCAGCCAAGGTCTTGGGGGCTCTCGCCGTCGTCGGCGCCGTGATCGTCTCGGCGTGCTCCGGCGAGGCTGTCGACGCCGGTGGCGATCCTGGCCGGATCACTCACCGCGCCGTCGCAGCGGTCGCGCTCGAGCACCTGCCGACCGACACCTCCAGCCGGGCCGCTTCCTACACCGACGAGTCCACGCCGTCCGAGCAGGTCTCGGTCGACCTTCGCTACGGCGCCGACGGCGAGTACGACGGCGACCTGGTCAGCGTCGCCGTCTCGGCTCAGCCGCCCGCGGAGGGTGCATGCCGGCGCGAGCTAGGGCAGCACTGCGTCGACCTGCCGACCGAGGTGAAGAACGCCGAGATGCAGCTGCGCTGGACCGAGGAGGAGCCCGAGGAGGACCCCGGCAATGTCGGGATCGTGCTGCTGCGCGACGGCGGCGAGACCGCCTCGATCGGCTACTCCGGGCCCACGATCACCGGCGACCCCCGCGAGCTCGACATGCCGATCAGCGTCGAGAAGTTGGTCGCCGTCGTCGAGGACCCACGGCTCCGCTACCAGGCGACCTCCTCGACCCTCGCCCTCGGTGAGGAGCTCGACGACTGGGAGGGCGGCGAGCCCGACCCCGAGGCGTACGAGCTGGTGCCCAACACCGACCACGGCATCGCCCAGGCCTATGTCGGCGGCCGGGGTGGCTACGGCTACTACCAGGGCGTCATCCGGTCCCCGCTGCGCGAGCGGTTCGGCCCCGGCGCCATCGGAGGGCGGCTGCTGCAGCGCTCCTCACCTGACTTCACGGGCATGCCGGATGCCGACATCGACGTCCTCGCCGCGCCGTCACCGCCCGCCTGGATGACCCGCGAGCCCTGCTCCGCGCCGGCGTTGCGTAAGCACTGCGTCACCACGAAGGGCGAACGGGGCCCGCTGGTCTTCGCCTGGCAGCCGGCCGAGGGCGACGACGCGGGCTGGGCCTGGATGATCTCGGTGCGCGAGAAGGAGGTCGTCGCGGTCCGCTACCAGGGCCCGCGGATGCCGGCCGGCTACGACGACGCGGCGATGCTCACCGAGTGGAACCAGGGCGAGCAGCTCGACTCGCAGGGTGGCGAGGCCGAGTCGGAGTTCGCCGACGACCTCTCTCTGTGGTGCGACCGGGAGCATCTCGAGGCCCGTCCGGTCAAGCAGCTCGACTAGGCGCGAAACGGCGTAAACCGGGATTGCAGGGCGGACACGCGGCGCCAGGACGGTCAAACGTGGAAGACTGGCTGCAATGAGTACCACCCCGCACCACGTAGCGTGGCTCGAAGCGAAAGCCGAGAAGTACGTCGAAGACGCACAGGTCTTCTTGAGCGCGCGGAGCAGCGACCTTCAGGTCGGCGGGCTCACGGGGGAGCAGTGGGCCACCGTGTATCGAGCCGTGGCCTACGAGCTCCGGGAGTGTGCACGCGAGGCGGCAGAGCACCGGCAGCGCGGCTGGTGGCGCAGAGGGTAGCGACGCGGGTCAGAACCAGCCGGATTTGCGGAAGAAGATCCACATCCCGGTGATCACGCCAGCCATCAGCAGCAGCGCGAACGGGTAGCCGAACCTCCAGTCGAGCTCGGGCATGTGGGTGAAGTTCATCCCGTAGATCCCGGCGATGAGGGTCGGCACCACGATCATCGCCGCGCCCGCCGAGATCTTGCGCATGTCGTCGTTCTGCTGCAGCGAGAGTTGCGCCAGGTGGGCCTCGAAGGCGGAGGACAGCAACGTCTCGAGATTCTCGATCGACTCCACGATCGAGGCGAGATGGTCGAGGACGTCGCGGAAGTAGGGGCGCAGGTCGGGGTCGATCCCGCCCTCGCCGTTGGCGAAGCGGCGCACCGGCTCGCGCAGCGGCATCACCGCGCGGCGTACCTCGGCGATCTCCCGGCGGAGCCGGTAGATCCGGGCCGAGTCGTGGGTGCGCTGGTCGGAGAAGACCGAGGTCTCGACCTCGTCGACGTCCTTGGTGAGCTCGGTGGCGACGTCCACGTAGCCGTCCACGATGTAGTCGACCACCGCGTGGACCGCGGAGTAGGGACCCTCGCTGAGGAGCTGCTCGTCGCTGTTCTCCAGCAGCTCACGGGCCGGCGCGAGCCGGGTTCCGCGACCGTGGCGGACCGTGATCACGTAGTCGGGGCCGATGAAGAAGGCGACCTCGCCCGTCTCGACGGCGTCCTCGGAGTCGACGTACCAGAGCGTCTTCACAACCAGGAACATCCCGCCCTCGTAGCGCTCCAGCTTGGGCCGCTGGTGGGCGGTCAGCGCGTCCTCGACGGCGAGCGGATGCAGCCCGAAGGCCTCCGCGACCTCCTCGAGCTCGTACTGGCTGGGCTGGTAGAGCCCGAGCCAGACGAAGTCGCCCTCGTCCTTCACGCCGCCGCGCAGCGTGGCGTAGTCGTGCGGTGCGCAGTCGATCCTGTCGCGCGCACCGCCGCGGTAGAGAGCGCTGTCGACGATCACGTTGTCAGGTTAGGGCATGCTGCGCGGCATTGTGGGACGGCTTCACCGGTGTGGATAGGGTCGCCAGTCGTGGCGACGATGATCCTGGTGAGACACGGCCGTACGACGGCGAACGCATCCGGCACCCTGGCCGGCCGGCTTCCTGGGGTGAGGCTGGACGAGCGTGGCGTGGAGCAGGCTGGCAGAGCGGCCGAGCGGATCGCGCCGGTCCCCCTGGCGCTCGCGGTGACCAGCCCGATGGAGCGCTGCCAGCAGACCCTGTCGGTGATCCTGGAGGGTCGCGCCGAGCAGCCCACCGTCGTCGTCGAGGACGGCGTCTCCGAGTGCGACTACGGCGAGTGGCAGGGAGAGAAGATCACCACGCTGGCGCGTCGCAAGCTGTGGAAGACGGTCCAGACCCAGCCCTCCGCGGTCACCTTCCCCGGCGGCGAGTCGATGGCCGCCATGCAGGCCCGAGGGGTCGAGGCCGTACGCCGCCACGACGCCGCCGTCACGGCCGCGCACGGCGACGCGGCGGTCTGGCTGTGCGTGAGCCACGGCGACCTGATCAAGTCGATCCTGGCCGATGCGCTCGGGATGCACCTGGACCTCTTCCAGCGGCTGCACGTCGACCCGGCCTCGATCTCGGTCGTCCGCTACGGCGAGGGGCGACCCTCCGTCCTGGCCACGAACACGCATGCCGGCGACCTGTCCTGGCTGGCCCCGAAGCCGCCCGCGAAGAAGGGGCGCAAGTCGTCGCGCCGTCGCAGCGACGATGCGGTCGTGGGCGGTGGCTCGGGTCCTGAGGCTGGTCTGGATAAGGTTTGACCATGCCTGTGATGCACGCCTTCGACCCGCCCGAGCGATTCGTCGTCGGCACCGTCGGCGAGCCCGGGGCGCGTACGTTCTTCCTCCAGGCGCGTGAGGGAGCGCGAGTCGTCTCCGTGGCCCTGGAGAAGCAGCAGGTCACGGTGCTCGCCGAGCGGCTCGACGAGCTCCTCGACGAGGTGATGAAGTCGGCGCCCGCCGTGGTGCCGGCGATCGCTCCCTACGACCTCGACGACAACGGCCCGCTGGAGCAGCCGATCGAGGAGGAGTTCCGGGCCGGCACGATGACGCTGGCCTGGGACCCCGACGAGGACAAGGTCGTCCTCGAGGTCTTTCCGATCAGCGAGACCGAGATCATCGCCGAGGTCGATGAGTCGGGCCAGCTGGTCGACGAGGACGCGGTGGCGGCGATCGAGCTGGAGGAGCCGGAGCCCGACGAGGTGCTCCTGGTGCGGATCGCTCCGCGCAACGCCCGTGCCTTCGTCAAGCGGGCCGAGGCGGTGCTGGGCGCCGGACGCCCCAACTGCCCGTTCTGCGGCAGCCCGATCGACCCCGAGGGACACCTGTGTGTCCGGGCGAACGGGTTCAAGCGGCGTGACCCGGTCTGAGCCTGTGGATCCGGCTCCGGAGATCGCTCGCAGTGCCCCCGAGAACGAGGGGACGCTGGAGCTCGTCGGGCGGCTGACCACGGCCTCCAACGCGACGTTCCTGGCCACGCTCGGCGAGTCCGAGGTGGTCTACAAGCCGATCGCGGGGGAGCGGCCGCTGTGGGACTTTCCCGACGGGCAGCTCGCGCACCGCGAGGTCGCCGCGTACCTCGTCTCGCAGACGCTGGGATGGTCGGTGGTCCCCGAGACCTGGCTCGGCGACGGGCCGCACGGCCCGGGGATGATCCAGCGCTGGGTCCACGCCGACGAGAGCGTCGAGCCGGTCACCATCGTGCCGGAGGGGGAGGTGCCGGACGGCTACCTCCGGGTCTTCGACGGCTTCGACGATCGGGACCGGGTCGTCACCCTGGCTCACGAGGACACGCCCGGGCTGCGACGGATGGCGGTCTTCGACGCGATCACCAACAACGCCGACCGCAAGGGCGGCCACGTCCTGCCGGTCTCCGGTGGGCGCCGATACGGCTGCGACCACGGGCTGACCTTCCACGAGGAGCCGAAGCTGCGCACCATCCTGTGGGGATGGCGGGGGCAGGGCTTCGCCGACGAGGAGCTCGCCGGCATCCGGGCGGTCCACTCGGGGCTCGACGGTGCGCTGGGGCGGGAGCTGGCTGCGTACTTGACGGGTCGGGAGGTCGACGCGCTCGGCCGGCGCTGCGAGACCCTGCTCGCCGAGGGGGTCTTCCCGCGGCCCGAGTACGACCGCCATGTCATCCCGTGGCCGCCCTTCTGAGACTGGTGGTCCCCGCCAAGTAGGCTGCACCCATGCGCGCATGGTCTGCACCCGAAGTCCCAGAACTGTCCGTCAAAGGGCCCGAGGTGCAGCTCTATGACCATCAGCGGGACGCGGTCGTCCCGACGGAGGGTCAGGGGCGGCGTTCGCTGTACGTCTGTGGCATCACGCCCTACGACGCGACCCACATCGGCCACGCCAACACCTACGTCGCCTTCGACCTGCTCCACCGGGCGTGGCTCAACGCCGGCTACGAGGTCGGCTACACCCAGAACGTCACCGACGTCGACGACCCGCTGCTCGAGCGCGCCGACAAGGTCGGGATCGAGTGGGAGGCGCTCGCCGAGCGCGAGACCGAGCTGTTCCGACAGGACATGGAGGCGCTGCGGGTCGTACCGCCGCAGCACTACATCGGCGCGGTCGAGTCGATCCCGCTGGTGCTCTCGCTGATCGGTGAGCTCGAGGAGGCCGGTGCGATCTACAAGGTCGACGAGGACGTCTACGCCTCGGTGGCCGTCGACGAGGAGTTCGGCGCCGAGTCCCGGATGTCGCGTACGGAGATGCTGGAGCTCTTCGGTGAGCGTGGCGGCGACCCCGAGCGGGCCGGCAAGAAGGACCCGCTCGACCCGCTGCTGTGGCGTGCCGAGCGTCCCGGCGAGCCGGCCTGGCCCTCGCCGTACGGTCCCGGCCGTCCCGGCTGGCACATCGAGTGCACCGCGATCGCCCTGGAGCACCTCGGTGCCGGGTTCACCGTCCAGGCCGGCGGCTCCGACCTGGTCTTCCCGCACCACGAGATGTCCGGCTCTCACGCGCGGTCGGCCGGCAAGGACTTCGCCGAGATCTACACCCACGGCGGGATGGTGGCCTACGACGGCCACAAGATGTCCAAGTCGCGCGGCAACCTGGTCTTCGTCTCCGCCCTGCGCAACTCCGAGATCGACCCGATGGCGATCCGGCTGGTGCTGCTGGGCCACCACTACCGCGACGACTGGGAGTGGACCGACGCCAAGCTCTTCGACGCCGTCGACAAGATCGCCGAGTGGCGCAAGGCCGCAGCCCTCGGTCGTGGCGCTCCCGCGGCCCCGGTCGTCGAGACGGTCCTCGGCGCTCTGGCCGACGACCTCGACGCCCCGCGTGCGGTCGAGGCCGTCGACGCCTGGGTCGCCGCCACCCTCGGTGAGGGCGGTCTCGCCGAGACCTCCGACGCTCTCGCCGGCGAGACGATCGCGAAGGTCGTCGACGCGGCGCTGGGCATCAAGCTCTAGCCGAGACGTCACCCCGGTCGGTCGAGGCGTCACGTACGTCGGCCGAGAGGGGGAGGGTGTTTGAACGGCGGCCCGCCGGGGGTGCGCA
>NZ_JBEPDH010000022.1:0-109405 GCF_040300245.1 Nocardioides sp. NPDC000445 | reverse complement strand
AGGGAGTCGAAGGCGCCCGGGATGGTCTCACCCTTCTCATAGCCCCCATCCAGACGGACACCCGGCCCGGCCGGCGGAGCCCACTCGGTCAGGGTCCCCGGCGCCGGCATGAAGTTGTTGCCGCCGTCCTCAGCGTTGATGCGGTACTCGATGGAGTGGCCGCGGACCTCGGGGTCGTCATAGCCGAGCTCTTCACCGGCCGCGATGCGGAACATCTCCCGGACCAGGTCGAGGCCGGTGACTTCTTCGGAGACGCAGTGTTCGACCTGGAGGCGGGTGTTGACCTCGAGGAAGGAGATGGTGCCGTCGGCGGCGACCAGGAACTCACAGGTCCCGGCGCCGACGTAGCCGGCCTCGCGAAGGATGGCCTTGGAGGACTCATAGAGGCGTTTGTTCTGTTCCTCGGTCAGGAACGGGGCGGGGGCTTCCTCGACCAGTTTCTGGTGGCGGCGCTGCAGGGAGCAGTCCCGGGTGGAGACCACGACCACGTTGCCGTGGGTGTCGGCCAGGCACTGGGTCTCGACGTGGCGGGGTTTGTCGAGGAACTTCTCCACCAGACACTCACCGCGCCCGAACGCGCCGACGGCTTCGCGGACCGCGGACTCGTACAGGTCGGGGATCTCCTCCAGGGTCCGGGCGACCTTGAGGCCGCGGCCACCGCCACCGAAGACGGCCTTGATCGCGACCGGCAGGCCATACTCTTGCGCGAAGGCGACGATCTCGGAGGCGTCCTTGACCGGGTCCTTGAGACCCGGCGCCAACGGCGCCCCGGCCTTCAAAGCGATCTGCTTGGCCTTGGCCTTGTCGCCCAGCGCATCGATGGCCTCGGGGGAGGGCCCGATCCAGGTCAGACCCGCCTCGATCACGGCCTTGGCGAAGTCGGCGTTCTCGGCGAGGAACCCGTAGCCGGGGTGGACCGAGTCCGCACCCGAACGGGCCGCGACGTCGAGGATCTTCTCGATCGAGAGGTACGACTCCGCGGGGGTCGCCCCGCCGAGGGCGTAGGACTCATCGGCCAGCCGCACGAACAGCGCGTCACGGTCCGGGTCGGCATAGATCGCGACCGACCCGATCCCGGCGTCCTTGCATGCACGGATCACTCGAACCGCGATCTCACCGCGGTTGGCGACCAGGACCTTGGTCAATGGCTTGCTCAACGAGAACTCCTCGATCGTGACTGCTTGGACTTCGTCGTAACGATTGTCACACCTCGCTGAGCTGAGCGAGCGAGGAGGTTACTCGACGGTACACGGCATCGTCGACGAGCACGCCCGCATGCCGCAGGGCCAGCACGGCCGCTCCGGCCAGGCCGTCGGTCGCCACGACCGCCCCGGGAGCGACCCGCGCGGCGAAGTCGGGCTGCCGGGCCAGGACGCTCCCGGCTGCGACCAACGGCCCCTCGACATCAGGCGTACGCACCGCCGCCAGCGTCTCCGCCAGCCCCGCGGCCGCCCGATCGAGGATGCCCGCGGCGACCTCGTCACCGGCATCCGCCGCGGTGAAGACGAGCGCGGCGAAGTCCGCCAGCCGCAGCGGCGGCATCGCGTAGAGCGCCGCCGTCGCGGCGACGAGGGTCCCGGTCCGTCCGCCTTGTGGCCGTTCGTCCCGGACGGTGCCGAGCCGGTCGAGCATCAGGCCGGTCAGCGCCGTGGTGGCGCCGCGCCCGTCGAGCGGCGCCAGCCCGGCACGTACGACCTCTCGGCCCAGCCAGAAGCCCGAGCCGACGTCCCCGAGCAGCCAGCCCAGTCCGTCCGAGATCCCCGCGAGCCGGCCGTCCTCGACCCGCACCGCCGACGCCCCCGTGCCAGAGAGCAGCACATAGCCGTCCGGCGCCGCCGTCCCCGAGAAGTACGCAGCCAGCACATCGAAGTCGAAGACCGGCTCCGCCGCGACCAGGTCGGCGAGGACGGCCACGATCGCGGCCCGGTGGCCGGCGTTGCCCGCGCCCGCCACCGCCAGGGCCGCGCCGGCGAGCTGACCGGCATTCGCGGAGGTCACAGCCTGTGTCACCGCCGCCCGGATCGCCGTCGTGGCAGCGTCGACACCGGCCGAGGTCGGGTTGCCGCTGCCGGCCTTGCCGATGCCTGTGCACCGGCCGTCTGAGGTGACCACGACGGCGCGAGTGCTGGTGCCTCCCGCGTCGAGTCCCAAGTAGTTGTCATTCATTGACACCGTTTCGTAACAGAAAACCATTGCCAGGCGTACTCTCTCCAAATAGTTTTCGAGCGCAGGCCTCGACATACGGTCGCGGCCGGAGTTTGCTAGGTGGGTGGACTAATTGACCAGAGACGTGTTCGGAGCCTTCGATGAGCAGGTTCGCACACGCCTGTCCGAGCTGCAGTCGATGGCGCAATCCGGTGGCCTCGACGAGGCGGTCGAGGCGATGGTCGGCAGCATCCGCAACGGCGGTGTGCTGCAGGCGTTCGGCACCGGCCACTCGCAGGCGTTCGCGATGGAGATCGCCGGACGGGCCGGTGGTCTGATCCCCACCCACGCCATCGCTCTGCGTGACACGGTCCTCAAGGGCGACCGGCCGGCGAGCGATCTCAAGGGCGGCCTCCTCGAGCGTGACACCAACATCGCCAACGAGCTCTGGGAGCTCCACGAGTTCCACCCGGAGGACGTCTTCCTGATCGCGTCCAACTCCGGTGTCAACGGCTCGATCGTCGGCATCGCGCTGCGGGCGAAGGAGGAGGGCCACACGGTGATCGCGGTGACCAGCCTCGAGCACACCAACGCGGTCACCCCCAAGCACCCCAGCGGCAAGCGCCTGGCCGAGATCGCCGACGTGGTGATCGACAACCTGGCTCCGTTCGGCGATGCCACCGTCCCGGTCGGCGACGGCGGCGTGCTCGCCGGTGCCGTCTCCTCCATCACGGCGGCCTACATCGCCCAGCTCCTGACCCTCGCCACCGCCGCGAGGATCGAGGAGACCGGCGAGACCCCGCCCCTCTATCTCTCCGCCAATATCCCGGGTGGCGATGAGCACAACGATGCGTTGAAGGCTCGCTACGGCGAACGCATCGGAAGCATGGCCTGAACACCCGTAATGAAGAAGTAACGAGGAAACCACCCGAAAGAAGGCAGCACGATGTCCCAGCAGCTTCACCGGCTCGACCGCCGGACCCTTCTGCGCGGCACCCTCGCCGGCGCGGCGCTCGTGTCGTTCTCTGGAGCGCTCGCCGCGTGTGGCGCGCCCGGTAGCGACACCGACAACTCCGGCGGTGGCACCAAGTCCGCGTCGAACCCGTTCGGCATGCCCAAGGACGGCACCGTCGACGCAGTGATCTTCGACGGTGGCTACGGCTACGACTACGTCGAGTTCGCCGCCGGCATCGTCGGCAAGGAGTTCGCTGACGCCGACCTCAAGGTCAGCGCCACCACCAAGATCGCCACGGAGCTGCAGCCGCGCTTCGTCGGCGGCACGCCCCCGGACCTGATCGACAACTCGGGTGCGGACCTGATCGGCTTCAGCTCGATCGCCGCCCAGCTCGAGGAGCTCGACGACGTCTTCGAGGCGGACAGCTACGAGGGCGTCAAGATCGAGGACACCCTCTACCCGAACGTCAAGGTCCCCGGCACCTACAGCGACCGGTTCGTGGCGATCAACTACGTCATGACCCTCTACGGCGTGTGGTACTCCGCCTCGCTCTTCGAGGAGAACGGCTGGACCGCGCCGAAGACCTGGGACGAGGCGCTCGACCTGGGTGCCAAGGCCAAGGCCAAGAAGAAGTACCTCTGGACCTGGGGCAAGGAGGCGGCGACCTACTACCGCACCCTGGTGATCGACTCGGCGGCCAAGGAGGGCGGCGACGAGGTGCGCCTCGGGCTCGAGAACCTCGAGAAGGGCATCTGGTCCCACCAGGTCATCCAGGACATCCTGGGCAAGCTCGGCGAGATGGTCAGCCAGGACATGTTCATCCCGGGCGGCGCCGGCACCCAGTTCACCGCCGCGCAGGCCAAGTGGTCCAACGACCAGCAGGCGCTCCTCTACCCGAGCGGCGGCTGGATCGAGAACGAGATGAAGGACGCCACCAAGGAGGGCTTCGAGATGACCGGCATCCCGGAGTTCGTCCTCAGCGACAGCCCGGCGCTGCCGTACGAGGCCGTCCGTGCCGCGGCCGGCGAGGCGTTCATCGTCCCGAGCAAGGCGAAGAACCCGGCCGGTGGCAAGGAGATCCTGCGCGCCATGCTGTCGAAGGAGGCCGCGACCAACTTCGCCAAGACGAAGCTCGCGCCGACCATCGTCAAGGACACCATCCCTGCTGACGGGTTCGGCTCCGCGGCCCTGAAGTCGCAGAGCGCGATGCTCGACGCCGCTGGTGAGAACACCTTCAACTTCCAGTTCTACGACTACTACGGCACCAACGCCGACGAGCTCGTCGTGTGGAACTCGTTCCTCTCCGGCGACCTCGACGTCAAGGGCCTGACCAAGGCAGTCCAGGGCATCTTCGACAAGGTCGCCGACGACTCATCGATCGAGAAGCTCAAGGTTTCCTGACACCATGCCGGACCCATCAACCACGATGGCCCAGACGGCCGGCGGCCCCTCCGAGGAGAATCCTTGGGGGGCCGCCCCCGGCCGGCGCCGCCGCAAGCTCACCCTCGACCGGGCACTGTTCATGACGGTCTTCCTCGGCCTTCCGGTCGCGGTCTTCGTCATCTTCGTCGTGGTCCCGATCGGGCAGGCCCTCTTCTACTCGCTCACCGACTGGACCGGTTTCTCTCCGGTCATGAACTTCGTCGGCCTGGACAACTACGCCAAGCTGCTCGACGACGACACCTTCCTCAAGGCGCTGCGCAACAACGTACTGCTGACGATCGTGGTGCCGTTCGTGACTCTGGTCGCGGCGCTGGCGATCGCGGTGGTCGTGACCACCGCGGGGCCCAGCACCGGTCAGGTCCGAGGTCTGAACGGGTCCGGTTTCTACCGGGTCGTCTCGTTCTTCCCCTACGCCGTCCCGGCCGTCGTCATCGGTCTCCTCTGGGCTCAGGTCTACGACCCCGCAGCAGGCCTGCTCAACGGCATGCTCACCGGCGTCGGTCTCGACGGGTTCAAGGACTACGCCTGGCTCGGTGAGGTGCGTGCGGCGATGCCGGCCTCCATGTTCGTGATCATCTGGGCGAGCATCGGCTTCTACACCGTGCTCTTCGTGGCCGCCATCAAGGGCGTACCCGCGGAGATCTACGAGGCTGCGCGCATCGACGGTGCCGGTCGCTTCCGCACCGCCATCTCGATCACGCTGCCCTCGATCCGTGACAACGTGCAGACGGCCTACATCTACCTGGGGATCCTCACCCTCGATGCGTACGTCTTCATGGCGGCGCTCGCCCCTGGCGGCGGCCCTGCCAACAGCACGCTCACGATGAGCCAGCACCTGATGAACACCGCCTTCAAGAAGAGCCAGTTCGGCTACGCCACCTCGATGGGCGTGGTGCTCGCCCTGGTCACGCTGCTCTTCGCCGCCCTGGTCTTCGTCGTCTTCCACTTCGCCGGCGGCCGGGACAAGAAAGCCGAGGTACGACGATGAGCGAGCGTAAGCGAGCGAACATTGGATCTTTCATCGGGCCGCGTCCGTATTTCGGCGCTTGCGCTACGGAGGTGGCCCGATGAGTGCCGTCACTCTGGACAAGCCAGCCGCCACCCGCTCCGAAGGCGGGCGACGTACGCCCGGCGACGCACTGGTCGCCGGCACCTCGCACACGATGCTGATCATCTGGTCGGTCATCGTCATCGTGCCCTTCTGCTGGGTGGTGCTCTCCTCGTTCAAGACGTCGAAGGAGATCCTCTCCTCGCCGTTCTCCCTGCCCGCGGAGTGGAACTTCGACAACTACGTCAGCGCCTGGACCAAGGCCGGCATCGGGACGTACTTCTTCAACACCGTCATCGTCGTCGGCACCGCCTTGGTGCTGGTGATGCTGCTGGGGGCGATGTGCGCCTACGTGCTGGCGCGGTTCGAGTTCTTCGGCCGCAGGGTCATCTACTACACGATGCTGGCTGGGCTGACCTTCCCGGTCTTCCTGGTCATCGTGCCGCTGTTCTTCGTGCTCCAGGGCTTCGGGCTGCTCAACACGCTGCCCGGGCTGATCCTGACGTACGTCGCCTACGCGCTGCCGTTCACCGTCTTCTTCCTCTACGCCTTCTTCAAGACGTTGCCCGACGACGTCTACGAGGCCGCGATGATGGACGGTGCGGGCGAGTGGCGCACGTTCTTCCAGATCATGCTGCCGATGGCCGCACCTGGGATGGCCGGGGTGGCGATCTTCAACTTCCTCGGGCTGTGGAACCAGTTCCTGCTGCCGGTGGCGCTCAACACCGACCGGAACAACTACGTGCTCACCCAGGGCATGGCGTCGTTCTCCTCCCAGGCGGGTTACAACGTCGACTTCGGCGCGCTCTTCGCCGGGGTGGTGCTGACCGTGCTTCCGGTGCTGGTCGTCTACCTGATCTTCCAGCGGCGCATCGCTGGGACGGTCTCGACGGGCACGTTCCGCTGAGCCTGATCTGACCCAGATGTGACGCGGATCTCGCGCCCCAGGTTAATAACCGCTAACCTGGGGCGCGTGACCGCTTTTCTCCAGCCCGAGCACGAAGAGTTGCGTGCTGTCGTCCGTGACTTCGCCCAGAAGGAGATCGCGCCCCATGCCTCGCAGTGGGACCGCGACCATCACTTCCCCGTCGACGTGGTCCACAAGATGGGTGATCTGGGCCTGTTCGGCCTGACCGCCCCCGAGGCGTACGGCGGAGGCGAGGGTGACCTCGTCGCGCTCTGCGTCGCGATCGAGGAGCTCGGCCGCGTCGACCAGTCGATCGGGATCACGCTCGAGGCCGCCGTCGGTCTGGGCATCAACCCGATCCTCACCTACGGCACCGACGAGCAGAAGGAGCGCTGGCTCCCCGACCTCGTCGCGGGCAAGAAGCTGGCCGGGTTCGGGCTGACCGAGCCGGGTGCCGGCTCCGACGCCGGCGCGACCGCCACGAAGGCCGTCCTCGACGGCGAGGAGTGGGTCGTCGACGGTGCCAAGCAGTTCATCACCAACTCCGGCTCCTCGATCACCTCGGTCGTCACCGTCACCGCGCGCACCGGGACCCGTGACAACGGCAAGCCCGAGATCAGCACCATCATGATCCCCTCGGGCACACCCGGGTTCACCGCCGAGAAGGCGTACGACAAGCTCGGCTGGCACGCCTCCGACACCCACCCGCTCTCCTTCGACGGCGCCCGGGTGCCGGCCGACCACCTCCTCGGCGAGCGTGGCCGCGGCTACGCCCAGTTCCTCGCCACCCTCGACGACGGCCGCGTCGCGATCGCCGCGCTCGCGGTCGGCTGCATCCAGGCCTGCCTCGACATGGCGCTCGAGTACGCGGGGGAGCGGCAGACCTTCGGCGGCCCGATCGGCCGCAAGCAGGGCGTCGCCTTCCAGATCGCCGACCTCGAGGTCATGCTGCGGGCGTCGCGCCTGCTGACGTACGAGGCCGCCGCCATGAAGTCCGGGCTGGACTCGGGTGCCGTGACGATGAAGGAGTTCAAGCAGGCGGCTGCCGCCGCCAAGCTGTACGCCACCGAGTCGGCCGTCACCGCGACCCGCATCGCCACCCAGGTCTTCGGTGGCTACGGGTTCATGGAGGAGTACCCGGTGGCCCGCTTCTACCGCGACGCGAAGATCCTGGAGATCGGCGAGGGCACCTCCGAGGTGCAGCGCATGCTGCTCGCCAGAGGTCTCGGCCTCCCCGTCGAATAGGGGCGAATCCTACGGCACGCTGAACGAAACCCGCGAAGTAATCAAGAGCCATCTCACCATTGACCGTTTACTGTGGCCACATGGTGTTCGGGGGACAGCTGCTGGGACGGCTGCGTCGCACCCGCGTCTTCGGTGAAGTGATCCGCTTCATGATGGTCGGCGGAATCGCGACAGCAGCCGCTTTCGTGCTGTTCAACGGGCTGGTCCACGGCTTCTTCATGGGCGCCGGACCGATGAACGGACAGCCGATCCCCGCCTACATCATCGCCAATACGGTCGGCATGCTGATCAGCTACGACCTGAGCCGTCGGTGGACGTTCCGCCACCGCGTCTCCGACCACCCCGACGGCGGGTTCACCGCCTATGTCGTGATCAACGCGGTCACGATGCTGCTGCCGATCTGTTGCCTCTACCTCACCCGTAGCGTGATCGGGTGGGACAGCGCGATCGCCGACAACCTCTCGGCGAACGTGGTCGGCGTGCTGCTGGGCCAGATCGCCCGGTTCTTCCTCTTCCGGAAGTTCGTCTTCGGCCGCCCCATCCGCTACACGCAGGTCTACGGCAGCGTCGAGGAGGAGGCGGCAGCGCTCGGCTTCACCGACGACAAGACGATCCTGATCGGGCCGGAGCGTCGGGCGCCGGTCAGCGGTTCCAGAGAGCGGGCCACGCGTGACCGAGCCGGCTGAGCAGGTCGCGTAGCAGCGGCAGGCTCAGCCCGACCACGTTGTGGTGGTCGCCCTCGATCCCGGTGATGAAGGCCCCGCCGAGCCCGTCGATCGTGAACGCGCCGGCGACGTGCAGCGGCTCGCCGGTCGCAACGTACGCCGTGATCTCCTCGTCGCTCACGTCGGCGAAGTGCACCGTCGTGGCAGCCGTCCGCGACACCTGCCGGCCGGTCGCGGTGTCGACCAGGGCATGCCCGGAGACGAGTACGCCGCTGCGCCCCCGCATCTCCCGCCAGCGCTGGGTCGCCTCCTCGGGGTCGTGCGGCTTCCCCAGGGGTTTCCCGTCCAGCTCGAGGACGCTGTCGCACCCCAGCACGAGCGCCCCTTCGGGCACCTCGGGACGGCCGGCGACGGCGTCCCGCTTGAGCTCGGCGAGGCCGAGCGCCAGCTCCGTCGGCGGCAGTCCATCGAGCTTGCTCTCGTCGACACCGGAGACGATCACCACAGGTTCGACGCCTGCGCTGCGGAGCGTCTGCAGCCGGGCGGGGGACTTGGAGGCAAGGACCAGCGTGGTCATGGCTCAACCCTAGGGGTAGCGGTCCTTTACCCCGGAGTCCGTCCCGACTAGGTTTCGCACATCCAACCCATCTCAATGAGGAGAAATCCGAAGTGACGGATTACCCGCCGCCCCCGCCCCAGCAGCCGTACGGTGCTGGCCCCGTGGGCGAAGTTTCGCTGAGCCAGCCGCTCCGCGGTGCGTCGCCCCGCGACGCCATCGTGCGTTTCTTCAAGAAGTACGCCGCCTTCGAGGGCCGCGCCAGCCGGTCCGAGTTCTGGTGGCCCTGGGGCGCTGCTGTGGTCGTCAACATGGCGATCAACCTGCTCCTCGGCGCCGACTCGACCGCCGGTTCCATCATCGGCGGCATCTTCGCGCTCGCCATCTTGGTCCCGTCCCTCTCGGTCGGTGCCCGACGCCTGCACGACACCGGCCGCTCCGGCTGGTGGCAGCTGCTCTGGCTCCTGCCGTGCATCGGCTGGATCGTGCTGATCGTCTTCTGGGCCCTTCCGGAGAAGGCCGAGGGCGACAAGTACAACGTCGCCTGACCGGCGGCTAACCACGAACGGCGATCAGTCTCTAGACTGATCGCCGCTCGGCCGAAGTGGTGGAATTGGCAGACACGCAGCACTTAGGATGCTGTGCTCTAGGGCGTGCGGGTTCAAGTCCCGCCTTCGGCACACAGAGTCCGGGTCCGACCCGGGGCAGGCCAGGGTCGATCCCCATGGACATTGGTCACCGGACCCTCAAGGATGGAAGAACACCACCCCATCCAGGAGAGGGATGAAGTCATGTCGTTCAAGGACAACGCGTCCAACTGGCGCGATGGCGTCCAGAAGGGCGTCGAGGGCGCCAAGCCCGCTGTTGCGGACGCCAAGGTGAAGTCAGCACCTCACCTTGTCACCGGCGGCGAGAAGACCGTCGAGAAGGCCGGCGAGTTCAAGGCTCAGATCGAGGCCAAGAGGGCTGCGATGGCGTCCGCACCCGACGCGGACACGCCGCGCAACCAGGCCCTTTCGGGTCTGCTCCAGGTCGGCGCGGCCGCCACCGACGTCGCCGCCCAGGCGGGCGAGTGGCTGATGGAGACCGGTGCCAAGTGGAGTGCCGGCGCCGGTCCCGTGGTCGTCGAGCCGAAGGAGATCCCGGGGGAGGACGTACCTCCTCCGCCTGACTTCAAGAAGCCCGACGACCAGCAGTAGAGCTACGAGGCGAGGCCGAGGTCGCGGCGGAGCTTGGCGACGTGACCGGTCGCCTTGACGTTGTACTGCGCGACCTCGATCTTGCCCTCCTCGTCGACCACGAACGTCGAGCGGATCACGCCCTCGACGACCTTGCCGTAGAGCTTCTTCTCGCCGTAGGCGTCGTACGCCTTGTGGACCGAGAGGTCCTCGTCGGAGGCCAGGGTGATGGTGAGCCCGTCACGCTCGCGGAACTTCGCGAGCTTGGCGGGCTTGTCCTTGGATACGCCGACGACCTCGTAGCCGGCGGCCTTCAGCGAGTCGATCGAGTCGGTGAAGTCGCAGGCCTGCTTGGTGCAGCCGGGGGTCATCGCGGCGGGGTAGAAGTAGACGATCACCTTGCGGCCGCGGAGGCTGCTGAGCGAGACCTCCGCGCCGGTGTCGTCGGGAAGAGTGAAGTCGGGGGCCACATCGCCCGGCTCGAGACGCGTCATGGAGCCAACCTAGCGAACATTCCCAGGCGAACCGCAGCGGTGGAGCACGCAGTGGACGTACGCCGGTTGCTAAGGTCTGCGCATGTCCAAGGACCAGACTTCCTCGCTCGAGTCCGAGATCGAAGAGATCCGTGAGCGGCTCGCAGGCACCATCGACGAGCTGATCTACCGGGGCAGCCCGAAGACGATCGTTCAGCGCCAGGTGGCGGCCATCAAGGCGGTCTACGTCGACCCGGTCTCCGGTGAGCCGAAGATGGGCAACATCGCGAAGACCGTCGGCGGGGTGGTGGGCACCGTCGTGCTCATGGCCACGCTGCGTAAGATCACCAAGGCCAACTGACCACTCCCCACCGGCAAGGCAACACGGACGTGACCGACAAGACCCCCATCAAGATGCTCCACGACCGGGTGCTGGTCGAGGTCGCGTCCGACGCCGGCGAGCGTCGCTCCTCGGGCGGCATCGTCATCCCGGCGACGGCCGCCATGGGCGCGGCCCGGCGGCTCACCTGGTCACGGGTGGTCGCGGTCGGTCCGCACGCGCGGGCCGTCGAGATCGGTGACCGGGTGCTCTTCGACGCCGATGACAAGCCGGAGGTCGAGGTCGCCGGAGAGGTGTACGTCCTGATGCGGGAGCGCGACGTGCACGCTGTTGCCGCGGAGCGGATCGCTGACGAATCTACCGGCTTGTACCTCTGATTTTAGTGCCGAGTCGGCGCATCCGACCCCTCTGGCTCGCTTCGCTTCGCCAGACACGGGGTCAGATGCGCCGACTCGGCGTCACGAAGGTAGTGCGTTGAACCGATGCGCCATCACGACGATGTTGCTGTCGTAGCTCGAGCCGTTCCAGTCGGTGCAGGTGATGATCACCAGTCGGCCGTCGCCATGGTCCTGCCCGAAGAGCCGCTGGGCCTGCTCGGCCAGCTCCGCTCGGCTGAGCACCTCGACGGAGTCGACCTGGTGCTGGAAGGTCCCGTCCTTGGTGACGATGTCGACCTCCTGCCCCTCCTCGATGTGGTCGAGCTTGTTGAGGCTGCCGCCACCGGTGTGCACGGTGTGGCCGGTGACGACCGTCTGACCCTGCGCTGAGCCGGGCTTGGCGCTGCCGACCCACCAGCCGATCTCGCGCGGGTTGCGCGGCGGGTCGAGTACCTCGCCCTCGAGGCGGATCGGGACGACCGTCGCCTTCGTGTTCAGCCCGGGCAGCTCGAGGCGCTGCGGGGCGCCGGGCGGCACCTCCACGGCGGCGCTGCCGCTGGGCCACAACAGCCCGGCCAGCACCATCGCGACAGCGAGCACGACCAGCGCTGTCCAGAGGCCACCCGCCGCCGCGGCGAGCCGCGGCGGCGAGTCAACAGAGGTGTCAGCCACGCCGCAACATGCGGACGTACGTCGCCACACCGGCGCCCGCGGCCGCGAGGAGCAGCAGGGTGACCAGAGCGATGCGTCCGGCGCTGCCGTCGTCGTAGCTCTCCACACCGGCGGTCACGACGGTCGGGACCGAGGCCGGCGGGTTGGCTGCCTTCGGCGGGTTGTTGACGACCGTCTTCGTGACCGGGCTGTTCGGGCCACAGTGGCTGGTGCCGATGGTCAGGTGCGCCAGGCTGCTGCCGACGAACGCCTCGGCGGCCGGGAGGATCTTGGCGTCGAGCGCGGTCACCGTGATCGCGCCGGGGGACTTGTCCTGAGCGTTGAGGGTGATGTCGAGGACGTTGTCCTTCAGTGGCGCGAGCTGCTCCTCGAGGGAGGTCAGGAGCGTGGCGAGCACCTGCTTCTGGATCACGTCGGTGACCTGGGTGAGGTCGCCGAGCGCCCCGTCGAGGCCCTGGGTGAGCTGGGTGCGGAGACCGGCCATGATCGCGTCGACCACGCCGGACAGGTCGGTGACGACCTTCTGGTTCACGGCGGGCTCGACCGGCAGGTCGACGAGGGTGACCCGGTCACCGCCGGGCATGACCACGTAGGCCGAGGAGTCGGCGATGGTGCTGTCGCCCGAGGCGGTGTCGTCGTCGGCGGTGCAGCTGCTCTGCACGGCGCCGAGGTCGACGTAGAGGCCGGCGCCGTCCAACCCGCCGACCAGCGGGGCCAGGAGCTGCGCGAGCGCGCTGGTGATCTGGTCCTGGACGGGCTTGCCGAGCTCCTGGAGCTGGCTGTCGGCTCCCTGGAAGAGGTCGGACTGGATCACCTTTAGGTTGCTGAAGTCGAGGCTGGCAGCATCGAGCGAGACGTTGTCGCCGCCGCTGAGGCAGTCGCCGGATCCGGCCGCGACCAGGGTCGCGCCGTCGCCGGCGATGCCGGCGCAGGCGGCCGAGGTGGCGTTGCGCTTGGCGACCGCGTCCTGAGCCAGCGTGCCGACGTGGATGGCGTCCTGGCCACCGAGCGCGGTGACGATCGGCTCGTTGGTGCCCTTGGCGGACTCGGTGGAGCCGTCGTTGGTGACGGCATAGGTGCCTGAGTCGGTCGCTCCGGTGCCGGCCAGCTCGAGGCTCAGCGCGGTTGCGGACGCCTGCGACACCGTGGCGGCGCTCGCAGGTGCGGCTGACAAGGCAACCATGGCGGCTGCAGCCGCCACCGCGGCCCCCCGCGCGATGAGTGTTGTGCGCACGTGAATATCCCTCCCTTTGACGTTCGTCACACTCAACGGCGGAGGAGCCTCGTACGTTACGGGCTGGGGTATCGCTTCTGACCTGCGGAATCCGGGTGTCGCGTCAGCTGTCGCAGACCGTGCCGTCCTTGTCGCCGTCGCGGTACCAGGCGTACTCGGCGTCGCGGCCCTTCCGGTAGGGCCCGTAGCCCTTCGCGGTCGCCTTGGCGCAGGTGTCGAAGCGGGGATCCTCACCCGAGTCCGGGGCGGGGTCGCTCGGGGCAGGGTCGCTTGGTGCAGGATCGCTCTGGGCCGGCCCGGCCAGGCGTACGGTGATCTCGGGGCTGTCGCAGCCGGCGGCGATGTCCTCGATCGCGGCCTTCTCCGCACGGTCGACGAAGAGGCTCCAGCGGATCTTCACGGCGACCCAGTCGGCGACGTACGTGCAGTGGTAGCTCGTGGCGTCGGGCATCCAGTCGGCCGGGTCCTGGTCGCCCTTGCTGCGGTTGGTCGCGGCGGTGACGGCGATGAGGGCGCGCGGGTCACCGAGGTCGTTCGCGTACGCCTCCCGCTGCTCGTCCGTCCACGCGTTGGCGCCGGACTCCCAGCCCTCCTTGAGCGCGACCATGTGGTCGATGTCGAGGCCGCCGGGGCGCTTGACGGTGACCCCGTCGTACGTGGAGAGCCATACGCCCCTGGAGACGTCGCACCTGCCGCGGGCCTTCTTCTTCGACTCCTCGAGGAGCACCTCGGTGCGGGCGTCCTGGCAGTCGCCGTCGGCGTCGACCCAGTGATTGAACTTCTCCCTCTCGTAGCCGGAGGTGACCTCCTTGGCGACGGGGAGCTTCGCGATGGCCTCGGTCAGCGGAAGGCTGACCTCCTCGCCGCTGTCGGCGCCGTATCCGGCTTGGACGGCGGTGTCCGGCTGGGAGACCTCGGCGCAGCCGGAGCAGAGGAGTACGACGGCGAGCAGGGTCGCCAGCGGGCGCAGCATGGGGTGACTCCAGAGAGATGGGGGAAGAGCTCTGGGGAGCATCGGGGGCGGCCCAACCTTGTCGGATCCCACGGCGGGCGGCACGCAGGCGCGCCGCCCAGAACCTGCACCCGTTCCGACAAGACGAGCGCGTCCCGGGCCGAGGCTGGAGCCTTGGCCCGGGACGCGGGTGTCGCAGGTTCTACGACGGTCCTACCGGGGAGTCCTGATCAGCGGATCAGGCGTGCGACCGGCGCAGCAGGAACCACCGTGTGGCGGCAGCAGCGGCGACGAGCAGCACGAGCGCGCCTGCGGCGAACCCGCCCTTGGCGGCCGGGGACGAGAGCAGGTTGAGCTCGGCGTTGGCCGGGGCGTTGTCGGGCTTGGCCTGGACGCTCGTGTCCGGGTCGGACTTGTCGCCGGAGACGACGACGTCGACGTTCTTCTTGTCACCGCTGGCCGCAGCCTTCTCCTCGGAGGCGGTGAGGCCGTTGGTGCCGCAGGTGCTGGTGCCGATGGCGACCTTGGCAGCGGTCGGGGCGCCGACCTTCTTCACGGCGTCGAGGACGTTGATGTCCAGAGCGGACACCTCGAGCGACTTGGCGGTCTTGTCCTGCTTGTTCAGGGTGAGCTTGACCAGGTCGGTCTCGAGGCCCTTGAGCAGCACGGCGAGCTGCTCCTTGATGTGCTCGATCAGGTCGACGCGGATCGAGACGTCCAGGCCGGCGAGCCCGTCCCTGGTCTTCAGGCCCGACTGGAGCAGCGTGTCGACGCGGCCGAGGACAGCGTCGGTCACCGGGGAGAGGTCGGGGACGACCGTCGTGTTCTTCTTCGGGTTCGCCGGCAGGTCGGCGACCTTGATGTCGCCCTTGCCGGGGACGTTGACGGTGACGGCGGCGTTCTTGAGCTGGGTCTTGCCCTTGAACGTGGAGCCCTGCGCCATGCAGGTGCTCTCCGCGGCGTCGAGGTCGACGCCGACCGAGAGGCCGCCGACCTTGGTGAGCACGCCGGAGACGACGGTCTGGACCAGGTCGTTGACCGGGCCGAGCTTGACGTGGACGTCCTTGCTCTCGTCGTTGAGCAGGTAGTCGGTGGTGGCGCCCAGCTTCTGGAGGTCGAGCTCGGCGAGGTTCACCGTGACGGCCTCGCCCGGCTTCACGCAGCTGGAGCCGTCGCCGATGGCGACGAGGGTCGCGCCCTTGCCGGCCAGGGCCGAGCAGGCGCCGGAGTAGACGGTGCCGTTCTGGAGGGCGGCGGCCGCGTCCTGGGCGAAGACGCCGACCGAGAGCAGCTGCTGCTCGCCCGCGAGGAGCGGAAGAGCGGGCTTGTTGGTGCCCGAGTTGACGGTCTTCTTGCCGTTGTAGGTGGCGGTGTAGCGACCGGTGTCGACCTTGACCTTGTCAGACACGTTGACGGTCAGAGCGACCGACGAGGCCTTGGCCTGGGGCTTCTCCGCCGCAGTCGCCGGGGCCGCGGTCACGGAAAGACCGATCATCGCGGTCGCCGCAGCAAGGGCGGCTCCGCGGACCGAGAGTGGGGAGCGCAAGTGACTTCTCCAATGGTGTTGATAACTGTCGATGACAGGGCACGACGAGTAGAAGTCAGCCTCTGCAGCCCCCCGGTTGCTGTGACTCGCCGTGACGAAGCGGGGAGTTTAGCCACGTCGGATCGCGGGTGCATAGGCGTACGAGACGGCCCGGATGGCCGTGAAATCGGCCGTAACTTCCCCGGCAACACGTCGTCTCCGAGCACCTGGTCGGACCCCTTGTTGATCTTCCTCATGATCGCTACCCGAACGTCTGAGACACCTGGGCAAGTTGTGGTCGTCACGTTGCGCTCTCCGGTTCGGGAACAATGCGCTGTAGGCATCTCCACAACCCGATCTGGCGCGAGTTTGTTAGGGTTACCTAACCAAAGCCTTGCCGACTTTCTGACAGTGTGTCAGGATCTTTGCCGGACCGCCGATCGCTGCCGCCCGACCCTGACTGGAGCCATATGTCCGCCCTCCTCGCCGACGAGATGCACGACGCTCCACTCTCCGCGCTGATGCGCGAGGGCTCCCGGATCCAGCACACGGCTGCCGAGAGCTCCTCCTTCATGGAGGAGCTGCTGGCCGGCCGGGTCAACGAGCAGGGGTACGCCGACTATCTGCTGCGCCTGCGCAAGGTCTACGTCGCGCTCGAGACGGTCGGCCGCGACCTGGCCGCCACGGATGCCGTCGCCGAAGCCGTCCATGACGTCGCCCTGGAGCGCCTGGCCTCGATCGATGCCGACCTGGCCGTGTGGGCGCCCGGTGTCGACGGTGACGCCGTGGAGTCGGCGGCCGTCGATGCGTACGTCGCTCGGATCGAGGCCACCCGCGCCTGGGGCGGTCTCTACGCCGCCCACCACTACACGCGCTACCTCGGTGATCTCTCCGGTGGCCAGGCGATCGGCCGGCTGCTCGACCGGTTCTTCGAGCTCGACGGCGAGGGAGTGGCGTTCTACGAGTTCGCCGAGATCCCCAAGCCGAAGCCCTACAAGGACGGCTACCGCGCCCGACTCGACGCGCTGCCCCTCGGCCCCGCGGAGAAGATCCGCATCGTCGAGGAGGTCCAGGTCGCCTTCGGCCTCAACCAGGCCCTCTTCGAGGAGCTCGGCGCTCGCCTCGACCGCTATCGCAGGTGAACTAGGGTTCGTCCTCGTGCCCCGTATCGCCGCCGAGAACGTCCCCGAGCACCGCAGGCTGGTGCGCGAACGGATCTTCGCGGCGTTCGCGGAGCTGATGGCCGAGGGCAGCTACGACGCCATCAGCATGTCGAAGCTGGCGCAGCGGGCGGAGATCGGACGCACCGCGATCTACCACCACTTCAAGGACCGCGACGCGGTGATGGTCGCGTTCGCGACCCACGAGACCTCGGAGTACGTCGCGTCCCTCCAGGCTCAGCTCGCCGCGAGCGAGCAGCCAGCCGAACGGCTGCGGATCTACGTACGCAACCACCTCACCCTCGGCGAGAAGTTCCACATGGGCTTCGGCCCCCAGGTCTACGGCGGGCTCCCCGAGGAGGCCCGCCAGGAGATCCGTGAGCACGTCGTCGCCGTCGAACAGGTCCTCGCCGAGATCCTCGAGCAGGGCGCCGAGGAGGGCGTCTTCGCCGTCTCCGACATCGACGCCACCCTCGCCCTCGTCCACGCCGTGCTGGGCACCCGCAATCTTCCGGCTGAGCGGATCGAGGAGTTCGTCCTCCGCGCCGTCGGTGCCCTGTGAGTCGCGCGCGCAGGTAGGTCGGCTAGCCCTGCGGCAGGCCGACGCTGTTCCTCTGGAAGTCGATCAGCCGTTCGTTCTCGTAGGTGATGCGGTCGGCAGTGCCCTCGAGGTCGCGGAACATCTCCTTCAGGGTGCGGATCCCCTCGGGCGACTGGCGCGCGATGAGCCCTGTCAGCTCGAGAGCGACCGCCTCGGCTTCGTCGGCAGGAGCCGTACGCAGGGCCAGGCCCGTCGCGACCGCCTCGTCCGCCCCGACCGGGCGCCCGGTGTAGATCAGCTCCTTGGCGCGGGAGAGGCCGACGAGCTGAGTCAGTCGGGCCGGGCCGACCGGAACGCCCAGCCGGGCGCCGGCCCAGGCGAGCTTCAGGTTGTCCCCGGCCACACGCAGGTCGCAGCCGGCGATGATCTCGGCGCCGGCGCCCACGCAGTTGCCGACGCATACAGCGATCGTCGGCACGGGCACCTGCTCGACGAGCCGGTAGAGCTCGGCGAACGCCTCCATCCGGGCGACTCCGCCTCCCGCGTCCAGCGATTCGGTGACGTCCGCGCCTGCACAGAAGGCATCGGGAGATGTCGTCGAGAGCACGACCGCGCGAACCTCGCCGTCATCGGACAGTTCTGTCAACGCGTCGTTGAACAGGCGGAGCGTCGGGGTGTCGAGGGCGTTTCGCTTCTCGGGACGGTTGAGCCGGAGGACCTCGACGTCTCCGCGCCGCTCTCGCACGAGGCTGGTCATGGCCGGTCCACGAAGATGTCGTACTCCAGGTCGCCGGTTCCGCCGTACGTGGAGAAGTCCGTGACTCCAGCGTCCCGAAGCACGTCCACGTCCAGGAACGAGTTGCCGGTGCACTCGCGCGAAGGGCGCCCCAGGATCTCCACCGCGGCGTCGGCGACGATCTCGGGCGTACGCGACCTCTCCACCGCTGCGTCGCCGCCGAGGAGGTTCTGCACCGCGGCCGTGGCGATGAGGGTCTCCGGCCACAGGCAGTTGGCGGCGATACCGTGCTCGGCGTACTCCGCCGCCCAGCTCAGCGTCAGCAGACTCATTCCGTACTTGGCCAGGGTGTAGGCCGGGTGTGCGCCGAGCCACTGCGGCGCGAGGTTGATCGGCGGCGAGAGCGACAGGATGTGCGGGTTGGCCGATGCGCGCAGGTGGGGAAGCGACTTGCTGGTGAGCAGGTACGTCCCGCGCAGCTGGATCTGCGTCATCAGGTCGAAGCGCTTCATCGGCAGGTCTTCGGTGCCGTCGAGCGCGATCGCGGAGGCGTTGTTGAGCACGATGTCGATGCCGCCGAACCGCTCGACGGTCTGTGTGACGGCGTTCTCCACCGAGGCCTCGTCACGGACGTCGCCGACCACCGCCAGCGCCTGCCCGCCCGCTTCCTCGATCTCAGCGGCCGCCGTGTGAACGGTGCCGGGGAGGCGTGGGTCGGGTGTGTCCGTCTTCGCCAGCAGCGTGACGTTGGCTCCCAGTTTGGCCGCGGCGATGCCCACGGCCAGGCCGATGCCGCGGCTGCCGCCCGACATGATGATGGTGCGTCCAGTAAGGCTCATGCCCGGGGACGTTACAGATCCTCTGCGGCTGTGACAATGCTGTAAATAACACATCGTCTGCGGGTGCGGGATTCATGTAAGATCCGCAGCGATGTCACCGACCCATGCCGATGCGAGCGTCCTTCGCCCTGTGTCCGCCCGTTCGGCGCTCCTGGGCCTCCTCATGAGCGCCGAGGTGCCGACGTTGTCCGCCCGCGAGCTCGTCGCGGGAGGCCGTCTGGTCGGCTTCTCGGAGACGACGGTCCGGGTCGCGCTCTCCCGCATGGTCGCCGCCGACGACCTGGTCCGAACTGCGGAGGGGCGATACCGGCTCTCCGAGAGGTTGAGCCACCGCCAGCGCCGGCAGGAGGCGGCGATCCACGTGCAGACCGGCGCCTGGGACGGTGACTGGGACATGGTCGTGGTGACCGCCACCGGCCGCTCTGCCGCCGACAGGGCGAGCCTCCGGGCGACGCTCACCGACCTCCGTCTGGCCGAGCTGCGTGAGGGCGTGTGGGTACGCCCGGCGAACCTCGACCTCGAGTGGTCCGATGAGCTCGCCGGTCTGTGCGAACGGCTGACGATGCGGCCCACGACCGACCCCGCGGAGCTTGCCGGCCGGCTGTGGGACCTGGCCGGCTGGGCCGACCGGGCCCGCGAGCTGCTGGCGGCCACCGACACCGACGACCCCGTGCTGCGGTTCACCGCCTGCGCCACCTCCGTATGCCACCTGCTCGCGGATCCCGTCCTGCCCGACGAGCTGCTCCCCGCAGACTGGCCGGGTGCCGCGCTGCGCAAGGCGCACCTCGACTACAAGGACTGGCTGATCGACACTCGCCGGGCGCTGACCGAGCGCATCTCCTGAGCGTACGAGCGTGCCGGATGTCGCGGTGGCGTGGTATCCAGCGGGATACGATCCACAGGTCGAGGTACGCCACGGATGGTCGTCCGCCGGCGAAACGTCAGGGATTGCGGGGGAGACGTGAACACTTCTGAGGCCTTGCTCGCTCATTCGTCAGATGGCCGCACCTTCGTGTACGTCGGGCAGGAGACCTTTGCCGTCGTTCCGGGCGACATCGTGGTTCTGACCACGGAGGACGGCGGGATGGTGCTCGGTCAGGTTCTGGACTGCAACGACCCGGCCGTGCTGGATGACGGTGGGTCCGGCATCCTGCTCGGTCCGCTCGACGAGACCGGCGCACCGCGGCCGGAGCGCCGTCAGCCGTTTCGCAACGCCCGGCTCTCCGAGCCCAGCGCACGGCACCTCGAGCGACTGCAGGAGATCTCCGGTGCCACGCTGGAGCTCGGCACGTGGAGGTCCGCCGGCCACGAGGTCCCCGCTCTGCTGAGGCCTGGGGCCTTCAACCGGCATACCTTTCTGTGCGGCCAGAGCGGCTCCGGCAAGACCTATGCGCTCGGAGCGATGCTGGAGCGGCTGATCTTGAACACCGAGCTCCGGGTCGTCGTGCTCGACCCCAACGCCGACTTCGTCAGCCTCGGCGAACCGCGTGCCGACGCGCCGGCGGCAGTTGCCGATCGTCTGTCCGCGACGGCCGTACGTGTTCTGGGCGCAGACACGACCGGCTATGAGCCGCTCAGGCTGCGCTTCTCCACGATGTCGCGCCGAGCCCAGGCGGCGTTGCTCGAGCTCGATCCGATGCGCGATCGCGAGGAGTACAACCTCTTGATCCACCGCATGGACGAGATGGCCTCGTCCGACTTGCAGCAGGTGATCCGCAAGCTCTTGGTGGGCGCCCCGGACGAGCGCGCGCTCGGTCAGCGGATCGAGAACCTCGGCCTCGACCGCTGGGAGGTCTGGGCCGGCGAACTGCCGTCCGCCGCCGAGATCGTGTCCTCGGGGAGCCGAGCGACGGTGCTCGACCTGAGTGGTTTCGAGGATCCGCACGAGCCGATGGCGGTCAGCCTCGACCTCCTCGAGCGCTTGTGGGCGGAACGCACCAGCCGGGTTCCCACCTTGATCGTGATCGACGAGGCCCACAACCTGTGTCCGGCGGACGCTTCAGGTGCGTTGCAGCAGGCGCTGGTGGACCGCATCGTGCAGATCGCGGCCGAGGGCCGGAAGTACGGGCTGTGGCTGGTGCTCTCGACCCAGCGGCCCGACAAGATTCATCAGCAGGTCGTATCGCAGTGCGACAACCTCGTGCTCATGCGGATGAACTCGCCCGGCGACGTCGCCGCCGTTGCTCACCTCTTCGGCTTCGCGCCCTCGGCCATGCTGCGTACCTCGCCGTTCTTCCAGCAGGGCGAGGCGCTCTTCGCCGGGCGCTTCGTGGCAACTCCGTCGTTCTTCCGGATGGGTGCGCGATTCACGAAGGAGGGAGGCACGGACGTGGCGGTTCCCGTCGCCGCTCCGTGACTCACCTGATCGGTTCGCCGACCAGCTGCCAGCCCGCCGCAGACGTACGCTGCTGCCAGAAGTCCCGGTAGCGACCTCCGGCCGCGAGCAGGTCGGCGTGGCTGCCGCGCTCGGCGATCCGGCCGCCGTCGAGGACGAGGATCTGGTCGGCAGCGGTCACCGTCTGGAGCCGGTGGGCGATGACGATGACGGTGCGGTCGGCGGCCAAGGCGGTCAGCGCCTCCTGCACCGCCGCCTCGTTCTCGGCGTCGAGAGCCGCGGTGGCCTCGTCGAGGAGGACCACGGAGGCGTCCTTGAGGAGCGCACGGCAGATCGCGACCCGCTGGCGTTCGCCGCCGGACAGCGTGGAGCCGGCCTCACCGACGCGGGTGTCCCAGCCGTGCGGAAGGCGGGCGACGATGTCGTCGACGCGGGCCAGCCGCGCGGCCTCGTCCAGTCTGGCCGGGTCGGCGTCGGGAGCGGCGAGCAGGACGTTGTCCCGCAGGGTGCCCTCGAAGAGGTAGACGTCCTGGAAGACGATGGACACCTCGGCCATCAGCGCTTCGGTCCCCAGATCGCGAACGTCGACACCACCGACCCGCACCGACCCGGAGGTGACGTCGTGGAACCGGGCGGCCAGCCGGAGCAGGGTCGACTTCCCGGATCCGGAGGGCCCGACGATCGCGGTGAGCGAGCGGGCCGGGGCGGTGAAGGACACCCCGTCCAGCACCGGGGTGGAGCCGTCGTAGGAGAAGGAGACGTCGTTCATCTCCACCGCGCCGTCACGCGGGGTGCCGGGGACGGACGGCTCGGGGAGGGGGGCGGTCTCGAGCAGGTCCAGGATCCGGCGCAGGGACCCCTGGGCGATCCGCAGGGCGCTGGACAGCTCGCCGAGGTCGACCATCGACTCCACGAACCGCACGCTGAGCACCAGCAGACCTATCGCGGTCGCGGCGGCGAGGGTGCCGCCGAGGACGAGGTGGACCGAGAGCGCGACCACCACGGTGAGCAGCGCCTGGACGGCAAGCAGCTGGAGTCCGCGACCACCGAAGCCGGTCACCAGCATCCGCCGGCTGGCCGCCCGCTGGGCGGCGAAGGCGTCCTCGACCAGCTCGTTGCCGTGGACGGTGCGGCCGAAGACCCGCAGCGCCTGCTGGTTGAGCGCGAACTCCACGACCCGCGCCGAGCCGTTGGCCATCGCGGCGTCGTAGCCGGCCTCGGAGCGCCCGATGATCACGCTCAGCAGGCGGGTCGCGGCGAAGACCAGGACCACGCCGGCCAGCAGCGCCACCCCGAGCCGCCACTCCAGGACCAGCAGTGCGGCGACCACGGTGACCGGGCTGATCACGGCCGAGGTCATCGGCCGGAGCAGGTGGCCGGGGATCGAGGAGATGTCGGCCGCGCCCTTGGACGCCATCCGGCCGACCATCCCGGTGCGGTCGGCGTCGTACCACCCCAGCGGCAGCCGGGCGACGTGCTCCCCGAGCCGGGCCAGGGTGCGGTCGAGGAGGTCGCAGGCCAGGTCGTAGCCGGCCAGGTCGGCGAGGGCGAGCAGGACGTGGTGGGCGACCAGCAGCCCGATCAGCCCCACCGCCCAGGTCGTCACCCCGTTCCAGTCCTGGGCGAAGAGGGCGACCAGCAGCGGCACCAGCGCCGCGAAGGCGAGCCCCTGGAGGATCCCGGTCGCGACGAAGGTGGCGACCACTCGCAGCAGCCGCCGGCGGCCGTCGTGGTCGAGGAGGGTGCTGAGCATGCGTACGACGGAGATCATCGGGCCACCTCGGTGGTCTGGGTGTGGACGGGTTCCAGGTGGGCACGCTGGTCGGCCTGCCACAGCCGCGCGTAGAGGCCGTCGGCGGCGAGCAGCTCGCCATGCGTGCCGGACTCGGCGACCAGGCCGGAGTCGAGGACGACGATCCGGTCGGCGCCGGTGATCGTGGAGAGCCGGTGGGCGATGACGAGCAGGGTACGTCCGGCGACCAGCCGGGAGAGCGCCTGCTGAACCTGCGCCTCCGACTCCGGGTCGGCCGCCGCGGTGGCTTCGTCGAGGACCAGGACCGGGGTGTCGGCCAGGATCGCCCGGGCGATCGCGACCCGCTGCCGCTCGCCTCCGGACAGCAGTGCGTCCTCGCCGACCACCGAGTCCAGTCCGCGCGGCAGGGCGTCGAGACGGTCCAGGATCTGCGCCGCGGCCGCGGCGTGACGTACGTCCTGGTCGGAGGCGTCGGGGCGCGCCAGCCGGATGTTGTCGCGGACGCTGGTACGCAGCAGGGAGGTCTCCTGGAAGACGAACGAGACCCGCTCGTAGAGCTGCTCGCTGGTCAGGGTGCGCAGGTCGCAGCCGCCGAGGGTGATCGACCCGAGAGTGGGATCCGCGAAACGGGGGAGGAGCCTCGCCAGGGTCGACTTGCCCGACCCCGACGGGCCGACGAGCGCGGTCACCGTGCCGGGTTCGAGGGTCAGCGAGATCCCGTCGAGCACGAGCCTGCCGCCCGGCGTGTAGGCGAAGCCGACCCCGCGCAGCTCGACGCGGCCGCCCTCCGGACTCGCGACGGTCGTCGGCGCCGGGAGCTCCGGGGTGTCCAACAGCTCCTGGATCCGCCGCGCGGCACCGGTCGCCTCGCGCAGCTCGCGACCGGCGTACCCGGCCACGGTCACCGGTGCCGTCATCGTCAGTCCCAGCACCAGGAACGGGACCAGGTCGATCGCGGCGAGGTGGCCGCCGCGCACCAGCAGCGAGCCGACGACGGCGACGAGCGCGAGGGCGAGCACCGGGGTCAGGGCGAGCTCCATCACCAGCATCCCGAGCGCGGAGTGCCGCATCCAGTCGCGGTTGAACCCGCCGAAACGACCCGCGACCTCGGTGAACCGGCGGTGCGTACGGCCCTCCCGGCCGAAGGTCTTGACCACCGTGATCCCGTTGACCAGCTCCACCGCGGCCGAGCCGAGCTCGGCCAGCCCGCGGTCGTACGTCTGGTAGAGCTCGGCCGCGCCGCGCATCGAGATCCGCAGGCCGATGATGCCGGCGACGAGCGGGACGCAGGTGACCAGCGCCATCGTGACGTCGACCGAGAGCAGGTACGCCGCCACGGTGAGCGGGAGCGTGATGGCGGCGGTCAGCTCCATCGCCGAGTGCGCGACCAGGTGGTGCAGCGCGGCCACGTCGTCCTGGACCGCCTTCTTCACCTGCCCCGAAGAGCGCTCGGTGAACCAGGCCAACGGCACCCGGCCGAGCCGGGCGACGAGGCTCCGCCGCAGCAGCACCGAGAGGTCCAGGTCTGCGGCGTGGGAGAGCCAGGAGGCGGTCAGGATCGTCGCCAGCCGTACGCCGAGCGCGGCCAGGCTCACCTGGACGACCAGCCAGGCGCGGTCGGCGTCGACGCTGCCGCCGCCGGTGGCCGGTAACAGGATCCGGGCCAGCTCGACGATGCCGATCATCGGCACCAGCCCGGCGACCGTGGAGACCACGGTCAGAGCAATACAGGCGAGAAGGCGGCCGCGTACGGGCCGGAGGATGTCGCTCAGTGGCGAGGCCATCAGGGCATGTCCTTGTCCAGTGGAAAGGTCGAGGTCCGAGAAGCCTGATCAGGCTGGCCGACGGCCACCTCGGCGCTCCACGAACTCATCCGCGCCTAGAATCAGGAATCATTCTCATTTTGACATGATGGGTCGTCGGGAGGAAGTCGCCACGCCCAGGATCCGGAGTGGTCGAGATCGGGCAGAAGGCGGCGCCCGGTCGGACGCATTGGCGGGCATGTAGATGGTTACCGTGCTGGGTGCCGACGGAGCCGTCTGGGTGACTTCGTCCGTGGCTTTCTCAGAGCTGTGAGGTTCAGGGCCGGTCGCAGGCAGTGACACCACGATGCGTGCCGCCGGTGCCGTGGCCTCGGGGCTGCTCCGGGGTCGCGGTCATATTTTCGAGCGGCGAATGATCCTGAACCGCATTCCGTACGCGTCGGGCGTCGAGAGCCTGAAATGCAAGAAACTCCTGACCGAAACCGCTGGTCAGGAGCCTTGTTTGGTACGCCATGTAGGACTTGAACCTACAACCCGCTGATAAATCCGAGCCACCGTGTACGGCGACATGTTGAGCCGTGGGGAGTGGTCCTGCATGGTTCGGTTCATTGTGGTTGGTGCGGGGTGTCGAGCGGCATTCCTTACGCGATTCCTTACGCGTCTGATGCCCTGGTCCCGGGCGGCTCCCGGCCTCATCCTCGGCCTGCTAGCTCTCAAGCGGGCTGGTAGCGAGTTGGCAGGAGTAATCGCTAAGTCTTCCCGAGATTGGGCCCCATCGGCGGGGGTTCGGGGCTTGCCCCTGACGTACGAATGCCTACGCCTTGTCGACTCGGCGACGGCTGGAGAGCGTGCGCCGAGGCTGCCTCCGCCCTCGTCCTCAGCCAAAGAACTCGGTCACGGAGGTGGTGGAAGGGAGATACCGAACTTGTCGAGTGTGTCGAGTCCCAAGTAGAGGATCAGGAAGATGACGCCGGCAACGAGACACACCATCCGAGCGCGGTCCATGGCCTCGACCTCGTGCCAGAGGTGCCAGATGAGCCAGGCGACGAAGACGAGCCCGACGAGGGCGGCGATGGGGAGGGCGATTGGGATGAAGCTGACGATCTGGTCGACGGCGGTTGCCACGGGCGGCAGGGTATCGGCATGAGGGCTGGTCGCGGGGTTTCGACCTGCTGCGCCTCGAGGTGAGTTGAGCGTTGGTCTACGGACTGGGCGCTCTTCTTCATTTGCGCGGCACGTCGCGGGACCGGCCGCCAGGCCGCACACCCCGGAGGCCGCGCACGCGGCCGAAGGCCGCCTTGAGTCAGTAGAGAAGTTCTCACGAATCCTCGGCGACGCTGTTGTCGTCCGGCTCTGCGTCGTTGGCCTCCTGGTCGTCGATTGCGACCACAGCGCGGTCGACCCACCGGGCGAACAGACTCCATGCCGCAAGCGTCTCGAGCGCCTCCTGCTCGGTCAGATCGTCGGCACCGACATGATTCAGCGGGTTCCGGATTCCGGAGAAGAGCCCCTGGCCAAGGTGGATCGCGCCGACGTGCCGATCACGGAACAGATCGGGATTCGCTCGGTCGCAGAGCCGCAGTCTTGAACGGCCGGGGTCGGGGGGGCGGCGTTCCGAATGCGGCCGCGACGAGTCTTGACTCGCCTAGATCGGGTCGTTCGGCCTTCTTCTTCAGTTTCGTGTTCACGTTGATTCCCGCAGCCCACACCGCGGCGTCATGGTTGCCGCTCTCCCAATGCGGCTGGGCCGCCTGCCATACCCACGGATGCAGTCTGTCTGCTGAAAGGGCCGGACCTACGTCGGTGAGCCCGAGTTTCTCGCGGACTTCGAATCCTTCTTCGAGCTCGAAGATGAGCTTGCGGACGCCGGGTTCGTCTGGTTGCCAGCGCCGAAAGCGTCGCTCGTCTGCTTCCCAGATAGCTTCAGATATGAACTGCACGCGGTGCTTGAGCTTGCTCCGCTCCTCCTTGCTCCCGAGGAACTTGGTCTTCGGATCGCGGCGGGACTGTCGGTCCTCCTCGGGAACCGGCACTCGCTCGTGCAATGACAACCACAATTGGCACTGCGCCAGTGCCCACGCTGTATCCACCATGTGGAGTCTTCCGCCAAGCGCCTAGTGGACAGGGCGAGCCTCGCGTGAGGCTCCCCTCAACTGGGGATCATGCAAAGCCGCTGCTGGTGGCCTCGTGTCAGATCCGAGCGGCGTCGTGCTCGGGGTGCGGCACGAGTGAGGGTCGTTTGCCCAACGGTTGGCCGTTGTAGAAAGTTCTGTCGGACGAGCGGGACGTACACCAACCTGGGTACGCTGGCGTCGATGCTGATCGAGTCAGCGTGTGGGGCGGATAGAGGGTCGGCGTGTGCGTGTGAAGAGTGCCAAGCAAGCCAAGCAAGCGGCGGTCGACGAGAAGAAGCGGGCAGCATCTGAAGACCGCGCTCTGGATCTTGGCGTAGGGAATCTGGTCGCGATTGCCGCCTCGGTCCTCGTTGGCGGCTGCGTAGCGGCGGCGACGGTCGTCGGAGTCGTGTCGAGTAGTACCACCGGGACTGGTTTCAACCCTCCGACCGTGTCATACAAGGTTGTCGACCTGACGGTGGATGATCTCGGCTATGTCCCGGTCGAGCTGGAGTCGAACGCGACGCCCCCGAGGAGTTGGGCTTGCTCGCCGCCGACGGCGTCCGGGGAGCGCAAGTGTTTCGTGCCGATCGGCAACCATGAATCGCTCACGACTCAGGACGTCCAGAAGATCGTTGACGATCAACTCAATGACTTTCGCCGGGAGTCCGATGCGGCTGCGAAGACTCGACCGATTGTGGTGAAGGTCCCCTCAGATGAGGGCCTAGATTGGAAGTTCTGGCTACCTTACGGATTGGCGGTGGTGACGTTCATCTGGGCGGTCTTCACCCAGCGCGACCACGTCCGTGCGGGGTACAAGATGGTTCGGGGTCGGCTGGCCTCGCTCTTGTCGCGCCTCCGGTCGCGCCTCCGTCCTTCGCAAAGCACGCCTGAGTCCTGATCTGTTCGGCGAAGGGGAGGGTTCTCGCCATACGAAGGTGGCGGTGATCCGGTACTCGTCGCTCAGAGCCCCGAAAACGGCCAGATCGACCAGGGCGAGGAGACGGGCTCGTGAGCGACATTCCTTACGCACCGGGTATCGACGGACTGAAATGCAAGAAACTCCCGACCGAAACCGCTGGTCAGGAGCCTTGTTTGGTACGCCATGTAGGACTTGAACCTACAACCCGCTGATTAAGAGTCAGCTGCTCTACCAATTGAGCTAATGGCGCATGTCTTGGAGCCCGTCAGGCGCGCTCGGCGACGAGAAGAACATTAGCAGCGGGCTCGGATACGCCCCAAATCGAGGACGTCGTCAGCGGAGCTCCAGGACGGCTTGGGCGGCGTTGTGGCCGCCGAGGCCGGAGACGGCGCCGCCGCGGCGGGCGCCGGAGCCGCAGAGCAGGATGCTGCCGACGTCGGTGGCGACGCCCCAGCGGGCGGCGGGGGTGGTCAGGTCCGCGTCGTCGGGCGCCCAGGGCCAGGCGAGGTCGCCGTGGAAGATGTGGCCGCCGGGCATGGCCAGGTCGGCCTCGATCTCCTGGGGGATCTTGGCCTCGATGCACGGCTCGCCGTCCGCGGTCCGCGCGACGACGGAGGAGATCGGGTCGAGCAGGTGACGGTCGAGGGAGGCGATGGCGCGCTCGACGGCCTGCTTCTTGCGCTCCAAGCGCGTGGCCGGGTCCTCGAAGAGGGTCGCGGGAGCGTGCAGGCCGAAGTAGGTGAGGGTCTGGGTGCCGGGTGGGACGTCGCCGAGGATGGAGGGGTCGGTCAGCGAGTGGCAGTAGACCTCGCCCGGCATCTCGGTCGGCACCGATCCGGAGGCGGCCTCGGCGTAGGCCTTCTCGAGCTCGGAGTAGGACTCGCCGAGGTGGAGGGTGCCGGCGAAGGCGACCTTCGGATCCTCGCCGGAGCGCAGCCGGGGGAGGCGCTCGAGGAGCATGTTGATCTTGAGTTGGGCACCCACCGGCTTGTCCGCGGCGGCGGGGGTGCGGCCGAGGAGGCCGTCGAGGACGTACGGAGCCAGCCCGGAGAGCACGTAGTCGGCCGCCACGGTGTGGAACCCGGAGGCGTCGGTCCAGGTGACCTCGGCCCCCTCGCCGACGGCACCGCCGCGGATCGAGGTGACGGTCGCGCCGGTGAGGACCTGCGCCCCACCTGCGTACGCCGCCTTGGCGATCGCCCCGGTGACCGCGCCCATGCCGCCGATCGGGACCCGCCACTCGCCGGTCCCGTTGCCGATCAGGTGGTAGAGGAAGCAGCGATTCTGGATCAGGCTCGCCTCGCCGAGGCCGGCGAAGGTGCCGATCAGGGCGTCGGTGGCGACCACGCCGCGGACCAGGTCGTTGGCGAAGCGGCGCTCGATCGCTTCTCCGAGCGGCTGCTCGACGATGTCGTGCCAGATCGCTGCATCCACCTCCGAGCGGATCGCGGCACAGGTGGGCAGCGGGGAGGTGAGGGTCGGCGCGACGACCTGCGCGAGCTCGCTGACCTCGGAGTAGAAGGACTGCCACGCGGCGTACTCCTCGTCCGACCCGGTCACCGCGCGGAAGCTCGCCGCGGTGGCCTCGCCCTCGGGCGTCTCCACGAGCAGGCCGGTGGCCCGCGAGCCGTCGAGGTAGGGGGAGTACGACGCGGTCTGCCGCGACGCGAGCTCGATGTCGAGCCCGAGATCGGTGCGGATCTGCTCGGGCAGCAGCGAGACCAGGTAGGAGTAGCGCGAGAGCCGGGTCGGGAAGCCCTCGAACGCCTGGGCCGAGATCGCCGCGCCGCCGACGTGGTCGAGCCGCTCGAGCACCAGGACCGAGAGGCCCTCCCGACTCAGATAGGCCGCGGCGGTGAGGCCGTTGTGACCGCCGCCGGCCACCACTACGTCGTACTTCTCCTGTGCCATGGCCCCGATCCTAGGAGGTGGCCAGAGCGGCGTTGGCCCGTTCGGTGAGGGTGGCCAGGACCCGAGCGGTCACGACCAGGTCCTCGGCCGGGATGTCGGAGAAGAACGTCCTGGTCAGCGGCTGGGTCCGCGCGGTGATCTGCTGCTGGAGACGGTCGCCCTCCTCGGTCAGGGTGAGGCCGTCGGCGATCAGGCCGCGGTCGATCGCGGCGTCGAGATGCGACTCGACCTCGGCCGCGGAGACCTTGATGTTGTCGGCCGTCGACGCGACCAGATCGGCACGGTTGGCATCGCCTTGGCGCAGGTAGTTGAGCAGGAGCGACTGCTCGAAGGTCAGGTCGTAGTCGTCGAGCACGTTGAGGAGGTTCTTGCGCACGGCGAAGTAGGCGACGCCCAGGTTGGCGCCGGTGAGCGGAGGAGTGGCAACGGTCATGATCAGTCTCCAGATGTGGGATCGGTGTCGATGGGGGCGGCGAGCATCGCCTCGAGCGCTGCTTGCGCCTCGGCGGCACGACGGCTGTTGCGGCCGCCGAGCGGTGCGGTGAGCTGGTCGAGCAGCCGACCGGTCAACGCGATCGCCTCGCGGGTCACCTCGGTGCCCTCGGGCGTGATGACGAGGCGTACGGCTCGGGTGTCCTTGGCGTCGCGGACACGCTCGATCCAGCCCCTCGTCTCGAGCTGGCGGGCGAGCTTGGAGACGTACATCGGCTCGAGGCCGGTGAGGTCGGCAAGCTGCTTCTGGGTCGGGGCCTCGGAGGCGCGGAGGCCGTGGAGGGAGGCGATGAGCGAGTACTGCGCATGGGTGAGCCCCAGCGGCGCGAGCGCTCTGTCCATCGACACCCGCAGACGCATGGCCAGGCGCCACACGACGTATCCGATCGTCTGCTTCCTCATGCAAGAAACCGTACATGTTGATCATAAACATGTATAGCAATTAAGAATGTCCGTGGTGCCTGGCAGGATCGGAACCATGGCTGAGCGTCCTGAGGTCCCCGAGGCGATGGTGACGCGGCTGAGGGAGATCCTCGCCGCCTTCCCGAAGTGCCTCGAGGACGACGCCTGGGTGGGGGTGCGCTGGCGGGTCGGCCAGGAGACGGTCGCGCACGTCTTCGGCGGCGAGGACCAGCTCTTCCGGATCGTCTTCCGGGGTGAGCCCGACGAGGTGGTGGCCTTCGAGCACCTCGGCCACCCCTATTTCAAGGCGGGCTGGGGTGGCAACGTGGTCGGGATGATCCTCGACGACGACACCGACTGGGACGAGGTCGCCGAGCTCCTGACCGACTCCTACTGCATCCAGGCGCCGGCCAAGCTGGCCGGTCTCGTCGAGCGTCCGTCGGTGACGACGGAGTAGGTCCGCTCACCTTGGGCGGGCGGCGTACGCCCGATCAACCAGCTTTGGCTGGTCACGCCCTGGTTTCTCGTGGCGCCCGTGATTCCGGTGCTCGTCTGCCACCTTGTGGCGTGGAGGTGACTGCGAAGAGTTGCAGCCCGGATTGGGACTTTAGACCCTAGGCCGACCGGCCAGACTCCGGCATGTTACCTTGGCAAATCCAAGGGAACAGTTTCCCTTCCATGGCAACAAATTTCATAAGGAGTGCGTGTGCGTCGCATGGCCATGCTGATCCTCGGGGGAGCCGTTGCGGCGGCCGGGGTTGGCTGCGGTTCGGACGGTTCCATCGACTACGGGTTCTACAGCAACAACCACGGCGAGAACCCCGCGATGGAGAAGAAGGTGATCACCGTCGACAGCACCGAGAGGATCGAGCAGAACCAGCAGCTCGGGTTGACGGCTGAGGGAACCATCAAGGGCGAAGCACCCGGAATCCTGTTGAGGGTGATCGTGCAGGACGTCTTCGAGACGTCCTGCACGGACGGCACCGAGACCCCGCCGGGGTCGCGCGTGATGGCCGTCGAGATCCAGGTCGTCAACGCCGGGTCGAGGGTCTTCAATGACAGCCCGGCCACCGGCACGACGGTCATCGATGCCTCGGGCAAGAAGTACAAGAGCCTGCCCAGCACGGTGACGGTCGACGGCGGCGAGGTGTTCCCGAACCCGTTCGGTCTGCAGCCGCGTGACCAGCGGACGGCCCTGGTGCCGTTCGTCGTCCCGGTCGGGGTGAACATCAAGCAGGTGGGGTTCCAGATCGACAAGGGCGGCGAGAGCGGCCTGTGGCGGGTTCCGTAAGCCAGAACCCCTAAATCTGGTCCAGCAATCTGGATTCAGCATCAGCCTCCAGGCAACCTTCTGGCGGCATTACGCGTCACCATCTCTGTGGTGATGAGACGATGAGTCTTCTCGGACGTAATGCTGCGTGGTCAAACAGGAGGTGTGGTGCGGGTCCGGGTCCTAGGTGCCGTCGAGCTGGTATGTGACGACGGCACGGTGCAGAAGCTGTCGCGCACGCGGCGGACTCTGCTTGCCCTGCTGGCGGCCGCGCGCGGAGCGCCGGTCTCCTCGGACCTCCTGGTCGACGAGCTGTGGAGAGGTTCACCCCCGGCAACGGGGGTGAACCTGCTTCACCAGCGCGTCCGTGACCTGCGCCGGGCGCTCGGCGAGGATCGCCGCCATCTGCAGAGCCGGGCGAACGGCTACGCGCTGGTCGGCGCGGACATCGACCAGGCCCGCTTCGAGGAGCTGGTCGAGCAGGGCCGTACCTCGGCCGAGGCCGGAGACCACGAGCGGGCCAGCATGCTCTTCGACGCTGCTCTGGAACTGTGGACCGGGGGCGCGTACGGCTCGGTCGGTGAGTCTCCGATGATCGCGACCGAGGCCGCTCGGCTCGAGGAGCTGCGGCTCGTCGCCGTCGAGTCCCGGGCCGCCGCTGACCTGGCGCTCGGCCGGCAGGCCGCGGTCGTGGCCGACCTGGGACCGATCGTCCGGGCCAACCCGCTCCGGGAGGGCCTGTGGCTGCTGCTGATGACGGCGCTGTGGCATTCCGGCCGCACGGCGGAGGCCCTGGACGCCTACCAGCGTCTCTTCCGTGTCCTCCGCGACGAGCTCGGGGTCGAGCCCTCCAAGGACGTACGCGACCTGCAGCTGCGGATCATCGAGGGAGAGGACCCGGAGCCGGCGCCGGCACGGACGTACGAGGAGATCGTGCCGCGCCAGCTGCCGCCGGTCGTCGCCGCCTTCGCCGGACGCGAGGACCAACTGACGACGCTCGACGAGCTGGTGGCGAAGGAGGACGGCGGGGCCGTCGTGATCTCGGCGATCGCGGGCACGGCCGGGATCGGCAAGACGACGCTGGCGCTCTACTGGGCGCACCGGACCGCTCCCCGCTTCCCGGACGGCCAGGTGTTCGTGAACCTGCGCGGCTTCGACCCGTGTGACGCGCTCGACCCGCTGGACGCGCTCGGGGTGCTGCTCGAGGCGTTCGGGGTGGAGCGGTCCCGCCAGCCCCAGGACATCGACGGCCGGGCGGGGCTGCTGCGCAGCAAGCTCTCCGGCAAGCGGGTGCTGCTCGTGCTCGACAACGCCCGCGACAGCGAGCAGGTACGCAGCCTGATCCCCGGTAGCCCGGGCTGTGTGACCCTGGTGACCAGCCGAAACAGGCTCTCCGGCCTGGTCGCGGAGGCCGGTGCGAGTCCGATGGAGCTGGGCCTGCTCGATGACGCCGAGGCCTATGAGCTGCTGGCCGGGCGGCTCGGCGAGGACCGTCTCCTGGCCGAGCCCGAGGCCGTCGAGCGGATCATCGAGCTGTGCGCCTCGTTGCCGCTGACGCTCTCGGTCGTGGCCGCCCGGGCGGCGATCCGGCCGGCGTACTCCCTCGCCGACCTGGCCGACGAGCTCGGCGAGTCCCGCCTGGACGGGTTCGGCGGCGGACGCGGTGACCTCCGGGCGACCTTCTCGTGGTCGGTCCGGCATCTGTCCGATGCCGCGGCCCGTCTGTTCCGGCTGATCGGCCTGCATCCCGGGCCGACGCTCACCTGCGTGGCCGCGGCCAGCCTGGGCGGGATCTCCCGCGTGCGGGCCCGCCGCCTGCTCGACGAGCTCACCGAAGCCAACCTGCTGACCGAGGTCGCGCCCGGCCGGTTCGTGCTGCACGACCTGCTCCGGGAGTACGCCGCCGACCTCGCCACCGGCGAGCCCGCGGAGGTCCGCGAGGCGGCCGAGCTGCGGATGATCGACCACTACGTCTTCAGCGCTCGGGCGGTGCACAGCGCCTACGACCCGCACCAGCGCCACCTCGACGCGCAGGAGCCGATGCGCGACGGGGTCACCCCCGAGGTCGTCGGCGACAGCGTCGAGGCGCTGGCCTGGATCGGCACCCAGCTGCCGGTGATCTCCCGGGTGATCGACGTCGCCGTCGCCCGGGGACTCGCACCCGACCGGATCGTGCTGCTCGTCGGTGCCCTCGAGCGTCTGCTCGACCTCCAGGGACGCTGGATCGAGCTGGCCGCGCTGGCCGAGGCCGCGCTCCCGGGCGTGCGCCGCAGCGTCTCGCAGGGCGGCGACCCCGCCGGGCTCGGCGTCATGCACCGCGCCGCCGGGGCGGCCTGCGGGCGCCTGGGGCGCGTCGAGGATGCCCTCGACCACCTCGGCCGGGCCCTCGATCTGGCGATGGAGTCCGCCGATCTGGTGGGCGAGGGAAAGACTCTGCACCGGCTGGCCACCGTGGCCACGGCCTCCGGCGATCATGCCGGGGCTGCTGCGTACGCGGCTCGGGCGGCGGAGGTGTTCGCTCGCGCGGGCGACCCGATCCGGGCGGCCTGGACGACCGGGCGGCTGGGCCTCTACGAGGCCCTCGACGGTGCGTACGAGTCCGGGCTCCGTCACTGCGAGACGGCGCTCGAGGAGCTGCGCCGGGTGGCGCCCGGCTACCGCAGCGAGGGCAACGTCATCGCCACCATCGGCTGGATCCATCAGCAGCTCGGCTCCGTCGACGAGGCGGCCGGTCACTTCGAAGAGGCCGTGACCAAGCTCCGTGCCGCCGGCGACCTGCCGGGTCTGGCCGACGCGCTCGGCCACCTGGCCGACGCCCGCGCAGCTCTCGGCAAGGACGAGGACGCCCGCTGCGCGAGGGTCGAGTCCGCCTCGATCCTCGCGCAGCTGGGCTGACCGCTCCGGTTACGCCGTGGGCAGCTTGTAGTCGGCGTACTCCTCGCGCAGAGTCTTCTTCGAGAACTTCCCGACCGAGGTCTTGGGCACCTCGTCGATGAAGACCACGTCGTCGGGCACCTGCCACTTGCCCAGGTTCTCGGCCAGGTAGCCGAGCAGCTCCTCCTTGGTCACCGACTCGCCGTCCTTGACCACCGCGAAGGCCAGCGGCCGCTCGCCCCACTTCGGGTGCGGCACCGCCACGACGGCCGCCTCGGCGATGCTCGGGTGGCCCATGATGAGGTTCTCGATCGCGACGGTCGAGATCCACTCGCCACCCGACTTCACCAGGTCCTTGGTGCGGTCGACGATGCGTACGTAGCCCAGCGGGTCGATCGCGGCGATGTCACCGGTGCGCAGCCAGCCGTCGGGCGAGAACGACGTCGGTGCGTCGACCTTGTAGTAGCCCGACGCGATCCACGGGCCGCGGCACTCCAGCTCGCCGGTCGTCTCGCCGTCCCACGGAAGCTCATCGGTGGTCCCGGGCTCCACGATGCGGAGCTCGACGCCGACGGCCGGGATGCCAGGCGACGTACGGTAGTCGGCCTTCTCCTCCTCGGAGAGGTCCGTGATCTCGGCGCGCTCGTTGAACACGCTGCCGAGCGGCGACATCTCGGTCATGCCCCAGGCCTGGGTGATCGGCAGGCCGATCGCCTCGCGCCAGGCCTCGGAGAGCGACTTCGGCACCGCGGAGCCGCCGCAGATGACCACCCGCAGCGAGGAGAGGTCGGCGTCCTTCAGCAGCGGGACCATGCCCATCCAGATCGTCGGTACGCCGGCCGCGATCGTCACCTTCTCGGCCTCGAGGAGCTTGATGATGCCGGGAGGCGAGAGGTCGGGCCCGGGCAGGATCAGGTTGGCACCGGCCAGCAGGGAGGAGTGGGCGAAGCCCCAGCCGTTGGCGTGGAAGAAGGGCACCACCGGAAGCACGCGGTCGCGGTCGTTGGTGCCGAAGAGGGTGCCGGCCAGGGAGGCCAGCGCGTGCAGGTACTGCGAGCGGTGGGTGTAGACGACGCCCTTCGGGTTGCCGGTGGTGCCGGAGGTGTAGCAGATCCCGGCAGCGGTGCGCTCGTCGGTGACCCGGCCCTCGATCGCCGCCTCCTCGGCGTCGGCCATCAGCTCCTCGTAGGAGACGACCCGCGGGTCGTCGGGGAGCGGGGTCGGCGCCCCGTCGTCCATCACCACGACGTGCTTGAGCGTGGTCAGCTGGGGGAGAAGCGGAGCCAGCAGACCGAGCAGCGACCGGTCCACGAAGACGGCCTCGTCCTCGGCGTGGTTGAACGTGTAGACGAGCTGTTCCGGGAAATAGCGGATGTTGCCGGTGTGCAGCACCCGGCCGGTGCAGGGGACGGAGTAGTAGAGCGCGAGGTGGCGCAGGGTGTTCCACGCGAAGCTCGCAACCCGGCCGTCCTCGGAGATGCCGAGCCGGTCGAGGACGGTGGCCTGCTTGCGTACCTCCACGGCCAGGTCCTTGAACGTGTTGCGCTCCAGACCGGTGGCGGTCTTGGTGACGATCTCCCGCGTCGGGAAGACGCGCTCGGCGCGCCGGATGATCGTGTCGATGGTCAACGGTGCGTCCTGGATCAGTCCTTGCATGCTGCACATCGTGACCCAACGTGGCGTGCGTCACAACGTCTTCCGCGAACTTCTTGCCGGGCGATGGCGCCGACCTGTGGCGCGCGGGATGCCCAGCGGTCAGAATCGTCTGCGTGAGCACTCTCTTCGTCGCGGCCGGTGGTGGGGGTGATGCGCTCGGCGTGCTCCTGGCGCGTCGGGTACTCGAGCCCGAGATGGACGACGGCGACGTCCTCGTGTCGACCTGCGCCTGGGAGCGGCTCCGCATCGACCCGGTGCCCGGCCCACGCTCGCGCGGCGACTTCATCGGTCTCCGCCTGGTCGATGGCGTCCGAGCGGAGATATCGACCACGACGGACACCCTCCCGCCGGGCCGGTCCGTGCTGCCGCGGCTTGCCGGCGACGTCGACGCGCGCCTCTTCCTGCACGACCTCGCGGACGGTGCGGTCGGACTCGCCGAGCAGTTCCAGCATCTCGCTCGGGCGCTCGGCGCCGACTCGCTCACCGTCGTCGACGTCGGTGGCGATGTGGTCGCCCGGGGAGACGAGCCCGGCCTGCTGAGTCCGTTGGCCGACTCGCTCACGCTGGCCGCGGCGTTGCGCACGGGCCTGCCGGTGCGGCTCGCCGTCGTCGGCCCCGGTGTGGACGGGGAGCTCCCGGCGGAGCAGGTGATCGCCATCCTCGGTGGGCTCGGTGGGATCCATGCGGGAACGCTGGGGACGGCGGATGTGGACCGGGTCGGCGACTCACTCGGCTGGCATCCCACCGAGGCGACGACGCTGGCCGCGGCAGCCGCGCGCGGCCTTCGGGGCGCCGTGGAGATGAGACGAGGACAGATTCCCGTCCCGGTGAGCGAGGCGAGTGCGACCGTGTGGCGCCTCGATGCCGTCGTGACGTACGACTTCCCGCTCGCCGAGGCGCTGATCAACACCCGCTCGCTGGGGAGCGCCGAGACGATCATCCGGGGCATCACCACCGTCGACGAGCTCGAGTACGAGCGGCGACGGGCCCGGGAGCGTCGCGAGATCCCGTCGCGAACCGTGACTGCTGCCGACATCGCTCATGCGAGCCTGGCTCGAGGCGCCTCGCACATCACCACTCGCCGCCTTCTGGAGGCGACGAGCGGGGACGTACCGAGCTACGAGTCGGCACGCTTCGACGGGCTCGGGCTGTGGGCCCTGGAGGCTCTCGCTCGGGGTTGAGCCCCGGGTCGAATCCCGTCAGACGACCGCCTCGGAGGTGGTGAGGGCCAGAGCCGGGGTGGAGGCGGCGCGCGGCCAGACCTCGGCGAGGATCTCGACCCCGCGCCGGACGAGCTCGGGACGCGGCGTGATCGCCAGCCGCAGATGGCGCTCGTAGGCGCCGTCGACCCCGAACCGCGGCCCGGCGGTGACGAGCAGTCCGTGGGGCCTGGCGGCGAGGGTGAGCTGGGAGCTGACCGGCGCGGGCAGGCCGACCCAGGCGGAGAGGCCGCCGTCGATACGCGGCGGCAGCTCCCAGTCGGGAAGGTGCTCGCGCATCGCGTGGTAGAGCGCGGCGCGGCCGGCGGCGAGCTGCGCGGCGCGCTCCTCGAGGATCTCGGGCAGATGCCGGAACAGGATCGTGGTGACGAGCTGCTCCCAGATCGGGGTGCCGAGGTCGGTGGCCGAGCGTCCGCTGGCGATCTGGGTCAGCAGCACCGGATCGGCGCGGATCCAGCCGACCCGCAGCCCGCCCCACAGCATCTTGCTCGCCGAGCCGATGTGGACGACGCGGGCCTGGTGCTCGCCGGCCATCGCGGCCAGCGGTGGGAACGTGTGCGGGCGGTCGATGTTCAGCTCGGCGGTGGTGTCGTCGGCCACCAGGAGGGTGTCGACCTTCGCAGCGGCGTGCAGCAGCCGGAGCCGGTCCTCGGTCGACATCGAGCGAGACGTCGGGTTGTGGAAGTCGGGCATGACGTACGCCATCACGGGGGTGGTCCGGGCGATCGCCGCCTCCATCGCGGGCATGTCCCAGCCGGCGTCGGTGGTCACCGGGCTCGTGATGATCCGGGCTCCAGCGAGGCTCAGGGCGTCGTACGCGTTGGGGTAGGACGGGCTCTCGGCGTAGGCCCGGTCGCCGCGGTGGATCACGGTGCGGGCGAGCAGGGCGATCGCGCTCTGGCCGCCGGTGGTCACCATGATCTGGTCGGGGTCGGTCGGCAGGCCGCGATCGGTGTAGCGCGCCGCGATCTCCGCGCGAAGCTCCTCGATGCCCCACAGCGTGTAGCCGGGGCCGGTCATGTGGTCGGCCAGCCGCCGGGTCGCCTCGACCGCGGCCTCCGGGAGCCGCCGGGTGGCGGGCAGAGTGGCCCTGACCAGGTCGATCTCGCCGCCCTCGGTGAACGAGTCGGGCGCGGTGGGTGGGAGCTTCGTCGTCGTACCCGACCCCTGGACGCTCAGTGCGTACCCGTGCTCACGCAGGCGCCGGTAGGCCGCCGTGATCGTGGTGCGGCTCAGGATCAGCCGCTCGGAGAGCTCGCGTTCGGAGGGGAGACGTACGTCGGCGGAGAGCCGTCCGTCGATCAGCAGCAGCTGGATCCGTTCGGCGAGGTTCTCGTACGCCGGGCCCTCCCCTTGCCACTGACCGAGCAGGCCAGCGAGCGCAGTGGCACCGATTCTTCCGCGAGGCATGAGGCCACCTTACCGTGATTGGCTTCTTTACCTTCGATTGGACCCGTGATTGGCTTTGCAATCGTGAAGGATCTCTCTGTGAAGTCGCTCTCCTGGTTGATAACTGGACTCTTCCTCTACGGCATCGCACTTGCCATGCTCCTGCGGGCCTCGCTCGGCGTCGGGCCGTGGAACGTGCTGACCTCGGGTCTGGTCGAGGTCACCGGCATCTCGTTCGGCCTGATGACCAATCTGATCGGGCTCGGCGTGCTGCTGATATGGATCCCGCTGCGCCAGCGGCCCGGGATCGGGACGGTGCTCAACGTGCTCCTGGTCGGCACCTCGGCCGACATCGGCCTGTGGCTCATCCCGCCCGTCTCCGGCGTGTTCGTCCAGATCGCGATGTTCGCGGGCGGTCTGTCGCTGCTGGCCGCGGCGACCGGCATCTACATCGCGCCGGGCCTCGGCCCTGGCCCGCGCGACGGCCTGATGACCGGCCTGCACCAGCGGACCGGTGCCCCCGTCTGGCTCTGCCGTGCGGGCGTCGAGATCACCGTGCTGGCGATCGGCTGGCTGCTCGGCGGACTGGTCGGCATCGGCACCGTCGCCGAGGCGCTGCTCATCGGTCCGATGGTGCACCGCACCCTGCCGTTCTTCCGGACCCTGTACGCCGGGCGGGCGGCCGCTGCGGCGCTCAGCGCCGAAACACGCGCGAGTGCATGACTTAACCCATGCGAACAGCCTTCGGGTCGAAGGCAAGGATGTCGTAGCTCATGGCGCGAGAGCGTAGTTGCGACATCGACCGCGCAAAGTGGCTTCGCCCGATGGCTGGCTCAGGCTGCTGGTGCCAGGGCGGCGTTCGGTCTCCTGGTGCGGTGTTCTGTGCCAAAGTTCCGTCATGGCTCAGGATCGGACCGCGTCGCGGCTGCTTGGCTGGAGCACGCTGGTGCTGCTCCTTGCGGCTGCGACTTCTTTCGTCGTTCCGGTCACGCTGTTCGCCTTCGCGTCGGCCGACGAAGGCGTTGCGGTCACCGATGCGCCTGTGACGGTTGATGCACCAGCCCATCGCACGTGGGGCATCTACACCAACGACGCCGACAACTCGGGTTACAGCGCATTCTGCTCGGTCAACGACAGTGCGGGCCGGCCGGTCGAGGTCCGCGATCCTGGGGCCACGGTTTCGGCGTCAGAGACCGAGATGCTCGACCACGAGTTCACCACCCCCGAGGACGGGACGTTCACGGTCGAGTGCCATGCGGACAACGCATCGGTGCGAGTCGGCCCTGTAGGCAACCTGCCATCGGTTCTCATCGGTACCTTGAGCGCGGCGGGCCTGGGCCTTACGGGAATTGCTCTGGGCGTCATGTGGCTGACGAGAAGGGGCTCGGTCGACACGCCAGCGCCCGCAACCTAAAGGTCGACCCGTTTCGCACTCATACCCGATACGCGGCTGCATTCGAGTTACCTGGCAAGACCCATGCAGAAGTGGCTGATACTCGATGTATGACGACGTCGCTGCTTGCCCCGAGGTGCATCCGATCGCGTCGAGACGCGCGGGGCGACGCATCCGGCGGCACGACTGCCACGCCGATCCTGGACTGGGCCTCGCCCGAGATCGTGACCATGTGTCCGGTCGATCCCGACCTCATCAACGCCCGCGAGTTCCTCATAGAGGTCCACGCCCACATCGCGCGGACGATCCGGCCTGTTTATGCGATGGATGATCGCCAGCCGGCATCGGTGACGGTGAGGCGGGGTCGCGGCTCTTGCAGCCAGCGACTCGCCGTTCTCGAGGCTGTTGCGCGTCGAGCTGGGATCGCCACGCGTGTGAGGGGCATCGCCGTGGACGGCTCTTTCTGGTACCCGCGGTTCCCGCGCCTGAAGTGGCTTGCACCGGACCGGGTGATCCTTGCATGGCCAGAGTTCATGATCGATGGGCACTGGACGCAGGTCGGCGAGTTGTACGGATCAATCGAGGAGATGTCCGCCTGTGGCCTCGGGTTCACCAACGCAGACGGCGAGACGCTCTTCGATGCTATCGCCCGCACTGCGATCGATTGGGACGGCCGAAGCGGCATTGAGTCATGTGACCTCTCTGCGGTCGTGAAGGAGGACCTCGGCTACTTCGACTCACGCGACGACCTGTTCGGCGCCCGCGGACAGACCCTTGCCTGGCTCCCGCGATGCCTGGCCGACCAAGCCATGGGCCGCCGGTCTGCGTCCGCGGCCCTTCGGCTTTGAGTCTCGGATCGGAAGGCCGGTCATGCGGCGGATCCCTCGGACATCGCCACCCGGTACCCCAAACTCATAAACGAGACCATCAAGGTCGCCCTGGTCGGCTTCACGCCCCATGACCTTCGACACACCGCCGCATCGTTGGCCGTTGGAGCCGGAGCCAACGTAAAAGCTGTGCAACGAATCTTGGGCCGCGCATCGGCCGCGACGACTCTTGATGTCTACGCCGGCCTCCTCGCCGATGACCTCGACGCCGTGGCCGGCGCGGTGGATGAGCTCTTCGCCGGGCTCGTGGACGGCGTGGTCGAAGTCATGGCTGGGGAACTGGTGGACGAAGTCGCCGACTACGTGACCGATCACGGTGTGCCCGAAGTGCGCCCTCAGGACCCCGAAAAACGGTGCCGAAGGGCGACACGCCGAAGGTCGTGAAGATGTCGGGCCAGGTATTTTTCTGGCGCCCCCGACAGGATTCGAACCTGTGACCGTCGGATTAGAAGGCCGATGCTCTATCCAGCTGAGCTACGGAGGCGTGGCCTGTGTGAGCACCCCGCTGGAAGGGGGTTTGCGCAGGCCGCGCACGATCTTACCGGTGCCCGTATCCCCTGTGTGCATCGGAATCCGAAACGCTGGCCGGAGTGTTACCAAGGTGTGGGGGGTATTTGGGTGCACTGTCCCCGCACTGTCGACGTGAGTGTCCGATTGGCGGACCACGAGGGTTCGAGACTGGGCCCGATCATCGGTAAGGTCCCCGGACATGACTATGGAGTCCATGTGCACCTCGTGCGGTGCAGCCGTCACCGGTATGCGCTTCTGCACAGGTTGTGGGACCCCCGTCAGAAGCGCTCATCAGCCGCCGTCGCAGGGTGCACCGGAGCCGGTCGCACCGCCGCGACTGCCGCAGCGGGGTGCCGATCCTGAGCAGGGTGGTCTGTCGTTGCCGAGGCGTGGGCAGGGAAGTGCTGCGCCCGCGCCCGAGGCCGACACGGAGCCGGCCCCGTTGCCGCTCGAGCAGGTCAGGCGTACGCCGGGGGCCTCGATGGCGCCCCAGCTGAGCATGACCGCGCCCAGCGGTGAGCAGCCGGCCTTCGGTGGTGGCATGGCGCCGCCGCCGGCAGGTTCGGACGGTGGTGGCCTGTTCGGGCTGGCGGCGCGTACGCCGAAGTTCGAGCCGGAGCTCGCCTCCCAGTCGCAGTCGCTCTTCCTGCCCAAGCGCAAGCGCGTCGCGGAAGAGCCTGAGCCCGAGCCGGCCCCGGAGCCGGATCCTGAGCCCGAGGCACCGGTGGCCGCACCGGCGCCGCTGCCGGATCTCCCGACGCGGCCGGCAGCACAGGACCGCGCGGCCGAGCCGCCCGCCCCGGCGCCCGCCCCCACCCCCGCGCCCGAGCCGCAGATGCCGGAACCGCAGGTGCCGCAGACCCCGGAGCCCATGGCCGCTCCTCCGCTGCCCGAGCGTCCGGCCGCTGCGTACCACCAGAGCGGGGAGCACCCGACCTTCGTCGAGCCCGCGCCGCAGTTCGGTGGCCAGGCCCCCGAGTCGGCCTACGAGACGACCCACGAGGCGATGCCGCCGGTCGAGCGACGCCAGCCCGAGCCGGTCCGTCCGGACGAGACCCAGGTCGCGATGAGTCCCCGGTTCGACGCCGTCGACGAGGAGGCCTCCGGAGGCACCCGTCCGCGCGACGAGTTCGAGCAGTTCGCACCGCCGCAGCCGCAGTTCGACGCCCCGGCACCCGAGTCGCGCTACGACGACGGCCAGCCCGATCTCGGTCAGCCCGACCAGGGCGAGCAGGTCCCGACGTACGGTGACCCTGCCTACGCCCCGCTCGCACCGCAGCTGGAGCCGGACCAGGGCCAGTGGTCGCCCGGCTACGACCAGCCCTACGGACAGCCGTACGGACAGGGCGCCGACCAGGGCTTCGACCAGGCGTACGAGCAGTCCTACGGCCAGCCGCAGGACCGGTCCCAGGACGACTTCGGCCAGCCGTACGGTGACCCCTACGGCCAGAGCCCCTACACCGACGCCACCCTCGTCGGGCAGCCGCCGGTCGGCGGCGGGCCCAACACCCCGGCGCCGCCGCCGATGGCGCCACAGGGCTACGACCCGTACGGGAACGGCTACGACGCCCGCTACGAGCCGCAGCGCGGTCAGGGCGGCCAGGGCAAGGGCCCTGGTGGTCTCGATCTGAAGCGCTGGGGCCTGATCGTCCTCGCGCTGGCCGTCGTGGTCGCGATCATCGCCTTCGTCATCGGTCTGACCAGGAACGACGACGCCAACGCGAAGACCGGCTCCACCACGGATGCCACCACGACCGAGGGCGGTGCCGCGGCCGAGGCGAAGAAGATCGACGACCTCATCAAGACCTCGGCCAAGGACAAGGCGGCCATCGGTGCTGCTCAGGCCGATCTCGAGGCCTGCGAGAACATCGACGAGGCGATTCAGACCTTCCAGGACGCCGCCGCCTCCCGTGAGAAGCTGGCGGCGGATGTCGCCAAGATCGACACCGCCGTCCTCCCGGGGTCGCGGAAGCTCGTCAAGAACCTCGAGTCCGCGTGGATGACCTCGCAGAACGCCGACCTCGCCTTCGCGGCCTGGGGCGAGAAGCGCAGGGTCAACGCCGATGGCGAGTGCGTGGGCGGCAAGGGCAAGCTGGAGAAGGCGACGACGCTCAGCCTGGCCAGCCACGACCCGAAGAAGGCGGCCGCCAAGGCGTGGGGGCCGATCGCGGAGGAGTACGGCCTCGAGCCCGTCGAATGGACGAAGCTCTGAGCTCAGCGTGAGCGGAGGTACGCCGCCATCGCCCGTTTGATGGCGGCGGCCGTCCGCGCCTGGAACCGATCCGACTTCAGCAGGCGCGCGTCCTCGGCGTTGCGCATGTTGCCGGTCTCGAGGAGCACCTGCGGCACCGTGGTGAGGTTGAGCCCGGCCAGGTCGTCGCGCTCCACGAACCCGCCCTCACCGAGGTAGGAGGCCAGCGGCATCCCGGTCTTCCGCATCTCGGTGCGGAGCAGCTGGGCGTAGCGTCGCGAGGGCTCGACGACCTCGTCGTTGGTGCCCGACGGCACCGGGATCAGCAGCGAGTAGCCCCGCTCGGAGGCGGCCGCGCCGTCGGCATGGATGTCGATCGCGACGTCGGCCTTCGCGTCGTTGATGATCTTCGCGCGCTCGTCGATGCACGGCCCGACCCCGTCGTTGCTGTCGCGGGTCAGAACCACCTTCGCGCCGGACTGGCGCAGATCGTCCGCGAGCTTCGTGGCCACGGCCCAGGTGAAGTCGGTCTCCGGGTAGCCGTCGTCGGTCGCGGTGCCCGTCGTGTTGCACGGGCTCTGCGAGCGCCCGTTCCACACCGGCTCGTTGATCACTTCGGGCGCGCCCGCGTTGCCGCCGTTGTGCCCCGGGTCGATCCCGACCACGGCTCCGGCGAAGACGTCGTCAGAGCTGCTCGACGCGGGCGCGGACGCCGTCGCTGATGTGGCGGGCTGCTGCCGTGGCGTACTTCCTGGGCTGCAGGCCATCAGGGCCGAGGCAAAGGCGAGGCAGCCGGCCACGGCGATCGCTGACCGAGGTAACTCGGTCAGCACCCGCTTCCCTCGTGGAACTCCACGAGGGAAGCGCGACTCGACTGAGTCACCCTTCGACAGGCTCAGGACATCGCCTCGGTCAGCATTCACCTCACAGATACTGACCCATCCACGCCTCGACGTCGTCGGCCGTACGCGGCAGGCCGGCGGAGAGGTTCACGGAGCCGTCCTTGGTGACGACGATGTCGTCCTCGATGCGGATGCCGATGCCGCGCAGCTCCTCGGGGACGAGCTTGTCCTCCTTCTGGAAGTAGAGGCCCGGCTCGACGGTGAGGACCATGCCCTCTTGCAGCGGTCCCTCGATGTAGGCCTCCTTCGACGCGGAGGCGCAGTCGTGGACGTCGAGGCCGAGCATGTGGGAGACGCCGTGGAGGGTCCAGCGGGAGTAGGTCTTGTTGTCCTCGGAGAGCGCCTCGTCGACCGAGACCGGCAGAAGACCGAGGTCGTCGAGGCCGTGGGCGAGGATCTCCATGGCGGCGAAGTGGCCGGCCCGGAAGGTCACGCCCGGGCGGATCGCCTCGATGCCGGCCTGCTGGGCCTTGTAGACGAGCTCGTAGAGGTTGCGCTGCAACGGCGTGAAGGTCCCGGAGATGGGAAGGGTGCGGGTGATGTCGGCGGTGTAGAGGTTGTGGCCCTCCACGCCCATGTCGAGCAGCACCAGCTCACCGGGGACGATCGGCCCGTCGTTGTCGATCCAGTGCAGCGTGGTGGCGTGGGACCCGCCGCCGACGATCGAGTCGTAGCCGAGGTCGTTGCCCTCCGCGCGGGCGCGGCGGAAGAAGGTGCCCTCGATCCAGCGCTCGCCGTGCTTCAGGACCTGGTCCCACTCGCGCACCGCGTCGGTGAAGCCCCGCACGGTGATGTCGCAGGCCTCCTTGAGCTCGCCGAGCTCCCATTCGTCCTTGATCAGGCGCAGCTCGGAGAGCGCCTTGGCGAACTCCTCGTCGCGGGCGGCCTCGGCCGGGGCGACCAGCTTGTCGACGTCGGCCGAGACACCGCGGAGGACGCGGGTCGGGGTGTTGCCGGCGAGGTCGGACTCGAGCTGGTCGACGTGGCGTACCTCGATGCCCAGCGAGTCGGAGAGCTCACGGGCCGAGGGACGCGCACCGGCCCAGAGCGCGCCGTACTGACGGTCACGGAAGAACTCGTCGGTGTCGCGGCCGCTGCGCGGGCGGGCGTACAGGACCGAGGTGCCATCGGGCTCGATCACGGCGACGGCGTCGGAAGTCTGGTTGCCGGTCAGGTGCACGTGGGCGGTGTCGGCGCGGAAGCGGTAGTCGGTGTCGTTGGCGCGGACCTTGTAGGTGCCGGCCGGGACGACCAGGCGCTCACCCGGGAAGATGCCCGAGAGGCGCTCCCGGCGGGCTGCCGCCCACGGCGTGATCGGATGCTCGGGAACCTCGACCTCGCGGTCGTCCCAGCCCTCCCTCATGAACTTGGACCACGCCTCCGGAACCGTCTGGTCGTGGCTCTCGGTGTGGTCGTCTGCAGGAGTGGGGGCGCCTTTGTCCGTCATACCGGAATCGTACGCCGCGCCGGATCGACAACGCTCGTGAGTTCCCAGGCCACGCGGGTGGCGAGGACGTCTCGATCGGTGTCTGGTCGCACGTGCGGTCCGGCCGCCCGATAGTCTGGCGCGCATGGGGGCGATCCCGAAGGATCCGACGAGAAGCAACCGCACGTTCACCATCGTGGTGGGCGTGCTTGTCGTGCTGACCTCTTTGCCGGTGCTCGGCATCGTTCTGCTCAGCACCAGCGTCGTCAACGACCATCTTGCCCCGACCGGCGCGATCCTGGGAGTGCTCTTCGCGGCCATCCCGGTGGTGCCGCTGGTCTATGCCTTCCTGTGGCTGGACCGCTACGAACCCGAGCCGAAGTCGCTGCTCGCGCTCGGCCTGGGTTGGGGCGCCTTCGTCGCGGTCGCGGCAGCGCTGATCGTGCAGAGCGTCGGGGCGCTGCTCGCCGGGTGGAGCCAGCCGACCCAGCTCGCGATCGTGGCTCCGGTCACCGAGGAGGCGGCCAAGGGGCTGTTCCTCTTCGTGCTGCTGGTCTGGCGCCGCCACCTCCTCGACGGGGTGCTCGACGGGATCGTCTACGCCGGCATGGTCGGCATCGGCTTCGCCTTCACCGAGAACATCCTCTACCTGGGCGGCACCTACAACGGCACGCCCGGCATGGGCGACAGCTCCACGGGACACATCGGTGAGTTCACCGCCGTCTTCGTGATGCGCTGCCTGTTCAGCCCCTTCGCGCACCCGCTCTTCACCGCCTTCACCGGCATCGGTATCGGCATCGCGGTGGTGACGCGCAAGCGCTGGCTGAAGGTCGTGGCGCCGCTGCTGGGCTACGCCATCGCGGTGCTCGCCCACGGCACCTGGAACGGCTCGACACTGCTCTATGACGGGGCCGGGTTCCTGCTGGCGTACGTCGTGGTGATGGTGCCCGCGTTCGTCTCGATGGTGGTCTTCGCGGTGTGGCGGCGAAAGTCCGAGCGCATCGTGCTGACCCGGTCGCTGACCGATGCCGCCCAACGGGGGCTGATTCCCTACACCGACATCGGCTGGGTGGTCGATCTGCGGCGCCGGGAGCAGGCGCGGAAGTTCGCGTCGACCCATGGAGGGGCTCAGGGGGTTGCGGCCATGCGTGAATACCAGCAGGCTGCCATCGAGCTCGGATACTTGCACTGGCGATTCCTGCGCGGCAACCCGCCGCCAGACTTCGCCGCCCGGGGGAGGGCATACGTTGACCGCATCAGTGAGGTACGTCCACACATCGCGTTCCCGAGCGGGCAGGTGATGACCGGATGAACGAAGAACACAGAGACGACGACGCTCCGGAGGCGGCTCCGGAGACCCCGCCTGCTGCCTACGAGGCGCTGACCGCGGGGATGCTCGCGGAGAAGCCGACCACCGAGTTCGAGGCCGCCCGGGCCGAGATCGAGGCGTCCGGCGGCGAGGGCAACCGGATGGTGACCTCGCTCATCCAGCTCCACCGCGCGCTGACCGAGGTGACGCTGCCGCTGGACCTGCCCGGCGCCGACGAGCAGCGGGCTGCCAGGCAGAACATGGTCGAGCAGCTCGAGGACTATGTCATCCCGCGGATGATGACCATCGACGCGCCGCTCCTCGCGGTCGTCGGCGGCTCCACGGGCGCCGGCAAGTCGACGCTGGTCAACTCGCTGGTCGGCACCAAGGTGACCACGCCGGGCCTGCTGCGGCCGACGACCCGCTCGCCGGTGCTCGTGCACCACCCCGAGGACGGCCGCTGGTTCGGCCAGGACCGCCTGCTTCCCGAGCTGGAGCGGGTGAACCACCCGACCAACGACCCCGGCGCGCTGCAGCTGGTGGCCAGCGACCGGCTCCACCCCGGCCTGGCGATCCTGGACGCGCCCGACGTCGACTCGGTCGAGGAGGCCAACCGGGTGCTCGCGGCCGAGCTGCTCGCCGCGGCCGACCTGTGGATCTTCGTCACCTCGGCCGCACGCTACGCCGACCAGGTGCCCTGGGAGTTCCTCCAGCTCGCCGCCAACCGCTCCACCGCGGTGGCCGTGGTGCTCGACCGCACTCCGACCGAGGCCGTCCAGACCGTCGCCGGCCACCTGGCGCGGATGCTCGCCTCGCGCGGGCTCAAGGACTCACCGCTCTTCATCGTCCACGAGGGCGAGGTCTCCGAGCAGGGGCTGCTGCCCGCCGAGCACGTCGCCGAGGTACGCGCCTGGCTCGACATGCTCGCCGACGACGCCACCGCGCGACACCAGGTCGTCACCCAGACCCTCGACGGTGCGGTGCGGGCGCTGACCCTGGAGGTCCACCCGATCGCCGACACAGCGGACGGTCAGGGAGAGGCCGCGCAGCGGCTGCGTACCGATGCGGACATGGCCTACGACGAGGCGCTCAGGTCCATCATGGCGGCGACCGCCGACGGGACGCTGCTGCGCGGCGAGGTGCTCGCGCGCTGGCAGGAGTTCGTCGGCAGCGGCGAGATCCTCAAGGCGCTCGAGACGAAGGTGGGGATGCTTCGCGACAAGATCCTCGGTTCGATCAAGGGCAAGCCGCAGCAGGCCGAACGGGTGACCGCTGCCGTGCAGGGCGGTCTGGAGATGCTGATCCTGGAGCAGTGCGAGGCGGCTGCCGAGAGGGCCGAGGCGGCCTGGCAGATGAGTCCCGCGGGCCGTGGGCTGCTCGCCATCGGCCCTGCCGACCTCGGCCGAGCCTCCCGTGCGCTGCGGCCCAAGGCCGAGCGTGCGGTGCGCGACTGGCAGCAGGACGTGCTCGACATGGTGCGCAGCGAGGGTCAGGACAAGCGTACGACCGCGAAGTTCCTCTCCTACGGGGTCAACGGCCTCGGCGTCGCGCTGATGGTGGTCGTCTTCGCCTCCACCGGCGGGGCGCTCGTCGGTGCCGAGGTGGGCATCGCCGGTGGCACCCTCCTGCTCGGCCAGAAGCTCCTGGAGGCTGTCTTCGGCGACCAGGCCGTGCGCGGGCTCGCGTCCCGGGCGCGCAAGGCGCTGGAGGTACGCATCGTGGGGCTCGTCGACGAGGAGCGTGCGCGCTACACGGGTCAGGTCGACGCGCTGCAGATCGACCATGGTGCACCGGAGCGACTGCGGCACGCTGCGCGGAAGGTCGGCGACGCTCGTTTCGCCAGCCAGCGCGGCGATGACTGAGACTTGTCAGACTGAGCTTTTTCAGGAAGGGAAGGGGGATCCTTGAGCGGTCTGCTCGAAGGTGCAAAGAACCTGGTCAGCCGAGGCGGAGACCTCGGTGATCGGCTGGACGGACTGACGGCTGCGACCGTGGCGGCGACGGGGCGTCTCGACGACGGACTCGTCGAGGACGCGCGCGCCGTGGTCAACAAGGCTCAGGGACGCCTCAAGCTCTCCGCCGACCACACGGTCGTCGGGGTCGCGGGGGCGACCGGGTCGGGCAAGTCGTCCACGTTCAACGCCCTGACCGGGCTGGAGCTCTCCGCCGTCGGTGTCCGGCGGCCGACCACCTCGTGGGCCACCGCCTGCGTGTGGGGTTCGGAGGGCGCTCAGGAGCTCCTCGAGTGGCTGGGTATCCCCGAGCGCCACCAGACCACCCGCGACTCGATGCTCGACACCCGCCGTGAGGGGCACGAGCTCGACGGCGTGGTGCTGCTCGACCTACCCGACCACGACTCCACCGAGGTCTCGCACCATCTCGAGGTCGACCGGCTGGTCGAGCTCGCCGACATGCTGGTGTGGGTGCTCGACCCGCAGAAGTACGCCGACGCGGCCATCCACGACCGCTATCTGCAGCCGCTCCGGACCCACTCCGAGATCATGGTCGTGGTGCTCAACCACATCGACCGCGTTCCCGAGGACCGTCGTGAGGCGATGCTGGGTGACGTACGCCGCCTGCTCGACCAGGACGGGCTGCGCAACGTGCCGGTGATCCCGGTCTCGGCCAAGCTCGGCTGGGGGATCCCCCAGCTCAAGACCGAGATCGCCCAGCGAGCCGCGGCGAAGCGGGCCAACAAGTCCAGGCTCTCCGCCGACATCAAGACCGCCGCCGTGAAGCTCGCCAAGGCGTCCGGTGACGCCAAGCCGCGTTCCCTGGCCAAGCCCCGGGTGGAGGCCCTCGAGGACGCCATCTCCGAGGCCGCCGGGGTGCCGACCGTGGTGGACGCGGTCGAGCGATCCGTACGCACCCGGGCGAGCGCGGCCACGGGCTGGCCGCTGGTCTCCTGGGTCTCCCGGCTGAAGCCCGACCCGTTGAAGCGGCTTCACCTGGCGCTGGGGGAGGAGGCGACCCAGCTGGCCGGGCGCGCCCGGACCTCGCTGCCGCAGACCACCGCCGTCGAGCGCGCGCGAGTCGACACCGAGGTGCGCCAGCTGGCCGACGAGGCCGGCGCCGGGCTCGCCTCGCCGTGGCGCGACGCGATCCGGCGGGCATCGGTATCCCGGATGGACGACCTCGCCGACAGGCTCGACGCCTCGGTCGGCGGAGTCGACCTGAACGCCGAGCGGCTGCCGCTGTGGACCGGGCTGGTCAAGGCGCTCCAATGGCTCCTCATCATCCTCGCCACCGTCGGGCTGGTGTGGTCGGTGGCGCTGCTTCTCTCCGGAGCCGCTCAGATCGGCGACGTGACGCCGTCCGTCGCCGGGGTCGAGCTGCCGTACGTCCTCGTCATCGGGGGTGTCGGGCTCGGGCTGGTGCTGTGGGCCGTGTGCCATCTGCTGGTGATCAGCACCGCTCGACGTCGGGCGCGGGCGGCCGATGCGCGGCTGCGTACGGCGGTCGCCGACGTGTCCCGTGAGCTCGTCGTCGATCCGATCGAGACCGAGCTGGCGGCCTACACCGCCCTGCGGCACGGGGTGGCCAAGGCGCTGCGCTGACCGGTCGGCGGGCCGATCACTGTCCACAGGCACGGTTCGATCCGGGGTTGTCCACAGGCGGACGTACGTCGCCCGGAACTGTCGGTGGTCGAGCGCAGGGTTGTCTCCGAGGCCCGCATCAGGCGGGCGCGAACACGAGGAGACAACGATGAACGACTCGATCATCACCCTGCGCGGCAACGTCGGTGCCGACCCCGTCGTGCGGAACGTCGGTGAGGTCTCGGTCGCGAACTTCCGGATGGCATGCACGCCGCGGAAGCTCAACCGGTCCACCGGAGAGTGGAGCGACGGCGTGACGCAATGGTTCTCGGTGAGTGCCTGGCGTCAGCTGGGGGAGAACGTCGGGCGCTCGCTGCGCAAGGGCGACCCCGTGGTCGTCCAGGGACGGCTGTCCGCCCGCAGCTACGTCAACAAGGACGGGCTCGAGGTCAACACCTTCGAGGTCGAGGCGACCGTCGTCGGCCATGACCTCAACCGCGGCATGTCCAGCATCTCGCGCAATCCGCGCTCGCTGGCCGCGGTAGCCGCCCCCGCCCCCGGACCCCGCGATGACGACCCCGAGCGTGACCCCCTCTCCGACTGGCGGGCGCCGGGTGCGGACCCGTGGGACCAGCAGCCGGCGCCGGCGGACGATGGCGAGGCGGCTGATGAGACGGAGGCGTCTGTGGCGGCCTGAGGTGAGCCGGGCGGTCGCACGGCCCTGTGGCAGGGTGCGCCGGTTGTACCGGCGTGCCTCTCCCTCATTAGGGTGGGCACCATGGCCGACTACATCCTCTCCCTGCGCAATGTGCGCAAGGCCCACGGCGACAAGGTCGTCCTCGACAACGTCACCCTCTCGTTCCTGCACGGTGCCAAGATCGGCGTCGTCGGCCCGAACGGCATGGGTAAGTCCTCGCTGCTCAAGCTGATGGCGGGGCTGGACCACCCGAACAACGGCGACATCGTCCGCGACCAGGACGCGACCGTCGGGATGCTCCAGCAGGAGCCGCCGCTGACCGAGGGCAAGACCGTCCTCGAGAACGTCGAGGAGGCGGTCGGCGAGATCAAGTCGAAGATGAAGCGCCTCGAGGACGCCTACATGGAGATGGGTGACCCCGACGCCGACCAGGACGCCCTGATGGCCGAGACCGGTGAGCTCCAGACCTTCCTGGACAACATCAACGCCTGGGACATCGACTCCAAGCTGGAGCAGGCGATGGACGCGCTGCGCTGCCCTCCGGGCGACGCGCTCGTCGACAACCTCTCCGGTGGTGAGCGCCGCCGAGTCGCGCTGTGCAAGCTGCTCCTGCAGGAGCCCGACCTGCTGCTCCTCGACGAGCCCACCAACCACCTCGACGCCGAGTCGGTGCAGTGGCTGGAAGGTCACCTGAAGAGCTACAAGGGCGCCGTCCTGGCGGTCACCCACGACCGCTACTTCCTCGACAACGTCGCCGAGTGGATCGCCGAGGTCGACCGCGGCTCGATCCACGGCTACGAGGGCAACTACTCCACCTACCTGGAGACCAAGAAGGACCGTCTCAAGGTCGAGGGCCTCAAGGACGCCAAGCGCGCCCGGATGCTCGAGAAGGAGCTGGAGTGGGTCCGCTCCAACGCCAAGGCCCGCCAGACCAAGTCGAAGTCGCGTCTGGCCCGCTACGAGGAGCTCGCCGCCGAGGCCGACAAGGCCCGCAAGATCGACACCGCCGACATCAACATCCCGCCGGGCCCGCGCCTGGGCGACGTGGTGATGGAGGCCAAGGGCCTGGTCAAGGGCTTCGAGGGCCGCACGCTGTGGGACGACATCTCGTTCTCGCTCCCGCGTGCGGGCATCGTCGGCATCGTCGGCCCCAACGGTGTCGGCAAGACCACGCTGTTCCGGATGATCACCGGCTCGGAGAAGCCCGACGCGGGTGAGCTCAACGTCGGCCAGACGGTGAAGATCTCCTACGTCGACCAGAGCCGCGGCGGCATCGACCCCAACAAGAACGTCTGGGAGGTCGTCTCCGACGGCCTGGACTTCATCAAGGTCGCCAACTTCGAGATGAACTCGCGGGCCTACGTCGCCTCCTTCGGCTTCAAGGGTCCCGACCAGCAGAAGAAGGCCGGCGTGCTCTCCGGCGGTGAGCGCAACCGCCTCAACCTCGCGCTCACCCTGAAGCAGGGCGGCAACATGCTGCTGCTCGACGAGCCCACCAACGACCTGGACGTCGAGACTCTCTCGTCGCTCGAGGACGCGCTGCTCGACTTCCCCGGCTGCGCCGTGGTCACCTCCCACGACCGGTGGTTCCTCGACCGCATCGCCACCCACATCCTCGCCTGGGAGGGCACCGAGGAGAAGGAGGGCGAGTGGTTCTGGTTCGAGGGCAACTTCGAGTCCTACGAGGCCAACAAGATCGAGCGCCTCGGCCAGGAGGCCGCCCGCCCCCACCGCGTCACCCACCGTCGCCTCACCCGCGATTGACCAAACCCGCGCCGAGTCGGCGCGTTCTGACCAGAACCATCGCCGAGTCGGCTCGTCACAACGAGCCGACTCGGCGCGTTTGTCACAGGGGTGCGGGCTCCTGGGCCGCTGCCGGGCGTACGCCGTTCACGGCGGGCGTGATCCGGCGCTCCAGGCGCATCGAGGCGGCGACGATGAAGACACAGCCGACCACCATCAGTGCGATGAATGCCGTCGACTGGCCGTGCTCGAGCAGGAAGCCGGCGAGGATCGGGCCGATGATCGCCCCGGTTTGGAACGAGGCGGAGTTGATCGCGTTGTAGCGCCCGCGGAGATGGTCGGGCGCCATGTCGTTGGTCAGGGCTGGGTAGGCCGACTGCATCAGCGTCTCGCCGAGGGCGAAGAAGATCCCCTGGAACGCGACCACGCCGACGATGGCCGCGACGGAGCCGGGTACCAAGCCGGTCGCCCCGAACACCACCCAGGCCAGGCCCCAGATCGCAGCGGTGGCGACGAGCACTCGAGTGCGCCGTCGGCCGCTGACCCGGTTCATCACCCAGAACTGGGCGAGTACGATCACCGCGCAGTTCACCACGAACGCGAACCCGATGACCCGGGTGGAGACCTCGGCGATCTGACGCGAGTAGGCCGGGAACCCGCTCTCGATCTGGCCATACCCCAGGGTCGAGAGCAGCACCCCGATCACCACCAGCCAGATGACCTCGGGACGGCGCAGGATCGTGGCGTACGAAGCGGTCGCGTCGGGCTCGTCGGCGCCAGGTCGCGCGGCGCGGCCGTGCAGATGACGCAGCGGGCCGAGCAGGACCAGGGCCGGGATCGTGAAGGTGGCGGCATTGGCGAGGAAGGCGTAGGTGAACGTCTCGGGCCGGCTCACGTCGATGAAGAGTCCACCGATGACGCCGCCGACGCCGATACCGAGGTTGATCAGCGCGAAGTTCACCCCGTAGTAGCGCTGCCGGAGCTCACCTTCGACCACGGTGGCAACCAGGGCGTTGGCTGCCGGCCAGGACACCCCGGCCTGGACGCCCAGCAGGCACAGCGCCGCCGCGGCGAGCACCGGCGTGGTGGCGAAGGCGAGCATGACGTCACCGGCGATCGCGCAGACCAGGCCGCCGAGGATGACCGGACGGGCTCCGTACTTGTCGATCAGGCTGCCGGCCGGGCCGGTGACGATGAAGCCGGCGATGGCGATCAGGCCCATCAGGGTGCCGGAGAGACCGAGGTCGAAGCCGCGTACCTCATGCAGGTAGATGATCGTGAACGGCAGCGTCATGCCGCGACCGAGGAGCTGGATCGCAACCGTCGACAGGAGCCAGCGGCCCTCGCGTGGAAGTGCGGCTATGAAGTCACGGAGACCGAGAGCAGGGGGAGTCGACACCGAACAATTCTCGCCTTTACCTGGAGCCGTGGCGAATTGTTTCTGGGGCCTGCGATGCCTCGGGCCGGTCCCATCGCCGGTCTCATCGCCGGGCTTAGGTCCCGGCTCATTCTGCCGTTGGTCCCGACTGTTTCAGGGCTCTCGTCCCGGGTTCGGATCGAACCTTCGGTGACAACTTCCTCGCCGTTAAGGGGTGCCAGTGCATGGAACAGCCCGTAGAGAGGGCTAACGTAATGCCCCGTGGGTGATGAGACTCGGTGGCTGGACGAAGAGCAACAGCGCTCCTGGCGTGCGCTGATGATGGGGATGACCCTGCTCGATGACCGCCTGGACGCCGACCTACGCACCCGCTTCGACATCTCGCTCCCGGAGTACGAGATCCTCGTACGCCTCTCCGAGAACGACGGCGCCATGCGGATGGCTCAGCTCGCCGACTCCCTGGCCCACTCGCGCTCCCGGATCACGCACACGATCACCCGGATGGAGCGTGCCGGGCTGGTCGAACGCCGCAACTCGGCCGAGGACGGCCGCGGTGTCGTCGCGACCCTCAGCGAGCGCGGCTTCGAGTTGCTGCGGGAAGCGGCCCACGTTCACGTCACCGGCGTACGCGAGTACCTCATCGATCTGGTCAGCGAGGAAGACTTCGCGGCTCTGGGACGAGTGATGAACGCCGTCTCCGACCACCTCATCAGCGACCGCCCCGGCATCGAGATGCGCTGAAACGCCGACTCGGCGCGCCTGCCTGGGGCAGACGCGCCGAGTCGGCGAAGGTGTGTCAGATGCGCTCGAGGATCATCGCCATGCCCTGGCCGCCGCCGACGCACATGGTGATGAGACCGGTGGTCTTGTCGTGCCAGTCGAGGCTGTTGAGCATGGTGTTCTGCAGGCGTGCGCCGGTCATGCCGAAGGGGTGACCGACGGCGATGGCGCCGCCGTTGATGTTGAGGCGGTCGATGTCGATGCCGAGGTCCTGGTAGGACGGGATCACCTGGGCCGCGAAGGCCTCGTTGATCTCGACCAGGTCGATGTCGCCGATCGACATGCCGGCGTACTTCAGCGCGTTCCGGGTCGCCTCGACCGGGCCGAGGCCCATGATCTCGGGGGAGAGGCCGGAGACGCCGGTGGACACGATCCGGGCCAGCGGGGTGACGCCGAGCTCGGCGGCCTTGGTGTCGGACATGACCACGACGGCGGCGGCGCCGTCGTTGAGGGCGCAGCAGTTGCCGGCGGTGACGGTGCCGTCTTCGCGGAAGACCGGCTTGAGGCCGGAGATGGCCTCCAGGGTCACGCCCGCGCGGGGGCCGTCGTCGGCCGAGACGACGGTGCCGTCGGGGGTCGTGACCGGGGTGATCTCGCGGGCCCAGAAGCCGTCGGCGATCGCCTTCTCGGCGAGGTTCTGGGAGCGTACGCCGAACTCGTCCATCTCCTGGCGCGAGATGCCGCGCGAGGTGGCGAGGTTCTCGGCGGTCTGGCCCATCGCGATGTAGACGTCCGGCAGCAGGCCGTCCTCGCGCGGGTCGTGCCACTTCTCGTTGGACGTGGCGGTGGCGGTGGTCCGCGACTGGGCGTCGTCGAAGAGGTGGTTGACGGTGTCGGGCAGGTGGTCCGAGGTGCCCTTGAAGAAGCGGGACACGGTCTCGACACCGGCCGAGACGATGATGTCGGCCTCGCCGGCCTTGATCGCGTGCAGCGCCATCCGCGAGGTCTGCACCGAGGAGGAGCAGTAGCGGGTGATGGTCGCGCCGGGCACCTTGTCCCAGCCGTTCAGCACAGAGACCACGCGGCCCATGTTGTTGCCCGACTCGCCGCCCGGCAGACCACAGCCGAGCAGCAGGTCGTCGATGTCGTTGGGGTCGAGACCCTCGACCTTACCGACGGCTTCCTTGGTGATGAGCGCCGCGAGGTCGTCGGGACGGAAGTCCTTCAGAGATCCCTTGTTGGCTCGCCCGATCGGGGTGCGGGCGGCGGCGACGATGACTGCCTCAGGCATGAAGACTCCCGGTTACTGATGAGTAGGTAGAACTGTGGTCGACACCATACTCGCCCGGACAGCGTCTGGTCGCCAGGCCCAGTGCCCAAGATGATCTGGAAGGATCGGCCACGTGCGCCACCTCTACGAATGCCCCATGCGTTGGGCCGACCTCGACATGCTCGGCCACGTCAACAACGTCGTCTACGTCGACTACCTCCAAGAGGCGCGCGTAGACATGCTGCGCACGCACGCCCGGAGCCCGCAGACCCAGGGCCTGGCCGAGGGAGTCGTGGTGGCCAGCCACCAGGTCACCTACGTCGCCCCGCTGCTCTTCGACTTCAAGCCGGTCTACGTCGAGTCGTGGGTGACCGACATCCGGGCGGCCAGCTTCACGATGGCCTACGAGATCTTCCGCACCGAACCGGACGGCACCCGCAAGGTCTTCCTGCGGGCGAGCACGGTCCTGGCGCCGTACGTCTTCGCCACCGAGTCGCCGCGCCGGCTCAAGCCGGAGGAGAAGGCAAACCTCCAGCCGTACCTCGAGGCCTACCCGGAGGAGTGGTCGCCGAAGCCGCTCGCCCTGGGTGAGCCGAAGCGGCTCGAGGACGGACGCTTCCCGCTCTACGTCCGGTTCTCCGACGTCGACGCCTACGGGCACGTGAACAACGTGAAGTACTTCGAGTACTTCCAGGAGTCGCGACTGGCACTGATGATGCGGCTTAGGTCGCAGCACGGCATCGAAGGCTGGCCGTCCGTCGTGGTCGCGCAGACCGACGTCACCTACCACGCACCGGTCCTGGCTCGCTCGGAGCCGTACGACGTGTGGAGCTACGTCTCCCGGCTGGGCACCAAGTCGATGACGATCGAGTCCGAGATCGCCGACGGAGACCTTCGGCTCGCCCGTGGGCAGGTCACGCTGGTCTTCTACGACCTGGAGTCCGGGAAGGCCGTCGAGCCCAGCCCGGAGGTGCGTGCGGCAGTCGAGAGCGTGCTCTAGATCGTCTCAGTCGCGCCGGTCGTCATCGTCACAGTCGTCGCGGCGGTCGTAGCGGTGCTCATAGTGCTGCTCGCGCCGGCAGTCGTCGCCGTCGTCGCTGTCGCCGTACCAGCCATCCGCGTCCCACTGACTCCAGTCCCAGCCGTCCTGGGTCGCGGTGAAGTCCTGCCCGGGCATGGCCGGGACCTGGCCTGAGGTCTCGTCCGACTTCTCGCCGCCGCGCGTCTTCCGGGCGCTCAGCGTGCTGCCCTCGGTGGGCTGGTTCGCTTTCGGCGCCGAGTCGGGCGGCGCGAGCAGGTCGCGGGAGGCGAGCTGGGTGGCGAGCGCGGCGTCGGGAGGAGGGGGCAGCGTGCCGACCGAGGTGTCCTCGGCGGCGTCGATGGGCTCGGGCGGGCCGGTCGGGTCGTCGGCGAGCGGAGTCTGCTGGCCGGTCGCCTGCTGCGCGGGCTGGGTCGACTGGTCCGGTCCGATCGACCGTATCCCTCCGATGAGCAGTGCCATCGCGACGAGGGCGACGACTGCAAGCCCGACTCCGACGATAGCCCGCTGAATTGCCCGCATGCGTCCTCCGAGAGCGCTCTGGTCAACTAAATGTTCTGCTTGAGTCCAGTAGCCTCCCAGTGCTTGCGTCAGATGTCGAGAAGCGGGACCTTTGTCAGCGTTTCCTGACCCTCCGGACGAATCGGGCGCGGCGCTCGGAGATCCGTTTCCACACCACCTGCTGGATGCCGAGCGTCGCCCAGCCGGCGAGCGCCATCCCGGTGATGTTGAGGAGCAGCTGCAGCACGCTTCCTCGGATCTCGTGGCCGACGCCGAAGGCGAGACCGAGGGCGATGTTGGCGGCTGCCGGGATGGTGGTCACCGAGATGAAGACCCCGGAGAGGCCGCCGACCCGGGCCGAGGTGAGGGCGAGCACGCCTGCCGACGCCGCGATCAGCGCCACGATGAACGACCACTTGTCCGGGGTGTAGATGAAGCCGGTCCCCGGCCGGTCGGCGAGCACGTCCTCGAGATCGATCCAGCCGAGGGCGCGGCCGATGAGCGCGGCCACCGTGGTGACCGCGATGCCGACCAGGAATCCGAGGGCGAGAGTGCTCAGCGAGCGGCCGAGGAGGTGATAGCGGTGCCGGACCAGGGCGACTCCCAGCGCCGCGATGGCGCCGAACTCGGGGCCGATCACCATCGCCCCGATCACCAGGATCTGGGAGTCGAGGACGATCGCGATCCCGGCCAGCAGCGTCGCCAGGGTCATCAGGCTCATGAAGGTCCAGTTGGCCTCGGTGTCGTCGTAGGCCTGCTGGGTGACGTGGGTGACGTCGGCCCACACCACGCTGTCCGCGCTGCTGCCCGGAGCCAGGTCGGCGGCCTTCAGCGCACTCTCCGAGAGCCACGCCTTGGCCGAGTCGACGTGGATGCTGCCCTCCTTGTGCACGTCCAGGTCACGGAGCCGCTCGATGACGTCGTTGGCAGCCTCCCGCGCCACCCCGGCCATCACCACGTCGCCCTCAGGGCGCAGCGACGCGCCGGGCAGCGAGGAGAGCTCGCTGACCGCCGGGTCCGCGGTGAGCACGTCGATGACCTGAGACGTCAGGTGTGCCGGCGAGGTGATCCGCAGCTGCAGCATGGCGCACATTGTCGCCTACCGCATCGCCGTGTCACCGCACCCGTCGCCCGCACCTCGGGTCAGAGCCAGTGCTTGGCCTTGAACACCCTGTGCAGGACCACGGCGGTGACGATGATGGCGATCGTCGAGGCGATGAAGCCGGCGGTCTCGCCGGACCCGGGGTAGGGCACGTTCTGCCCGAAGAAGCCGGTGATCAGGGTCGGTGCGGCGACGATCGCGACCCAGGCCGAGATCCGGCGCATGTCGTCGTTCTGCCGCACCGAGGTGGCGGCCAGCTCCTCGGTGGCCAGGGCCAGGTGGGTGCTGGTGCGGGCCTGGTAGAAGTCGATCACCCCGCGGACGAAGTCGCCCTGCCCGTCGGCCATGGTGCGCACCATCTCGAACCGGTCGGCGATCTCCGCTGCGCGCACCGCCAGGCCCGCGACCGGTCCGTTCCCACGCCGCGCCACGGCTCGGTAGGTCTCCGCGCTGTGGGTGGCGATGGTGCGTACGGCCAGCAGTGCGTGCCCGACCTGGAACAGCTCCTCCAGCAGCGTCTGCGGGTCGTCGTCACGGTCGTCGTCGGTGACCTGCTGCTCGATCCGGCCGGACTCTCGGGCGAGGTTGGCCACGAGCTGGGTCTCGCGGCGCACCATCGAGGAGACGATGGAGTGGGACAGGTCCCAGGACGTACGTGGATGGATGTCGCCCTTCAGGATCCGCTGCCGCACGCCGTCGGTGTCGATGTGCGCCACCTCGGGGTCGACCACCGGGTTGAGCGGACCGTGCACGGTCACCAGGTAGTTGGGGCCGATGAACTGGTCGAGCTCGACATAGTGCACGTGTCCGCCGCTGCCGAGCTTCGGGGCGTGCAGCACCGTGAAGACGTGGTCGTCGTAGAAGTGGAACTTCGAGATGTGGTTGCGGGCCACGCAGTCGCTCAAGGCGAGGGAGTGGAACGGGAACCAACGGCTGAGCTGCTCGGACATGGCCGCGTCGCACTGAGGAAGGTCGATCCACACCACGGTGCCGGGTTCGTCGAGCAGCTCGGTGACCTCGTCGAGGTCGTGCTCGGTGAGTCCGGTCGGACGTAGTGCGTAGACCGTCATGTGGGGGCCTCTCAGATCCAGTTGCGACGGCGGAAGAGGATATAGAGGACGACGTTGACGGTCAGCATCAGCCCGAGCGCCATGAAGTAGCCGTAGCGCCACTGCAGCTCGGGCATGAAGTCGAAGTTCATCCCGTAGACGGTGCCGACCAGTGTGGGAGCGAACAGGATCGCCGCCCAGCCGGAGATCTTCTTGACCTCGTCGTTCTGCTGCACGCTGAGCTCGCTGAGCGCCTTCATCTCCTCGTTCTGCTGCTGGGCGACCAGGGTGGCGTTGACGGTCAGGATGTCGCGCAGCAGGTTGCGGAACTCGTCGATCTGCTCGACGGTCCCGATCACGTGGTCCTCGACGTCGCGCAGGTAGCGCTGGAGCTCCTCGTCGGTGCGGTACTTCTCGAACCCAGCAGAGAGGGAGCGGACCACGTTCAGCAGCGGCCGCGTCGCCCGCTGGAACTCGACCACCTCGCGGGAGAGCTCGTAGATGCGACGGGACACCTGGGTGTCACCGCGGAACATCTCGGTCTCGATCTCGTCGATGTCGTTGGCGAGTCCGGCCACGACCGGCGCGTAGCCGTCGACGACGCGGTCGAGGATGGCGTACAGCACCGCCTCCGGGCCGAGCCTGAGCAGATCGGGGTTGCTCTCCATCCGGCGCCGCACCGGGGAGAGGTCGGGCTGGGCGCCATGGCGGACGGTGAGGACGAAGTCGGGACCGACGAAGAGGTGCAGCTCGCCGAAGTCGATGTTCTCGGTCTCGTCGACGTACCAGGCTGCCCGCAGCACCACGAACAGCGTCTCGTCGTAGCGCTCGATCTTCGGTCGCTGGTGAGCCAGGATGGCATCTTCGACGGCGAGCTCGTGCAAGCCGAACTCCTCGGCCAGCGAGGCCAGCTCGTGCTGGTTGGGCTGGTAGAGACCGATCCAGGCCATCGCGTCGTCGTGGTCGCGCAGCGAGCGGTACGTCTCGGCCAGCGTCGAGGGCGAGTCGACCCGGTCGCCGCCGACGTAGACGGCGCTGTCGATCATGCTGCCGCGAGCTGCCGGCACCGGCATCGTCGGTCGACCGCCTCCGCCATGCAGTGGCGGGGTCGTCGGCGGGTCGGCACGGCGCTGCTTGGTGAACGGGCGCAGGAAGGGGTGCTCGGACATGATGGCCTCCGGTGATGATGCGAGCGGGATCGCGACGCGGGAACGCGACGCACCAGCCCGGCACGCTCTCCAGGTGGGCCGGACCGGTCAGGGCGAGGTGGTACTCGGAGGTTGGCCGTCCATCTCAGCCACCTCCTCTTCTCGCTCGCGGTAGCAACCGACTGCCTGTTCATCTGCGCGGAGCCACGTCCGCACGGGGACATGGTAGGCGCCCCCGGTCAAGGATGCGTCAATCGCGAGGCATACCCCGTCAGGGAACCGTCAAGACCGGCCCTCCACGGCCTCGGGCGGGGCTGCAATGGAGCCGTGCTAGATCTCGTCTACATCCTCATCACGCTGGTGTCCTTCGCGGGGCTCGCCGTGCTGGTCGGAGTCATCGACCGGCGGTTGGGCCAGCCCTCCGACACCGACACCGCCCCCACCGAGGCCGAGCCGCGGACGGTGAGCCGATGAGTCCCGTCGCCGCCGCCGTGCTGCAGATCGTCGTCCTGATCGCGGCGCTGGCCCTCGCGGTGCCGCTCCTGGGCCGCTACCTCGCCCACATCTACACCAGCCCGAAGCACCTGCGTGCCGAGACGGTGGCCTACCGGGCGCTCAAGGTCGACGCCGAGGCCGACCAGCGCTGGCGCTCGTACGCGATGTCGGCGCTGGGCTTCTCGCTGGCCGGGATCCTGTTCCTGTTCGCCTTCGGCCGGCTGCAGAACCTGCTGCCGCTCGACGGAGGCTTCGACCCGCTCCCCAGCGACGGCGCCTGGAACACCGCGGTCTCGTTCGTGACCAACACCAACTGGCAGTGGTACTCCGGGGAGGCGGCCACCGGCCACCTGATCCAGATGGCCGGGCTCGCCGTGCAGAACTTCGTCTCCGCCGCGGTCGGTCTCTCCGTCGCCGCGGCCTTCGCGCGCGGGCTCGCCCGCACCCGCAGCCAGGGGAGGATCGGCAACTTCTGGGTCGACCTGGTGCGTACGACGGTCCGGGTCCTGCTGCCGGCGGCGTTCGTGGTCGCGATCGTGCTGGTCGCGGCCGGGGCGGTGCAGAACCTGCACTCCGTGCACGAGATGACCACGCTGACCGGCGGCACCCAGCACCTGACCGGTGGCCCGGTCGCCAGCCAGGAGGCGATCAAGGAGCTCGGCACCAACGGCGGCGGCTTCTACAACGTCAACTCCGCCCACCCCTTCGAGAACCCCAACCCGTTCAGCAACCTGCTCGAGATCTGGGCGATCCTCGTGCTGCCGTTCTCGATGGCCTGGGCCTTCGGCCTGATCGTCAAGGACAAGCGCCAAGGCGGCGCGGTGCTGGCCACGATGGGCACCCTCCTCACCGTCGGCATCACCCTGCTGACCTGGGCGGAGATGGCCGGTGCCGGCACCGCCCCGCAGCTCGCCGGAGCCGCGATGGAGGGCAAGGAGACGCGGTTCGGTGAGGCGGCCACGGCGCTCTTCGCCGCGGCCACGACCGGCACCTCGACCGGTGCCGTCAACGGCATGCACGAGAGCCTGACCGCACCCGGTGGCGGTGTCGCGCTGTTCGGCATGATGCTCGGCGAGATCGCCCCCGGCGGCGTCGGCTCGGGTCTCTACGGCATGCTCATGCTGGCCGTGGTCACGGTCTTCCTGTGCGGCCTGATGGTGGGACGTACGCCTGAATATCTCGGCAAGAGGATCAGCCGCGACGAGATGGTGCTGGTCGCGGTCTACATCCTGACCACCCCGATCCTGGTGCTGGTCGGCGCGGCGATCGCGCTGACCGCTCCGGCAGGCCTGGCCGGCCTCTCGACCGACGGCCCGCACGGCCTCTCCGAGGCGCTGTACGCCGTCACCAGCGCCGCCAACAACAACGGCTCCGCCTTCGCCGGCATCACCTCGGGCACCCCGTTCTGGAACACGCTGCTCGGGATGCTGATGCTGCTCGGCCGGTTCGTCCCGATGGTCTTCGTGCTCGCCCTGGCGGGCAGGTTCGCGACCGCCGGCCGGCTGCCGGACAACGCCGGCACCCTGCCCACCCACCGCCCGCTCTTCGTGGCCCTGCTGACCGGCGTCGCGCTGGTCGTCGTCGGCCTGACCTTCGTCCCGGCTCTCATGCTGGGCCCGATCGTGGAGTCCCTGTCATGACCCAGACCCCCGTACGTACCCGTGAAGAGGACACCGAGCACTCGACCCATGTCGAGGCGGCACCGTCGGTGCTCACGACCAAGCAGATCGCCGAAGCGGTGCCAGGTGCGCTGCGCAAGCTCGATCCCCGCAAGCTGGTGGCGACGCCGGTCATGCTCGTGGTCGAGATCGGTGCGGCCGCCACGACCGTCATGTCGGTCCTCGACCCGTCGGTGATGGGCTGGCTGGTCACGATCTGGCTGTGGCTCACCGTCGTCTTCGGTGCCCTGGCCGAGTCGGTCGCCGAGGGCCGCGGCAAGGCCCAGGCGGCCAGCCTGCGTGCCCTGCAGACCGAGACCACCGCGCGCCGCCTGCATGGTGGCCCGGGCGGCGCCGAGGAGGTCGTCGCCTCCACCAGCCTGCGCGCCGGCGACGTCGTCGTGGTCGAGGCCGGCGAGCGGATCCCCGGTGACGGCGACGTCATCGAGGGCGTCGCGAGCGTCGACGAGAGCGCGGTGACCGGCGAGTCCGCCCCGGTGATCCGCGAGTCCGGCGGCGACCGGTCGGCGGTCACGGGCGGCACCCTGGTCCTCTCGGACCGGATCGTCGTCCGGATCACCTCCGACCCGGGCCACTCCTTCGTGGACCGGATGATCGCCCTGGTCGAGGGCTCGGAGCGGCAGCGTACGCCGAACGAGATCGCGCTCAACGTGCTCCTGACCAGCCTGACCGCGATCTTCGTGGTCGTCTGCTGGAGCCTCTACTACCTGGCCGGCTACTCCGGCGCGCACCAGTCCTGGCTCGTCCTCACCGCGCTGCTGGTCTGCCTGATCCCGACCACCATCGGCGCACTGCTGAGCGCCATCGGCATCGCCGGCATGGACCGGCTCGTACGCCGCAACGTCCTGGCGATGTCGGGAAGGGCCGTCGAGGCGGCCGGTGACGTCGACGTGCTCCTGCTCGACAAGACCGGCACGATCACGTACGGCAACCGGCAGGCGTACGAGATCATCCCGGTCACCGGGGTCACGCTGACCGGCGCCGAGAACGCAGCGGTCCTGGCCAGCCTCTCCGACCAGACGCCGGAGGGGCGGAGCATCCTCACTCTCGTGGGTCGCTCCATGGGTGGGCCGGCGGAGGCCACGATGGTGGAGTTCTCCGCGACCACCCGGATGTCCGGCCTGGACAGTCCCGGCCTGAGCGTACGCAAGGGCGCCGCCTCCGCGGTGACGGCCTGGGTCGAGGAGCACGGTGGCCAGGTGCCGCCGGAGACCGGGGTGATCGTCTCCGAGATCGCCGAGACCGGTGGTACGCCGCTCGTCGTCGCCGAGCACCGCAACAGCGACCCGGCACGGGTGCTGGGCGTCGTACATCTCAAGGACGTCGTCAAGGACGGCATCCGCGAGCGGTTCGACGAGCTGCGCGCGATGGGCATCAAGACGGTCATGATCACCGGCGACAACGCCGCCACCGCCGCGGCGATCGCCAAGGAGGCGGGCGTCGACGACGTCCTCGCCGAGGCGACTCCGGAGGACAAGCTCGCACTGATCCGGCGCGAGCAGCGCGGTGGGCGGATGGTCGCGATGTGCGGCGACGGCACCAACGACGCGCCGGCGCTCGCGCAGGCCGACGTCGGCGTCGCGATGAACACCGGGACGACCGCGGCCAAGGAGGCCGGCAACATGGTCGACCTCGACTCCGACCCGACCAAGCTGATCGACGTGGTCGAGATCGGCAAGCAGCTGCTGATCACCCGGGGCGCGCTGACCACCTTCTCGGTGGCCAACGACGTCGCGAAGTACTTCGCGATCCTGCCCGCGATTTTCGTCGGCGCCTTCCCCGCGCTCGACGTCCTCAACATCATGCGGCTCTCCTCGCCGGAGTCGGCCATCGTCTCCGCGGTGGTCTTCAACGCGCTGATCATCATCGCGCTGATCCCGCTGGCGCTGCGCGGTGTCCGCTACCGGCCCTCGTCGGCCTCGGCCCTGCTGCGCCGCAACCTGCTGCTCTACGGCGTCGGCGGCCTGATCGTGCCGTTCGTCGGGATCAAGCTGCTCGACCTCGTCATCTCCCTCATCCCAGGACTGTGAACATGTCTGATCTCTTCGCACTGCTACGTCACTCCCTCGCCGGGCTCCGCGTGCTCATCGCCGCGACCCTGCTGTGCGGGATCGTCTACCCGCTCGTCGTCACCGGCGTCGCCCAGGCCGCCTTCGGATGGCGTGCCGACGGCTCCCTGGTCACCGAGTCCGGCGCGCACACCAGCGACCCCGCCGAGGCGGTCGGCTCGGCCCTGATCGGGCAGGGCAACGACGACGAGGGGCTCTTCTACCCACGTCCGAGCGCGGCCGGCGACGGCTGGGACACGCTGTCCACCTACGGCTCCAACCTCGGCCCGGAGGACCCGGACCTGGTCAAGGCGATCACCGAGCGCCAGCGCGAGATCGCCGCGCGCGAAGGCGTCCCGGTCGACCAGGTCCCCGCCGACGCCGTCACCACCTCCGCATCCGGCATCGACCCCGACATCTCACCGGCTTACGCAGCCCTCCAGGTGTCCCGGGTGGCCCGCGCCAACGGGCTCTCGGAGGAGGAGGTGACGGCGCTGGTGGCCGAGCACACCGACGGCCGGACCTTCGGGATCCTCGGTGAGCCGCGGGTCAACGTGCTCGAGCTCAACATCGCGGTGCGTGCGCAGAGGGTTGAATAGGGACGTGCAGACCACGTCAACGGACGGACGGTCCCCGCGGAAGCGGGGCCGTCTGACCGTCTATCTCGGAGCCGCGCCAGGCGTCGGCAAGACGTACGCCATGCTCGGCGAGGCGCAGCGGCGCCAGGCGCGCGGGACCGATGTGGTGGTCGGGTTCGTCGAGACCCACGACCGCAGCAACACCGCGCGCCAGATCGAGGGGCTCGAGGTGATCCCGCGCCGGGAGATCGACTATCGCGGGGCGAGGTTCACCGAGCTCGACGTGGAGGCGGTGATCGCCCGCGACCCGAAGGTGGTCTGTGTCGACGAGCTGGCCCACACCAACGTGCCGGGCAGCCGGCACACCAAACGGGCTCAGGACGTCGAGCAGATCCGGGCGGCGGGGATCGACGTGATCACCACGGTCAACATCCAGCACCTGGAGTCCCTCAACGACGAGGTCGAGCGGATCACCGGCGTACGCCAGCGAGAGACGGTGCCCGACGATCTCGTGCGGACCGCCGACATGATCCATCTGGTCGACATGGCGCCGGAGGCGCTGCGGAGGCGGATGGCTCATGGCAACGTCTACAAGCCCGAGACCATCGATGCCTCGCTGACCTCCTACTTCCGGGTCGGCAACCTCACCGCTCTGCGGGAGCTGGCTCTGCTGTGGCTCGCGGACCGGGTCGACGATGCGCTGGGCGACTACCGGCGCGAGCACCAGATCGCGCACCCGTGGCCCACCAAGGAGCGCATCGTGGTCGCGGTGACGGGTGGGCCGGAGACGGAGACCCTGCTGCGGCGCGGGGCACGGCTGTGCCAGCGCGCCAAGGGATCGGAGCTGCTGGCCGTGCATGTGATCTCCGCCGACGGGCTCGCTCGGCCCGGTGGCAGCGACGTACCCAAGAGTCAGGAGCTCACCCGGTCGCTGGGAGGCACGTTCCACACCGTCATCGGCGACGATCCGGCCGCGGCGATCGTGGACTTTGCGGTCGGTGCCAACGCCACGATGATCATCGTCGGCGTCTCCCGGCACGGCCGGGTCCGGCGGCTGTTCACCGGCAGCACGGGCGATCGGATCGCCATCGCCGCGGGCAGCATCGACGTACATCTGGTCACGCATGAGCATGCCGGAGCAGGCGTACGTCTGCGGCGGCCGCGCTCCGCACTGGGCCGCTCCCGGCGCATCGCGGGCTGGCTGGCGGCGATCGCGCTGCCGTTCGTCGTCCTCGGCGGTCTCTACCTGGTGCCGTCCGAGAACCGCAACACCCAGCTTCCCGTGGCGAGCCTGCTGATGACCGGGGCGATCATCGCGGCGGCGCTCATCGGCGGCCGCTGGGCATCGGCAGCGGGTGCCTTGATCGGGGCCGGTCTGCTGAACTTCTTCTTCACCCAGCCGTACTTCGAGCTGGTCGTGCAGAGCCCGCACAACATCCTGGCCCTGGCGGTCTTCCTGGCCATGGCGCTGGCGGTCGCCGGGGTCGTCGACCAGGCGGCACGGCGCTCCGAGGAGGCGGCGCGGGCACGGGCAGAGGCGGCGACGGTGAGCGCCCTGTCAAGGTCGGTCCTCACCGGTCAGGACACCGCGGAGGCGATCGTCGATCGCGTACGCGAGAGCTTCGGCCAGCGGTCGGTTGCTCTGTTGAGCTCGAGCGCCACCGGATGGCACGCGCTTGCCGCGGTCGGCGAGGACCCGGCGCGAGCCCCCGACGCCGGCGACACGGTGGTCAGGGTCGACGACGACCATGTGATCGCCCTTCGTGGCGAGCCGCTCCGCGCGGCAGACCAGCGCGTCCTGGACGCGTTTGCGGTCCAGACCTCGTTGGTGCTCGAGTACCGCCGGCTGCGCGACCAGGCCGACCGCGCCCTCGCGCTGGAGAAGGCGGAGCAGACCTCGACCTCGCTGCTCCGCGCCGTCTCCCACGACCTGCGTACGCCGCTGGCCACCATGCGCGCCGCCCTCGACGGCCTCCTCGGTGGGCGGGTCCCGGAGTCCGATCGGATCGAGCTGGTCGAGTCCGCGGCCGGATCCGCCGAGCAGCTCGAGTCCCTCATCAACGACCTGCTCGACCTGTCCCGCGTGGACGCCGACCTGGTCCATCCGGTCATCCGCACCGTGAGCCTGGACGAGTCGTTGCCGCTCGCCATCGCGGGGCTGCCGCCCGGGTCGGTGACCCTGGAGGTGGGTGAGGACGCTCCTCTCGTACGCACCGACTCGGCCCTGCTGGAGCAGGTGGTCGCCAACGTGGTCGGCAACGCCGTCCGGGCCAGCAGTCAGGGGCCCAGCGCGGGCGAGCCGGTGCGGGTCCTCGCCCACGTGACCCCGGAGACTGTGGAGGTGATGATCGTGGATCGTGGCCCCGGCGTACCCGCGGCGCAGCGGGAGCGGATGTTCGAGCCCTTCCAGCGTCTCGACGACACCTCGCCGGGCGGGCTCGGCCTCGGCCTGGCCGTCGCGCGGGGACTCAGCGAGGCGCTCGGTGTCAGGCTCACCGCCGAGGACACCCCCGGCGGCGGACTGACGATGGTCCTGGCGGTGCCCCGCGCCGTGCCGGGTCAGGAGTGAGGGCGACATGAGCCGGGTGCTGGTGATCGACGACGAGCCCGCGCTGCTGCGTGCGCTCGCCATCAACCTTCGCGCGGCCGGCTGGGAGGTCGATACCGCCGCGGACGGCCGGTCCGGCCTCGCCGCGGCCGCCGCGACCCACCCCGACGTCGTGCTGCTCGACCTCGGCCTGCCGGATCTGGACGGGACCGAGGTCATCGAGGGACTGCGTGGCTGGACCCAGGTGCCGGTGGTCGTGCTCTCGGCCCGGCAGCACGGCGACGACAAGGTCGAGGCGCTCGACCTCGGCGCCGACGACTACGTGACCAAGCCGTTCGCCATGAACGAGCTGATGGCCCGCCTGCGAGCGGCCGTCCGGCGCTCGCAGGACTCCGCACCCCCTGCCGCAGCCGTCGTCACGGTCGGAGACCTGGAGATCGACTTCGCGCGCAAGCGGGTCCACAGGTCGGGGGAGGACGTACGCCTCACCCCGACCGAGTGGTCGTTCCTGGAGCTCCTGGCCCGCAACCTGGGCCGGTTGGTGACGCGTGAGCAGATCCTCAACGAGGTGTGGGGGCCTGCGTACGCCAAGGAGACCCACTACCTACGCGTCTATGCCGCGCAGCTGCGGCGCAAGCTGGAGGACGACCCGGCCCACCCGCGTCTTCTGGTCACCACGCCCGGCGTCGGCTACACCCTGGAGCCGGGCGAGAGGACCTAGAGCCGTGCAAAGGCCTCGACCTTGTGCTGGGGCCCGGAGACGACGATGTGATCGTCGGGACGGATGACGGTCTCGGGCGTCGTGTAGGTGAACCTGCCGCCGGCCGGCTTCACCCCGACGACGGTGACCCCGTAGTTCTGGCGTACGCCCACCCCGGAGAGGCTGCGGTTGTGCAGCACTGCCGGCGGCTGGGTCTTGACGAAGACGTAGCCGTCGTCGAACTCGATGTAGTCGAGCATCCGCCCACGGACGAGGTGGGCCACGCGCTGCCCCATGTCGTGCTCGGGACGGACGACGCGGTGCACCCCGATCTGGGTGAGGATCCGGGCGTGGGGTGCGCTGATCGCCTTGGCCCAGACGTTGCGTACGCCGAGGTGGACGGCGACGGAGGCGGTGAGGATGCTCGCCTCGATGTCGGTGCCGATGGCCACGACCACGGTGCCGAACTCGCTCAGGCCGAGCTCCCGCATCGCGTCCTCGCTGGTCGTGTCGGCCTCGACCACGTGGGTGAGCAGGCCGGCGTGCTCCTGCACCGTCCGCGGGTTCGTGTCGGCGGCGAGGACCTCCTCGCCCTCCTCGACGAGCTCCAGGGCGAGGGCGCTGCCGAACCGGCCGAGGCCGAGCACGGCGACTCCGCCGTGGGTGGTGCCGTTCTTGTCCAATCTGGTCCTAGCCAATGAGGGGCCGTCCTTCCGGGAAGCGGTGCAGGCGCTCGCGGTCGCGGAGCGCCAGGGCGGAGACGAGGGTGATCGGGCCGATCCTGCCGACGAACATCATCGCGATGAGGACGAGCTGACCGCCCGAGGGAACGTCGTAGGTGAGGTTGGCCGACAGGCCCACGGTGGCGAAGGCCGAGACCGCCTCGAAGAGCACCTGATGGGTGGGCGCCTCGACCAGATGGAGCAGGGCGATGGTGCCGGAGACCACGAAGCCGACCGAGAGCAGCGCGACCGTGAGCGCCTGACGGATGGCGCGCGGGTCGATGCGCCGGTCGAAGGCCTCGACCTCGGCCTGGCCGCGCACCTCGGCGAGGATGACGAAGAAGAGCAGCATGAAGGTGGTGATCTTGAGGCCACCCGCGGTGCCCGCCGACCCGCCGCCGATGAGCATCAGCACGTCCACGCCGAGGAGGGTGCCCTCGTGCATCTGCTCGTAGTCGAGGCTGTTGAACCCGGCCGTACGCGTCATCGTGCTCTGGAAGAAGCCGGCCAGCAGCTTCCCGGGAGTGCTCAGTGCCCCGAGGGTGTCCGGGTTGCGCCACTCCGTGGCGATGAAGAACACCGTGCCGATGAGCAGCAGACCGACGGTGCCGCTGACGGTCATCTTCGTGTGGAGGCTCCACATCCGTACCTTCGTACGCTGCAGCAGCTCCAGCCACACCGGGAAGCCGAGCCCGCCGGCGATCACCGCGACGGCGATGGGCAGGCAGATCCAGGGGTCGTCGACGTAGCCCATCAGGTTGTCGGACCGCAGCGCGAAGCCGGCGTTGTTGAAGGCGGAGACCGCGTGGAAGACACCGTCGTAGGCGGCCCGCTCGGGGGAGGAGCCGTAGCCCAGCCAGAACCGCAGCATCAGCGGGATCGCGATGATCAGCTCGATGACCAGGCTGATCGCGACCACTCCCTTGACCACGCTGCGTACGTCACCGAGGCCGGAGCTGGTGTGCTCCACGGCGGCGGTGAGCCGAAAGCGCAGCCCGAGGCGGCGGAAGACGATCAGCGCCAGCAACGAGGCGAGGGTCATGATCCCGATCCCGCCGACCTGGATCAGCCCGAGGATGGTGACCTCGCCGAACGTCGACCAGTAGGTCGGGGTGTCGACCACGACCAGACCGGTGACGCAGACCGCGCTGGTCGAGGTGAACAGCGCGGTCAGGAACGGCGCGTGGCCGGGCTCGGTGCGGGCCACCGGGAGCATCAGGAGCAGCGTGCCGATCAGGATCGCGGCCGCGAAACCGGCGACGACCACCTGGCCCGGATGCCGCAGCAGCGGTCGTGGACGGCGCGCCCGACGAATAGGGGAGCTCATCGACACGGGCGCCACTCTAGAGGCACGGCACGCGCCGGCAGGGCGAGCGGGGCCGCCGGAGGGTCAGCTGGGGGTGTTGATCATGAAGTTGGCCGCGTGCTCGGCGTACGCCCAGAACTGCGCGTCCTGCTCTGGGGTCAGCCCGGCGGCGTCGAGGCCCTCGCGGAAGTGCTGGAGCCAGCGGTCGCGGGCCTCCGAGGTGACCTCGAACGGGGCGTGACGCATCCGCAGCCGCGGGTGGCCACGCTGCTCGGAGTAGGTCGTCGGGCCGCCCCAGTACTGAGCCAGGAAGAGCGTCAGCCGCTCCTGCGCCGGACCGAGATCCTCCTCGGGATACATCGGCCGCATCAGCTCGTCGGTCGCCACGCCCTCGTAGAACTTGGCCACGATCGTGCGGATGGTGTCCATCCCGCCGATCTCCTCATAAAACGTCACTGAGCCATTCTTCCACGCGGGTCCGCGCTCGCCTGCCGTGGCAGGATCGGGGGCGTACGCATTCACACGAACTTTGGGAGATAACGATGGCCACCACCCGCACCGCCACCACCGTCTGGGAGGGCTCGCTCTTCGAGGGCGCCGGCAAGGTGACGCTGGACTCCTCGGGCCTGGGGACCTACGACGTCTCGTGGCCGGCCCGCACGGAGGCGCCCGGCGGCAAGACCAGCCCCGAGGAGCTCATCGCCGCCGCCCACTCCTCCTGCTTCTCGATGGCCTTCTCCAACGGTCTGGCCCAGAACGGGACCCCGCCGACCAGCCTGCAGACCAGCGCCGAGGTCGAGTTCACCCCCGGCAAGGGGATCACTGGCATCAAGCTGACCACGCGTGGCGTGGTCGAGGGCCTCGACAACGACGCCTTCGTCAGGCTCGCCGAGGAGGCCAAGGCCGGCTGCCCGGTCAGTCAGGCTCTCACCGGCACGACCATCACCCTCGACGCCGCCCTCGCCTGAAATTTCGCCTGAAATGTGGTGATGCCCCGGCTCATGCCGGGGCATCACTGGCGGCGTACGTCAGGCCGTCTGCTCCTCGGCGGCGGCCTTCTCCTCGCGGTGCCAGATGACCCGCTGCGGGAAGGGCATCTCGATGCCCTCGTAGTCGAGGCGGGCCTTGATCCGCTGACGCATCTCGCGCGCGATCGCCCACTGCTTGAGCGGCAGGGTCTTGATCAGCACCCGGAGGGTGATGGAGTCGGCGGCCAGCGCCTCGACGCCGGTGACCTCGGGCTCCTCGATGATCTGGCCCTTGAAGTCCTCGTCGACCCACAGGTCGTGGGAGACCTCGCGCAGCACGCGCTGCACCTTGTTGAGGTCCTCGTTGTAGCCGACGCCGACGTCGATGACGGCGCGGGCCCAGTTCTGGCTGTGGTTGCCGACGGTGAGGATCTCGCCGTTGGGGATGTACCAGACCGTGCCGTCGAGCGAGCGCAGCCGGGTGATCCGCAGCGTCACGGCCTCGACGGTGCCGCTGATGTTGTTGACCTCGATGCTGTCACCGACGCCGTACTGGTCCTCGATGATCATGAAGATGCCGGACAGGTAGTCCCGCACCAGCGACTGGGCCCCGAAACCGAGCGCCAGACCGACGATTCCGGCCGAGGCGATGATCGGGGCGATGTTGATGCCGAGCTCGTCCAGGATCATGGTGGCGAAGATCGCGACCAGGACGCCGGTGACGACGCTCTTGAGCAGCGAGCCGATCGCCTGGCCGCGCTGGCTGCGGCGGGAGGAGGCGAAGGTGGCCTCGCCCGCATCGTGCGTCTTGTTGATCTTGCTGGCGAGCGTGGGCGCCTCGACGGTGCGGCTGACGATCTTGTCGATCACCCGATGCAGGATCCAGCGCAGCACGAGCGCCAGCACGATCAGGCCGAGGATGCGCAGGGGGATGCCGATCACCCATTCGCCGAGCGTCGACCAGGAGACCGAGACCAGTGGGGGGTTCGGGGGGATGGACATGGGTTCCAGTATCCAAGCCGTTCAAGGTCTGCGGCCAATCCCCGGCGGGGTGTCGACTCCCACAGCGGCGACGAGGGGCAGAGATGAGAACCAGGGCGTACGCCGGTTAGTATCTGCCCCGTGAGCAACCAGATCCTGCGCCGCGCCGGCCTTCTCGGCGCCTCCGCCTCCGCCGCCGTCGTCGCCTCTGTTGCTACCGCCGGCCCCGCCAGCGCCGAGGTTCCCAACGGCTGGCCGGTCGCCGAGGAGATGACCGCCTCCGGTCTCCTCCTGCTCATCCTGCTCATCCCGGTGATCCTGATGGTGGTCATCTCCCTTCTGGTGCTCCTGCCGGGTGTGTTCCGCGGCGAGGGGCTGCTGCCCAAGCCCCACAAGGCCGAGGACGACAACCTCCCCGCCGCGACGCACTGACCGCTTCGGTCAGCGGAGAATGGCCAGCTGCTGGGTCGCCCGCGTCATCGCGACGTAGCGGTCCACTGCACCCTCGATCCCGGTCCCGTACGTCTCGGGGTCGATGAGGACGACCAGGTCGAACTCGAGCCCCTTGGCGTGCACAGGTCCCAACCGGCGTACGCGGCCTTCGTTCAGATCTTGTGAACCAGCGGCGATGACGCAGGCGATGCCCTCCTCGTGCTCGGCGAGCCAGGTGTCCAGGATCACGTCGAGCTCGTCGACCGTGCCGTGGTGCACCGGGATCCCGGAGGCACGGATCGACGTGGGCACGTTGGCGTCGGGGAGTGCCGCACGGATGACCGGCTCGGCCTCGGTCATCACCTCCTCGGGCGTGCGGTAGTTGATGCTCAGGCCCGCCATCTCGATCCGGTCCAGGCCGACGCGCTCGAGCCGCTCCTGCCACGACTCGGTGAACCCGTGCCGCGCCTGCGCGCGGTCGCCGACGATCGTGAAGCTGCGCGAGGGGCAGCGGCTGATCAGCATCTGCCACTCGGCGTCGGTCAGCTCCTGCGCCTCGTCGACGACGATGTGCGCGAACGGCCCGGCGTACGGGTCGAGCTCCTCCGGCTCCCGCACCGAGTCGTCGAGGAGGGCCGTGCGCAGGTCCTGTCCGCGCAGCATCGACATCACCTTCATGTCGGAGTCGTCGTGGCTGATCAGGTCCGAGACGACCGCCGCCTTCGCCTTCCGGTCGGCGGCCGCCGCTGCCTTCCGCGCGCTCCGGCGCCGCGAGGCGTCCGGGTCGCCGAGCCGGCGGTGGGCGGCATCGAGCAGCGGCAGGTCCGCCTCGGTCCAGGCCTTCGGGTCCTCACGCTGCAGCGTCTTCACCTCCTCGGGAGTGAGCCAGGGCGCGCACATCCGCAGGAACGCCGGCACCTCCCACAGGTCCCCGACGATGTCGGCCGGCCGCAGGCGCGGCCAGACCTCGCCGAAGACGTCGAGCAGCCCGGCGTTGGTCTCCAGCGAGGCACGCAGGGCGTCGGTCGCGTCCTCGTCGACGAGGCCGTACGCGTCGAACTCGTCCTCCTCCTGGTCCGCGTCGCCCCAGTCGTCGAGATCGGCGTCGTAGTCGCGGTCGGGGTCGGCTCCGGTGTTCTCCTGGATCCTCTCGGTCACGATCTTCAGCAGCGCCTCCCAGACCTGGTCGCGGGCGTCGTTGTGCGGCGTACCCTGCTCGGCTGCGGCGATCGCCTCGGCCCAGTCGCCGGTGCTGATCACCGCGTCGCCGTAGGGCGTCTCGACCAGGGTGGGCTTCGACGGTGGCTTCTCGTAGAGCGCCACCGCCGGCTCGATCGCCGCGACCATCCGGGCGTCGGCCTTGAGCCGGGCGACCTCCTTGTCCGTCTCCGGCGCCAGCGAGGCACCCTCGGGCACCATCCGGCGCAGCGTGGTGGTGCGTACGCCCTCCTCGCCCAGGCTCGGCAGCACGTCCGCGACATAGGAGAGGTAGGGCTCGTGCGGCCCCACGAACAGCACCCCACCCTTGCCCTCGCCCAGGCGCGGGTCGGAGTAGAGGAGGTACGCCGTGCGGTGCAGCGCCACCACGGTCTTGCCCGTCCCCGGACCGCCGTCAACGACCAACGTGCCCCGTGAGGACGCTCGGACGATGGCGTCCTGGTCGGCCTGGATGGTGCCGAGCACGTCGCGCATCCGTGGGGAGCGGCTGCTGCCCAGCGTGGCGATGAAGGCCGACTGGTCATCGAGGGCGGCGTGCCCCTCGAGCCCTTCGGCGGTGAAGACCTCGTCCCAGTAGTCGGTGACCCGCCCGTTGGTCCAGCGGTAGCGGCGCCGGCTCAGCAGCCCGCGGGGGTCGGCGTGTGTGGCCGCGAAGAACGGCTCCGCGGCCGGCGACCGCCAGTCGACCAGCAGCCTCTTCCCGTCGTTGGCCGTCAGGCCGAGCCGCCCGATGTAGATGGTGGTGCCGGCGTCCGTGACGATCCGCCCCAGGCACAGGTCCAGGCTGAACCTGCGCAGCATCCGCAGCTGCCCGCCGATCCGGTGCACCTCCAGGTCGCGATCCATCGCCTCCTGCCCGTGCCCGCCCGGGCGGCGGCGTACGTCATCGAGCCGTTCGTTCAGCTCGGAGATCTGCTCCTCGAGACTCTCCGCGATGGCAGCGAAGTGCTGCTCGTCCTCAGCGATCAATGCCGGGTCCGCCTTGGCGTCGTGACGGCCCGCGAGATCGAATGCTTGCAACGTTGAATCCCCTGTCTGATCAGGCCTTTTACCTGTTCGAGGAGGAGATTCTGCCCCAAGCCGGGGGCCTTGCGGCAAGCCCCTATGTGCGCTATAAAGTTGTTAGTGGAAGGGGAGATCTCCCTTCCATTCGTGGTTTTCGGACGTCATTCGTACGCGGACGGAAGGCCTGCTTCTGCAGGCTGCATCACCGTCGTCAGCTCGGGATCTCCGAGCAGCCGGTCGATGGCCCCGGCCCGCGGGCACCCGCGACGCGCGGGGCACCTTAATGCCCTAGAGTGCGAGCGACTGTCGCAATGTCGTTGCGGAATTCCGCGAGCAGCTCGCCTGCGGTCGATGCAGCGGATGCGATGGTCACCTCCGGGGCGCCGCAGATCCTTAGGCACGACGCAGCGATGCTGTTGGCGCCATCACCTGTCACAGCCATTCCAACGTTGCGAATCGTGGTGACGACCTCGATCGAGTGCGTCAGCATCTCGCCGAGGTGTCGGGCGTCGGTGTCGTTCGCAACTTTGGGTGAGGCAACTTGGAGGCCGAGTCTGCCGTAGGCGTCGACGAGCTCTTGGCGTGCGTCGCGGAACTCGGCGTAGATCTCGCAGTTGGTCACATCAGGCAGGCCGCAGAGGATGCCGACGTTGTGGGGCGCCTCGGCCAGCGTACGTACGTCGACCAGCGCGAGCAGGTAGAGGGCGGTCTCGTGGGTCTCGGGCGGCACGAGTGCCTCGATCTTGGCGATCTTGTCGACGGTGGGACGTACCGAACGCTGCAGCAGCTCAGCGAGGATCTCGTCCTTGCCGGCGAAGTGGTAGTACAAGCTGGCCTGTCGGATGCCGACTCGTTCCGCGATCTCCCGTGTCGAGGTCGCCGCGAAACCCCTAGTTACGAAGAGCTCCGCGGCCGCTTCGAGCACCTGCTCGCGCGGCGAGGCCGTGCTGGTGCTGGGTATGTGACGTGGGCGCCCGGGGCTCGGACGGCGGGTCGTCATCGGCCGGCTCCCAGAGTGATCGTCCACAGGTTATCTATGTCCACGTCCCGGTCCTCCGATCAAGCATCACTGGATCGGCCAAGGCGGCAGGACACAAGAGCTCCATCCCACCTGGTGCACACTCGGTGATCCCACCGCCCCGGCCGTGCCCTCAATCTGCCGGTTGTGGTGTGTCGGAACCACTGGGAGAACCGGTGATCATCCGGTCGAGATCTCCCTGTATGGCGGGGAGGTTGTGACACGATGTGGCACATGAGCACCGGCGCCGACGCGCGTCCTCCGAAGGCGATCAGTCAACGTCGAGAACGACGGGAGTGGTCTGCTGAGCTGCGCGCCCAGGGGTCGACCTGGGTCGAGGTCGCCGACGCGTTCGCCGACAGATACGGGGTGAACCCACGGGTCTCGTTCCGTCTTGCTCGCGACTGGAGCCAGCGTGATGCTGCTGATCAGTGGAACCAGCGCTGGCCCGATGATCCGAAGACCTTCAAGAACTTCTCCTACTGGGAGCAATGGCCAGGACCGACCGGCTACGCGCCGTCGCTCGATGTCCTCGCCAGGCTGGCCGAGCTGTATCAGTGCGGTGTGGCCGATCTGGTTGTCGATCTCGCTGACCACTCGCACTTGGACACTGCACGGGCAGCAAGCGGGGACCTCAACGGACTGTGGTTGTCGCGTTACAGCTACTTCTCGGACGGCCGAGGCGAGAACATGCACAGCGAACACACGATCCGGCTCCATCACACCGGAAGCCGGCTCCACGCCACCACCGATCCCACCGCCGGGGAATCACGACTCACACTCGATCTGGGTGTCAACGGCGCGATCGCCACCGGAACATGGATCGAGCGAACGATCCCCACCGGCTACTACCGAGGCGCCGTCTACCACGGCACCCTCCAACTGGTCATCGGTCCACACGCGCGCTCGATGAGCGGGCGTTGGCTGGGCTTCGGCAAGGACTTTGTCGTCAACTCGGGAGACTGGCGCCTCGAGTGGGTCGAAGACTGAACCTCAGACCTCCGGCACCTCGCCCGATCCGCTGATCAGCGCCACGACCGTGGTCCCTCGGGGGAATCTTCCGCGAGCCACCTGGTCGACGAGCGCGTACATCATCTTTGCCTCGTAGACCCAGTCCAGCCGCAGACCGTGACGATGCTCGAAGGCATCGATGAAGGCATCCAGCTCAGGCGTGCGCTTCGCGTAGCCACCGAAGTGGTAGTCGCACTCCAGCCGCCACGAACCCCTCCGGGCGCCGTACACCTGCTCCTGGAGCCGGAGGATGTCGTCCTCCAGGAATGCGCCGCCCTTCAGAACCGGAACCCCGACCGTGATGAGGCCCGGCGGTGCGCCCGCGGCCAGGCCGGCGAGCGTTCCGCCGGTCCCTACCGCACAGAACACGACGTCGACGGACTCGTCGAGCTCCTCAGAGAGCTCCGCACACCCGCGCACCGCCTCGGCGTTGCTGCCGCCCTCCGGGATCAGGTAGAACTCCCCGAACTCCCGATGCAGCGCCTCTATCACCGCATCCGAGGTCTTCTCCCGGTACGTCGCGCGGTCCAGATACGTCAGCCGCATCCCGCGCGAGACCGCGTACCGAAGCGACGGGTTCAACGGCAGATGCTCCTCGCCCCGGATCACCCCGATCGACCCGAACCCGAATCGGGCCGCCACCGCCGCCGTCGCCCTGATGTGGTTCGAATAGGCCCCGCCGAAGGTCAGCAACGTCTCGAACCCCAGCTCCCGAGCCGACGCGACGTTGTACTTGAGCTTCCGCCACTTGTTCCCCGGAACCTCGGGATGGATCAGATCATCCCGCTTCAGTAGAACCCGCACTCCCGCCGCCGCGAACCGGTTGTCGTCTATCTCGACAACCGGCGACGGCAACCGAAGCTCCGCGAGCAGCTGATCGTCCACTCCGCCAGCATGACAGGTCGGCGCGAGGTAGAACGCCCTGCGCGGGCGAACGAAAATTCGTTCGCCCGCGCAGTCAGCTCAGGTCGTCTCGAGCAGTGTGGTGCTACTGAGCGTCGCGCTCCTGAGCGGCGAGGGCGCGGGCGACCTCGTCACGTCCCTCGCGGACGTACCGCTTCGCGGCCGGCTCGGCGGGGGAGGTCTCGAGCCACTTGTCGGCCTTCTCCAGAAGCTCCGGGGAGGCGGCCGGCTTGGGGAAGATGAACTCCAGCACCGTCGAGGCGCGGTGGGTGCCGAGGTGCTCCCAGAGGGTGTCGGCGGCCTCGAAGTAGCGGTCGACGAAGGGCGCCAGCACCTCGTCCTGCCCGCCACGCTGGAACGAGAGCACGATCGAGCGGGCGGTCTCGTTGGCCACGTCGGTGCGGACGACGACCGACTCCCAGGCAGCCTCCTTGGCCTCGGCGGTCGGCTGCGCGGCGCGGGCGGCGGCAGCCTTCTCCTGGCCGGAGATGGTGTTGTCGCGCTCGAGCTCGGCGGCGATCTCGGCCTCACCGAAGGTGCCCGAGGCGGCCAGGCCGGTGACGAGCGCCCAGCGCAGGTCCTGGTCGATGTCCAGACCGTCGAAGGCCAGGTCGCCGGAGAGCAGGCCCTTGAGGTCGGCGATCGCGGCGTCGGAGCGGGCTGCGGCGGCGTACGTCCGGGCGAAGGTCAGCTGGTGGTCGCTGCTCGGCGCGGCGGCCTCCAGCAGCTCCCTCAGACCGGTCTCCCAGCGCGCCTTGAGGGCGTCGCGGTTGGCCGGAGCCGAGAACGAGCCCACCGCCTGCGCGGCGAAGACCGGGATCCGGGTGACGCCCCAGGCGTCGGTCTCCTGGCCGATGTTGGCGAGCACGAGCTCGACGAAGTCGCTCGCCCGCATCTCGGCGTCGCGGGTCATGTCCCAGGCCGCACCCCAGATCAGCGCGCGCGAGAGCGAGTCGCCCAGCGCGGACAGCGACGACAGCGCGGTGGCCAGCGAGCGCTCGTCGAGCCGGATCTTGGCGTACGTCAGGTCGCCCTCGTTCAGCAGCAGCAGGTCGGGCTGCTTGACCCCGGCCAGCTGCGGAACCTCGGTCAGCTCACCGGTGACGTCGATCTCGAACGCGTCGCGACGCACGAGCGCGCCATCGACGAGGTCGTAGAGGCCGAGGCCGATGCGGTGGCGGCGGAGCGTCGGGTAGTCGGCGGCGGCCGACTGGCGCACGGCGAAGGAGGCGTACGAGCCGTCCTCGGCGAGGGTGAACTCCGGTGCGAGGGTGTTCACGCCGGCGGTCTGCAGCCACTCCTGGGCCCAGCCCTGGAGCTCACGCCCGGAGGCGGCCTCGAGGTGGCGCAGCAGGTCCTTGAACTCGGAGTTGCCGTAGGCGAACTCCTTGAAGTAGGCCTTGAGGCCCTCCAGGAACGGCTCCAGCCCGACCCACGCCACGAGCTGCTTCAGGACGGAGGCGCCCTTGGCGTAGGTGATCATGTCGAAGTTGACCTCGACGGCCTGCAGGTCGTAGTTGTCCGCGGCGATCGGGTGCGTCGTGGGCAGCTGGTCCTGGCGGTAGCCGGTCTGCTTGCGCGCGTTGGTGAAGCCGGTCCAGGCGTCGGTGAACTCAGTCGCGTTCGCCTGGGCGTGGTAGCAGGCCCACTCGGCGAAGGACTCGTTGAGCCAGAGGTCGTCCCACCACTTCATGGTGACCAGGTCACCGAACCACATGTGCGCCATCTCGTGCAGGATCACCGAGGCGCGGAAGTCGTAGAAGGAGCGCGGCTGCTTGGAGCGCGGCAGGTACTCGTCGCGCAGCGTCACGGCGCCGGCGTTCTCCATCGCGCCCATGTTGTACTCCGGGACGTAGAGCTGGTCGTACTTCCCGAAGGGGTAGGGGAAGTCGAAGGCGTCCTCGAAGAACTCGAAGCCCTGCTTGGTGATCTTCACGACCTCGTCGCGGTCGAGGTGGGGGACCAGCGACTGGCGGCAGTAGTGACCCAGCGGGATCGTGCCGAACTTGCCCTCGTAGACGTCCTGGACCTCGTGGTACTCACCGGCGATCAGCGCGGTGATGTAGGTCGACATCTTCTTGGTGGGCTCGAAGTCCCAGGTCGCGCGGCCGTCGCCGAGCGGCTTCGGCTCGGGGGTGACGGCGTTGGAGACGACCTTCCAGCCCTCGGGAGCGGTCACGTGGAAGGTGAAGACGGACTTGAGGTCGGGCTGCTCGAAGGTGGTGTAGACGCGGCGGGCGTCGGGGACCTCGAACTGGGAGTAGAGGTAGACGCGGTCGTCGGCGGGGTCGACGAAGCGGTGCAGGCCCTCGCCGGTGTGGGAGTAGGTGCAGTCGGCCTTGACGACGAGCACGTTCTCGGCCGCCAGGCCGTCGAGGAGAATCCGAGAGTCCTGGTACGCCACCGCGGGGTCGAGCGCCACGCCGTTGAGCGTGATCTCGTGAACCGTCGCGCCGACCAGATCGGCGAACGTCGAGGCACCGGCCTCGGTGGAGGTGAAGGTGATCGTCGTCGTCGAACCGAAGGTCTCAGCACCCGTGGTGAGGTCGAGTTCGATGTCGTACGAGAGGACGTCGAGGAGTGCGGCCCTAGCGGTGGCTTCGGCGCGCGTCAGATTGGTTCCAGGCATGGCTGGATCCTCTCACTGCGCCCGGAATTCGAGACATTTATATCGCCGTTGTTGCCCGTTCTTGGGAGTCGCTGAGCGTGAAAAGTAAAAATACAGTGTTGTAATTCCGACACACCGGTATCAATGGTTGACAACTTTCTCTAGGGTGCTCATGTGCCCCTCAAGTCACAGAAACACCAGTATTCACAGGAGTCGCGCCAGGTGGGGAAGCCTGGCGGGGCGCTGCGCCGGGCCTTGGTCACCGGCGCGGTTCTGCTGCTCGTCGGCCTCGGTGTGCAAGTCATCCCCAAGTTGGCATCACCGGCGCACGCGGGCTCGATCACGCTCTGCTCCGGCTTCTCGGACTGCCGCAGCAAGGGCTACTCCACCGGCGGGTACGAGAGTGCGTGGGGGAGCATGTACTGGCGGATGTACGCCGGTCGGAACTGCACCAACTACGTCGCGTACAAGCTGATCCAGACCGGCCTGCCGAACGCTCGCCCCTGGTCGGGCGAGGGCAACGCCACCAACTGGGGCGTCGCGCTGAGCAGGCTGACGAATCGGACGCCGACCGTCGGCTCGGTCGCCTGGTGGCACTCCTCGCACCCGAGCGCGAGCCGCTTCGGACACGTCGCGATCGTCGAGAAGGTCGGCGCGGACACGATCACGATCTCGGAGTCGAACTACGGCAGCGACATCAGCTGGCGCCGGATCGGCAAGGACTCGGTGAACTACCCGACCGGGTTCATCCACTTCAACGACCAGCGCCTCTCGGTCACCAAGCGGCCCACGGTCGAGGGCACGGCACAGGTCGGCAAGGCGGTCACCGTCAACACCGGCTCGTGGAGCCCGAACCCGAACACGATCCGCTACCAGTGGATCGTGAACAAGAAGCCGATCCCGGGAGCGACCAACAAGACCTTCCGCATCCCCGGCTACCTCGCCGGCAAGCAGATCGCGGCAGTGCTCACCGGCACCCGCCGGGACTACAGCGAGGCCAGGACGATGAGCGAGATCCTGCCGCCGATCAAGCAGGGCACGTTCAAGGTCCTGGCGCAGCCGAAGATCAGCGGCACCCAGAAGGTCGGTTCGACGATCTCCGTCGGTGGCGCGGACTACGAGCCGTCGGCCAAGATCGGCGAGGTCAGGTGGTACGCCGACAAGACCCTGATCGCGCGTACCAAGTCCCGCTTCCTCAAGGTGCCCGCAACGGCCTCCGGGAAGAGGATCGGCGCGGTCGTCGTCGGTGTCCAGGAGGGCTACCGCCCGAAGCAGTCGTACGCCTTCGCCAGCACGCTCGTCGGCGGCGGGAAGGCACCGCAGCAGCCGGTGGAGCCGACGCCCGGCGGCACGCTCGCCCAGACCGCGGCCGGCTTCGTGAAGGGCGGAACTCGCCTCGGCGGCCTGATGCAGGTCGACCCGGGCAGCTTCAGCGAGGCCGTCGACCTGACGTACCAGTGGACGCGCGAAAGCACGCCGATCTCCGGTGCGACGAGCAACAAGTACCACCCGACCGCCTCCGACGTCGGCCACCGGCTCAGTGTCACCGTGGTCGCCCGCTCCAGCAGCGGCGAGACGGTGAGCAAGACGTACGGTCCCAGCGGCCGCGTCCGCGTCAAGCCGACCGTCAAGGTCACCGCGACCGGCGGCTCCCGGCAGGCGGAGGTGGCCGTCAAGGTCACCGCGCCGGGCTACCTGCCCACCGGGACGGTCAAGATCACGACCAACGGCGGACGTACGGTCACCAAGACCCTCAGCGGCGGCGCCTCCGGTGTCACCTTCGTCAAGCTCCCCGCGGGCGAGTACGCCGTCACCGCTGCCTACAGCGGCGACGAGGTCGCCTACTGGGCGAGCGGGGGTGCCTTCACCACGGTCAACTGAGGCCACCAGTGGAAGCAGCGTGGGCCGGAGCGATACTCGCTCCGGCCCACGTCGTTGCTTGGTCGGGGTCGACCTCGGTCAGGCGCCGATGGCGATGACCGGCTTCTTGGCCGGGTCGAGAAGGCTGAAGTACTCCTTCATCATCCAGCGCGGGACGCTCACGCATCCGCCGGTCGCGCCGGAGCCGTTGACGTGCAGGAAGATCCCGGCGCCGCGGTAGCGGACCGGGTTGTCGTAGTTGTACTTGATGACGACCGCGTACTCGTATTGCGTCGGGTAGGCCGCCAGCCGCTCGGAGCTGTTGATGTCGCTGGCAGGGAGCGAGTAGCGGAAGCCGCCCTGCGACTTGAGCCGGTAGCGGTTGTAGTAGGCCGAGTTGTTGTCCTGGACCCAGTAGGACTCGCTGGTGATCTTGGTGTGGGCCAGCTTCTGGGTGCTCGCCTTCGTGTGGGTGCCGAAGGTCGACATCAGGCTGAACGTGCCCATCGGGGTCGTGCTGGTGCCCTGCTTGCGCTGGTCGCGTGGCACGAGCCCACCGGACCCGATCCGGCCTTTGGTGGTCATGAACTTCTGGGTCCACTTGCCGTCGATCTTCTGCCAGAACCGGACGTTGGCGTACGTCCCGGAGCTGCGGTTCACGGTGACGACCTGCGTGCCGCCGTAGGGGACGGAGACCGAGACGCCGTCGAGGACCACCGTCGTCGCGGCGTCTGCGTTCGAGGGCAGCAGCGAGAACATGGCAGCGGCGGTCGCAACGACAGCGACGACACCACCGGATTGTCGGACGTTGAGAACATTGTGCCGATGAAGTCTCAAGCGAATCAGAGTCGCGAATGGGGAATGCGTCGATGGGAACTGGAGGTCAATGATCGGTTAAGCATGGGTGAGAAGGTTTATGAGACGGTGGTTCCCCTCTACCTTCCATTCTCGGATCGACCAGCCGGCGTCCAGATGTCGATGGTAACCTCCTCGGGATACCAGTGCTCGCTCTGGGTGCCAAACGCGACTACAGGTTCTGTTCCAAGTTCAAGTTGGTGCGGTTAAGGAGAGAAAGATCAAGACGCTGATCGAGATTCGTGGCGAGGACGAGTTGACTCTCCGCGTCTTGCTTCGCGATATCGACCGAGATGATGCAGTTGAAGCTCGGGAATTCGAAGGCGAGTTGACATGGAGTGGAAGTCTTCAGGGGTCATGGCCGCTACTGGTTGCGCGTGAAGACATCGTTGAATGGCAAGATGTTCTCGACTACTTGGATGCGGGCGAGAATGCCAAGTGGGCCCCGAGTGGGCGCGCGTTGAATCTTGCCTTCGCGAGGGATATAGATAGGGGCGGTTGGTACATCGATGTTTTGCACCCGACTTTCCCGTACATCAAGATAAGAATGCATTTCGACCCTGACGAAGAGTGGTTTGAAACTTCGTACCGGACGCTGAGTGAGGTCCTCGCTTGATTCCAAGTGTTGCGGATGTATTTGTGGTTGTCCGCGGGTTCCGAGCGGCATGCCTTGTGTGTCTGCGACCCGTCTTTGGCGGGCCATGGGCCTCTCGTGGCCCAGCCGCTCTTGGTCGCGCTGAGACGGCATGCGTGAAGAGTGTAATCGGGCTCTTTCTGACGGCGGTCAAGTTCACTTTTGGCTGGCTGATGACGATTTGTAAGTTCGTCTGGTGCCCCAGGTTTGGGGGCGAACTGGGGCGGCGCCGTCGATTGATCGGGCTTGCGTGATCGGGCTCCGGTTGCGTACGAACTGCTCCGACCGCCGCGTGGAACAGATCGTCGGGCGCGGCGGTTGAGGTTGGACATGACCCAGACCACATCCGCTGAGAAGACCGCCGCCGACTTCTGGTTCGACCCTGCCTGTCCGTTCGCCTGGATCACCTCGCGCTGGATCCTCGAGGTCGAGAAGGTGCGCGACGTTGAGGTGACCTGGCACATCATGAGCCTGGCGTACCTCAACCAGGACAAGGACATCTCCGAGGACTACCGGAAGATGCTCTCCACTGCTTGGGGCCCGGTGCGGGTCTGCATGGCGGTCCAGAACGAGTACGGGCAGGAGAAGCTGGCCGAGCTCTACACCGCGCTCGGCACCCGCCGCCACGTCGAGGGTCGCGACTTCGACCGGATTCTGATCGAGGAGGCGCTGGCGTCGGTCGGGTTGCCGGTCGAGCTGGCCGACGCGATGGACGACTCCGGGTTCGACGAGGCCATCGCGAAGTCCCACCACGAGGGGATGGACCAGGTCGGCAACGACGTCGGCACCCCGACGATCGCGATGAACGGCTCGGCCTTCTTCGGCCCGGTCATCTCCAAGGCGCCCAAGGGTGAGGAGGCCGGAAAGCTCTGGGACGGGTTCCAGCTGATCACCGCCTACCCCTACGTCTACGAGCTCAAGCGCGCCCGGGTCCACGACCTCGACTTCAGCTGAGGCCGGAAACGAGGGCGCCCGATTTGAGGTCGCCGGCGGGTCCGGCCGGTGGGACCATCGCGTATGACCCCGACCGTATTACGCCGTCCGCTGGCGCTGACCCTGTCGCTGGCCGCCATCGTGGCCGGCTCGGCCGCCTGCGGCGGCACTGCATCCTCGGGTGAGGAGAAGTCGTACGCCGACGAGTCTCCGAAGAAGATCCTCGCCGACGCGAAAGCGTCGATGAGCTCGCTGAAGTCGGTCCACCTCTCGGGGACCGGCCTCGACAACGGCGATGAGATGAAGATCGACATGACCGTCTCCACGGCGGGCGACTGCACCGGCACCATCGGTACGCCCGACGGGGAGATGACATTGCTCGTCGTCGGCGGCAAGGCGTGGTTCAAGGCCGACCGGGCGTTCTGGGAGGCCAATGCCGGTGGCGACGCCGACGCCATCCTCGCGATGGTGGGCAAGAAGTGGGTCGTCGGTGGCGACGACCTCGGCGACCTCACCGAACTGTGCGACTGGGACGAGCTCTCCGACGAGTTCCTCGAGCTCCTGGTCCCCAGTACCATCGAGGGCCTGACGATCAAGAAGTCGAAGGATCAGGTCGACGGGCAGCCCGTGATCAAGCTCGAGGACCGCAGCAGCGAGCAGGGCACGATCTACGTTCAGGCCGAGGAGCCCCACTACGTCGTCAAGGTGTCCAACACCGGCAAGGAAGCGGCCGACGTGACCTTCAGCGCCTTCGACGATCCGACGGAGATCGTCGCACCGAAGCCTCGCCAGCAGATCGACTTCGAGAAGATGCAGTAGTCGAGTATTTGGCAGTGACGGGTCTGCACGTGAAGACGTACGTTGGCTGCATGGCGACAACTGACGAGGCGGGAATCCTCTCCAGAGCGTTGGACCAGACCGGCGACCTGCTCGACCGGGTGCATGCCGAGACCGTCTCGCGGCCGACGCCGTGCCGGCAGTGGGACGTCGGCACCTTGGCCGACCACGTGATCGCCGACGGCACCAACTTCGTCACGATGCTTCGTGGCGGGGAGCCCGACTGGGGCGCGCCCGCGCCGCACGTGAAGGAGAGCTGGGGGCCGGCGTTCAAGGTCGGTGCCGACGACGTGCTGCACGCGTGGGACCAGGGCCCCGGCACCGACGGCTGGGAGGGCGGTGCGTCGGTGCCGGTCGGCCTGCTCGTCGCCGAGTACGCCACCCACTCCTGGGACCTCGCACAGGCGCTCGACGTCCCGACCTCCGAGCTCGACCCGGAGCTGGCCGAGGTCGGGCTGGCCTTCATGAAGGCGACCCTGAAGCCTGAGATGCGCACCGGCGCGTTCGACGCCGAGGTGACGGCGCCCGAGGGCGCCGGGGCGTACGAGCGGCTGGCTGCTTTCGCCGGACGGCAGGTCTCCTGACACCATGGGCGTGTGGTTGATCAGATGGGAGTGCTCGCGCTGCAGCGGGCCCTGACGCAGGCAGCAGAGCTTCTCGACACCGTCACGGCGGACGACCTGACCCGGCCGACGCCGTGCCCCGAGTGGGATCTGCGCAAGCTGGCCAACCACATGATCGCCCAGCCCCGCGTCTTCGTGACGATGCTCCAGGGTTCGCCGCCCGGATGGGACGGGCGTGAGGACTACGCGGTCAACCTGGGCGAGGAGCTTCGCACCCGGGGCAACGCGCTGATCAACCTGTGGCGCGAGGTCGGCCCCGACGACATGGTGATGATCGACCCCGACTGGCAGTCTGCCGAGATCGCGGTCCACACCTGGGACCTGTGTGCGGCGCTCGGCCGCCCGACCGACGGCCTCGACGAGGCCGTCGCCCAGCGGGCGGTCGTCGCGATGGACCGCATCCTCGGGCCGGAGCGCAAGGGGCGGGCCTTCGCCAACGCGCTCTCGGCGCCGGAGGGGTCGGGGGCGTATGAGCACCTGGCTGCGTACGCGGGGCGTCCGGCGCCGTTCGTGGCCTGACCCCAAACTGTGACTCATGAGTCACAGAGGTCTCAAACGACACACCGAACACATGCGTTTGCGGCATGTCGGGCGCTCGACTCTTCAAAATCAAGGGTATGGCCAGCTTCCCCCGCGTCATCACCGTGACCCTGACCGCTGTCGTCGTCGGCGCGTCGATGCTCGTGCCTGCCATCGGTTCGGCGATCGATCCGGCGGCCGCCGAGGACGGTCAGCTGATCAAGCTGCCCCGTCTCGAGGACGGCATCGCCACCCGTGACGTGAAGCTGCCGCCGCGGCTGACCGAGCGGTCCGCCGCCGCGGCCTCGACGGAGAAGCTGCGTACGACGACCTTCTCGATGGTCGGGGTCTCCTGGAGCGGGGAGGAGACTCCCCGGGTCGAGGTGCGGGTGAGCAAGTCGGACCAGTGGCGCGAGTGGCAGGAGCTGCCGCTGCAGGAGGATCTGCCCGACGGCGGCGAAGGGGACGTCGCCGCGCGCGGCAAGGTCGAGCGCCGAGGCACCCAGCCGGTGTGGACCGGCCGGGCCAGCGGCGTACAGGTGCGGGTCGAGGGTGCGCAGCCCAAGGACCTGAAGCTGACCCTCATCAACACCGGGCCGCAGGAGGACGTCAAGGCTCCGAAGCGGGAGGCCGAGGACCTCGGCTACGGCAGCGCCGGTGACGGCGTCAACGGCCGGGTCGCGCGGTCGAAGCCGCGGTGGGCGCCGAAGCCGGTGATCTTCACCCGGTCGCAGTGGGGTGCCAACAACTCCTGGCGCAACGGCCGCCCGGAGTACAACAGCTCGCTCAAGCAGGTCCACATCCACCACACCGCCACGAGCAACAACTACTCCAAGGGCGACGTGCCGGGGATCATCCGCGGCATCTACAGCTATCACACCAGGTCACTGGGGTGGTTCGACATCGCCTACAACTTCCTCATCGACAAGTACGGCCGCGCCTGGGAGGGCCGCTCCGGCGGTATCGACCGGCTCGTCAAGGGCGCGCACACGCGTGGCTTCAACCACCAGTCGATGGGCATCGCCCTGATCGGCAACTTCGAGAACGTACGTCCCTCCGACGACGCCCTCATCAAGACCGAGCGGATGGCGGCCTGGAAGCTCGACATGGCCGGCCGCGACGAGCGCGGCACGCTCGAGACGATCTCGAAGGGCAGCGACCGGTTCCCGGCCGGCCGGCGGGTGCGGGTCTGGGTCATCGACGGCCACTTCCACACCAACGAGACCTCCTGTCCGGGCGCCCAGCTCGCCAAGTGGCTGCCGTGGATCCGGAAGTACGCCTACCAGCGGGACCAGATGTTCAACCCGTGATCCGGGTTGCCGGTGTCGATGACTGTGTCGATGGAGGGCTGATGACGCCCGCTCCCTAGGATGGAGCCATGAGCAACGTTCTGTCCGCAGTCGCCTGGCCGTACGCCAACGGCCCGCGCCACATCGGCCACGTGGCCGGTTTCGGCGTGCCCTCCGACGTCTTCAGTCGGTACATGCGGATGGCGGGTCACGACGTGCTCATGGTCTCCGGCTCCGACGAGCACGGCACCCCGATCCTGATCGCCGCCGGCGAGGCGGGCGTGACGCCCCAGGAGCTCGTCGACAAGAACCACCGGATCATCGTCGAGGACCTGACCTCGCTCGGCCTGACGTACGACCTCTACACCCGCACCACCTCGGCCAACCACCACTCGGTGGTGCAGGAGCTGTTCCTCGGGGTGTGGAACAACGGCTACTTCGTCGAGCAGACCTCCAAGGGCGCGATCTCGCCGTCGACCGGGCGGACCCTGCCCGACCGCTACATCGAGGGCACCTGCCCGATCTGTGGGGCCGATGGTGCGCGCGGTGACCAGTGCGACAACTGTGGCAACCAGCTCGATCCGGACCAGCTGATCAACCCCGTCTCCAAGATCAACGGCGAGACGCCGGAGTTCATCGAGACCCAGCACTTCTTCCTCGACCTGCCCGCCCTGGCCGATGCCCTGCACGCGTTCCTCGACGAGCGTGAGCAGACCGGCCTGTGGCGTCCCAACGTCATCCGGTTCAGCCAGAACATCCTCAAGGAGATCCGCCCGCGGGCGATGACCCGCGACATCGACTGGGGCATCAAGGTCCCCCTCGACGGCTGGCGCGACAACCCGACCAAGCGGATGTACGTCTGGTTCGACGCCGTCATCGGCTACCTGTCCGCCTCGATCGAGTGGGCCCGGCGCTCGGGTTCGCCGGAGGCGTGGCGGGACTGGTGGAACTCGCCTGACGCGCCCTCGTACTACTTCATGGGCAAGGACAACATCGTCTTCCACTCCCAGATCTGGCCGGCCGAGCTGATCGCCTACAACGGCGGCGGTTCGAAGGGCGGCGAGCCGGGGGCGTACGGCACGCTCAACCTGCCGACCGAGGTCGTCTCCAGCGAGTACCTGACGATGGAGGGGAAGAAGTTCTCCTCGTCGAAGAAGATCGTGATCTACGTGCGCGACCTCCTCTCGCGCTACCAGCCCGACGCGTTCCGCTACTTCGTGGCCGCCGCCGGCCCCGAGTCGAACGACTCCGACTTCACCTGGGCGGAGTTCGTGCGGCGTACGAACGACGAGCTGGTCGCCGGCTGGGGCAACCTGGTCAACCGCACCGCCACCCTGATCGCGAAGAACTTCGGCGAGCTGCCCGCCGCCGGGACGCTGACCGAGGCGGACCAGACGATCCTGTCCACCGTGGAGGCGGTTTTCGGCACCGTCGGCGACCTGATCGGTCGCCACCGGCAGAAGCAGGCGATCGGTGAGGCGATGCGTGCGGTCGGCGAGGTCAACAAGTACGTCACCGACCTCGAGCCGTGGAAGCTGGCCAAGGCCCCTGAGGACCGCGAGCGGCTCGGCACCGTGCTGCACGTGATGGCGCAGTGCGTCGCCGACCTCAACCTGATCCTCTCCCCGTTCCTGCCGTTCTCCGCCAACGAGATCGACAAGGCGCTGGGCGGCAAGGGTGAGGTCGCCCCGATGCCCCGCATCGAGGAGGTCGAGGACCTCGACAACGGCAAGCCCTACCCGATCATCACCGGCGACTACTCCGGCGCGCCCTCGTGGGAGCGTCACCCGATCGTCGTCGGCACCCCGGTGGCGAAGCCCACCCCGGTCTTCCAGAAGCTGGATGTCTCCGTGATCGAGGAGGAGCTCGACCGGCTGGGCATCAAGCCGGAGTAATCGGTTGGATCGAGCCCGCCTGGCTGGGACGATTCGGCGCATGATCGCACTGCTCGGCGACGACCGGGGACACCGCAGCCATCAAGAGCTCAACGCGCTGCGGCCGCAGCTGGCCGAGCTCGGGGCCGAGACGGAGTGGGTGCCGACCGACTCCGGCTTCGACATCACGGCCTACGACGGGGTCTGGCTCGTGCCCGGTTCGCCCTACGCCGATGACGCCGCGGTCCTCGCGGCGCTCACGGTCGTGCGGGAGCGGGGGATTCCGTTCCTGGGGGTGTGCGGTGGGATGCAGTACGCCGTGCTGGAGTGGACCCGCAACGTGCTCGGCTCGACGGCCACGCATGCCGAGTCCGACGGCGTGGGCGATGACAACGCGGTTGCCGCGCTGGCCTGTTCGCTCTACGGCGAGGAGCGGCTGGTGACCCCGGTCCCGGGCACCCGCTTCGAGGCCTGGCAGCCGGAGCCGTTCGTCGGGATGCACTTCTGCAACTACGCGCCGACCGCCGAGGCGGTGACGGCGTTGGAGAAGATCGGTGTCGTCGTCGGCGCCACCGCGGACGACGCCGGAGCGGAGGTCCTGGAGTTCCCGGACCACCCGTTCTACGTCACCAGCATGTTCCAGCCCCACGTCGGCGCTCTTGCAGGAGCCGCGGTCCACCCACTCGTGCGGGCGTTCGTGGACGCGGTCTCCGCGCGGCGATGAGCGTCACGCTCCAGTTCCACCCCGACTGGCCGTACGCGGGCGGGCTGGTGATCGAGTCGCTGGCGCGGGATGGGAGGTATCGGTCGCAGTTCGAGACAGGCATCTCGAATGGCGGCTTGACCGCGCATCCGGGCGGGGACCGCTGGCGCTGGGAGAGCCGGCTGTTCGGCGGGCGCTACGACGCAGGACCGGCCGGTGAGAGGCCGGTCTACGGAGCGTGGAACCGTCGTCGAGATCCGTACGGTGGCGCGATCCGGTTCGGATCGGCCCACCTCAGGCTCCGGCCGGAAGTGCTGGAGCGGTGCACGTTCTGCTTTCCCGACTCGGTCCTCGAGCCGACCGACTTCGGTGGCCCGGAGATGCTGCCGCACCTGTCCGCGATGGCCGAGGCCTCGGGTTTCGACGATCTCGACGAGTGCGTCGAGGCTCATGTGCACGGTGGCGTCGTGATCGAGCGCGACGTCGAGGCGGTCGTGCTCGACCCGTGCTTCCGGGACACGGAGGTTGAGGCCGCGGCGCGCGAGCTCCGCTGCGCGGTGGAGTGGCACCCAGGCTTCCGTGTCGCCGCCGTCGGCCTCGATCCGGGCTACCGCGGCCAGCAGTACGTCGACCTGGCACGGTCAATGGGTGACGTACTCACGCCTGATCTTCTCGGCGACGCCGCGAGGTCGGGCGACTACCACCCGCAATCGGTCAAGCGGGTCTGGCACTACCTGGCGAGGTTCGGGCGAGCCCACTAGCGCTGTCTGCGCATAGTCGAGCGTCGAGACTGTCAGCCGCCACCACCGTCGCCACCCCCTCCGCCACCGTCGCCCCAGCCACTGTCGCCTCCGCCGTCGCCGCCACCCCACCAGTCGCCTCGCCTGCGGGACGTCCGGATGATGCCGCGGACCGTGGACGCGGCCCAGTCGCCTCGGGAGGCGAGATCAGCACGGTGCACCAGGCGCGCCGGGGTCATCTGAGGAGAGAAGAACAGCCTGTCGATCTGGCCCGCGGCCGCGAGAAGGCCGATCAAGGCAGCCGTACGCCGAGTCGGGTGGACGCCGTCGAACAGAGTGGCGCCGAGGTGGCGGCGTACGTCCTGCTTGTAGCTGATCTCGGTGGCAGGCCAGGTGATCCGCGTGGTGAGGAAGCGCTTGTCCTGGACGCGGCGCAGCAGTCCCCGATGGGCGAGGCGATCGGCGAGGTGAACGAACATGTCGATGCCGCAGCTTCTGATCAGAGGCGCCGGACGCGTGTGGCCGCCGGCGAGCACCAGGCAGCGCTGAAGGAGGGGATCCTGAGGTATCCGGACTCCGGTGGGATGTACCTCCACCATCCGTGTGACGGGGTCTTGGTGCAGGCGGGCCGCTCCCGAGAGTGCGAGCTCGGACACCAGGGCGCCGCCGGCGAGGAGGTCGCGTGCCCAGGTGCTGAGGCCGTTGACAGGTCGCCCGCTGAAATCTTCGAGCGTGAGGAGCACCAGATCCTCCGCGATCAGCACGAGAGCGTCACCCCGGTTGGACGGCAGCGGCGTAGCGCTTCGCCAGGATCTCGAGGTGGTCGCGGAGCTCCGGGGGTGACTCGACGGTGAAGTCGAGGCCGAGCATGCCGATCCAGACGGCCACGACCTCGAGGCTGTCACCGCCGGTGACCAGGACGCTGCGGTCGGGGGCGATCGGCTCGACGGTGCCGACGGCGGGGTTGATCCGGGAGATGACCTCCTCGGCGGAGGCGGCGATGATCAGGCGGGCGTGGACGGCCCAGCCGGTGCGGGCGACCTCGCGTACGACGAACTCGGTGAGGTCGAAGGCGGGATCAGCCGGACGGAACGGGCGCCCGCCGGGCACCTTCAGGCGCAGCCAGTCGACGCGGAGCGGCAGCCAGGCATCGGCGCGCGGGTCGCGGGCGACGAGGTACCAGCGCCGCTGCCACGCGATCAGCCGGTAGGGCTCGACCTCGATCGGCTCGTCGCGGTAGTCGGCGCGTACGCCGGCGTGGTCCCGGATCGCGGTGGCCAGCGCCTGGAGGGTGCCGGCGTCGACGTCCGGATCGGGGACGTTGCTGTCGGTGTTGACGGGGCCGGCGTCCATCGCGTCGACCACCGCGGCCAGCTTGCGACGCAGGTGGTCAGGCAGCACCTGCTCGAGCTTGCCCAGCGCTCTGGCACTGGTCTCCGCGACGCCGGTGATGCCCGTCGCTGCCCGCAGTCCGACGGCGACCGCGAGCGCCTCCTCGTCGTCGAGCAGCAGCGGCGGAAGATTCCCGCCAGAGCCGAGCCGGTAGCGCCCACCCGGGCCGCGGACCGACTCCACCGGATAGCCGAGCTCGCGCAGCTTGGTCATGTCGTTGCGCACGGTGCGCTCGGAGACGTCGAGCCGGGCGGCCAGGTCGGCGCCGGTCCAGCCGGCCGAGGACTGCAGCAGACCGAGGAGCGCGAGCAGTCGCGCAGAGGTTTCCAGCACGGGCTCAGCGTGCGGGAAAAAAGATTCACGGGCCACCGGAATTCCGGAATCAGGCTTGCCGGAACCCTTCATAACGTGGGTCTCACAAGGTCGGAAACCACCAAGGAGAAGTCATGAACACGCAGGTCAACACCGGAATCAGCGCCAAGTCCAACGGCGAGATCAGCACCGTCACCGTCGAGTTCCCGCAGGCTGATCTCGACGACCTCCGCTCCCGCCTGGAGCGCACCCGGTTCGCGCCCAGCGTGCCCGGCGACTCCTGGGTCTACGGCACCCCGACCGCCTACCTCGCCGACATGGTCGAGCGCTGGAAGAGCTTCGACTGGCGTGCGGTCGAGTCGCGGATCAACGCCGTGCCCAACCACCTCACCGAGATCGACGGCCAGGTCATCCACTTCGTCCACGTACCCTCCTCGAACCCGGACGCCAAGGCGCTTCTGCTCGCCCACACCTACCCGGGCTCGTTCCTGGAGTTCCTGCCGATGATCGAGCTGCTGACGGAGGAGTTCCACCTGGTGATCCCGGAGCTGCCGGGCTTCGGGCTCTCGACCCCGGTGGTCGACACCGGCTGGACGATGAAGCGGGCGGCCGAGGCGTACGACGTGCTCATGCGCCGGCTCGGCTACGACTCCTACGGGGTGCACGGCAGCGACGGCGGCGCGATGATCGGTCGCGAGCTGGCCCTGCTGAACCCCGAGGGCTTCCTCGGCGCGCACGTGCTGCAGCTCTTCTCGTTCCCGTCGGGCGACCCGAGCGAGTTCGAGAACTTCGGACCGAAGGAGTACGCCGCGCTCGAGCACATGCAGTGGTTCCAGTCCGTGGGCGGCTACAACGCCATGAACGGCTCCCGGCCGCAGACGATCGGTGCGGCGCTGGCCGACTCGCCGGTCGGGACGCTGGCCTACAGCGAGCTCTTCGAATCCTTCGGCAACGGGACCTCGCTGGTCACCCCCGAGCAGGTCATCGAGCAGGCGACCTACTACTGGCTCACCAACTCCTACGCCTCGGCTGCGCGCTACCACTACGAGGAGGGGCACGCCGAGCGTGAGCCGGAGGTCTCCCAAGGCCGGATCGGGGTCGCCGTCTTCAAGGACGACTTCCAGACCATCAGGTCGCTGGCCGAGCGGGACAACGCCAACATCCAGCACTGGTCGGAGTTCTCCGAGGGCGGCCACTACGCGGCCATGGAGCGTCCCGAGGACGTCGCCGCCGACGTGCGGGCGTTCTTCGCCTGACGTCTCGCGAAGAACCCGAGGATCGCAGCCCCTCCGCGGCTGCGATCCTCGGGTTTTGTCAGGTGGTCGTCGTGCTGACCGTGGTGGCGACCATCACCGCGGTCATGACCGCGGTGACCTCGTCCATCGCGTCCTTGACGCCCTTGGCCGCCCAGTCGCCCCGGGCGATCTCCTTCGCCCGCTTCTTGACCGCTCCGGCGCCGACGCCCCTCGTGTCGACCACCTTGTGGGCGAGGTCGATGGAGGAGAGGAGGGCGATGAGCGGGCCGGTCCGCGCGTCCGGCGCGGCGCCCTGGACGAGCACGGCGGCCAGGCGGCCGCGTATGGCGTTCTCGTGGGTCGAGTCCGCGGCCGGCCAGGTGGTGCGCGGGAAGAGGCCGAGGATCTTCTCGTCGCGGCGCTTGAGGATGTTGCGGTCGCACAGCCGCGCGGCGAGCGCCTCGTGCAGCCCCTTGCCGAGGTCGGTGACGGCGTTCTTGGCCGCCAGCGGCTTGGCCGCCAGCACGTCGTACGCAGCGGCCAGGATCGGCTCGTCCGGCCGCCTGTCCGGCACGGCCATGGCCTTGGCCGGCGTCAGCCCGGACTTGGGGACGACGTGGACCGAGCCCGCCATGACGAGCTCGGTCAGGATCGCTCCGCCCAGGGCCTGCTGGACCCAGGACGAGGCGAGCGTGCCCTTCTCGTCGTCGAGCACGAGCAGCAGCAGGTCTTCCGCGATCAGCATGCATCGACGGTAAAACGTCACGCCGCCGAAAGCCTCCTACGAAAGGAGGATCTTTGCTCGGACCTTCGTCTAGGCCTGTGCCGACTCCGGGCTGGCTACGTCGAACATCCAGCTCACGCCGAACTTGTCGTCGAACTGGCCGAAGTAGTCGCCCCACGGCGCCTGCGCGAACGGCATCCCAGGCGTGCCGCCCTCGGAGAGCTTGGCGTAGTAGTCGGCGAAGCGCGGCTGGTCGGCGGGGTCGGCGCTGGTCATCGCGATGGTGACGCCGGCGGTCGGGGCGACGTACTCCATGCCCATCCCCGGAGGCGTGTCGGCGGCCATCAGGACGAGGCCGTCGTCGAGGGTGAGGGAGCCGTGCATGACCAGGTTCTTCGCCTCGGGCGGCACCGGACCCATCGCGTCGCCCATGGAGTCGAAGGTCATCGTCTCGACGGTGCCGCCGAGCACCGACCGGTAGAACTCGAGCGCCTCAGCGGCCTCGGACTTGAAGCTGATGTAGGGGTTGAGCGTTGCCATTCGGATCGTCTCCTTTGATCGATTTCCGACCCCGTTCGCTCACAGTAGGCGCGCCGAAGGAGGTGGAGAAGGGCAATTCGCGTCTGTTTGACCTGTTTTCGGGTTCACCTCAGGGGTGGACGATCTCGACGCCCAGCCACCCCGCCAGCGCCTCGATCTCGGCCTCGACCGCGTCACCGATCTCGGCGGTCCACCCGAAGTCCTCATGGACGGCGAAGACGTTCATCCGCTCCTTCTTGTGGTCCACCTTCGCGTCGAGCTTCCCGACGAGCCGCTCGCCGTACAGGATCGGGAGGGCGAAGTAGCCCCAGCGCCGCTTGGCGGCCGGCTTGTACATCTCCAGGACGTACTCGAACCCGAACAGGTCCAGCGCCCGGTCGCGGTCGTAGACGAGGCGGTCGAAGGGGGAGAGCAGGGCAGCCCGCGGCGCGAACCTGTCCTCGAGAGCGGCCAGCGCCTCGGGGTCGACCCGCCACTCGCCGTCGACGCCGGCCACGGTGCACGGGACGCCGGCGTCCCCGGCCCCGAGCACCTCGCCGCCGGAGGAGTCCTTCCGTCCAGGGCGGGCGATGCCGAGAGAGGCCAGGCGGCGCACGGTCTCGACCCTCAGCGCGTCCTCTGGGGATGGGAGTCGCAGATCGGACGGGTAGACGCGCTCGGCGAGATCCCAGGTGCGCAGCTTGCCGCGGCGGCCGGCGATCGCGACCTCACCCATCCGGTTGAGCAGCTCGATCATCCGCAGGACGTTCTTGTCGTTGGTCCATCCGGTCGATGTCCAGGGAACCTCGGCGGTGTCCTCGATCTCGCCGGCCACGAGCGGACCGTCGGCTCGCAGACGGTCCAGGACCTGCGTACGGAACCTCTTGTTGGCCTCCACCCACTCGACGGCCGTGGGGTGGATCCGGCCTGGGGACAGCGCGAGAACCGTCTCGATCTCGTCCATTGGGAAGATGAAGCTGGAGAACTCCACCAGCGAGCGCTCCTGCTCGAGGGCGAAGGTCAGGTCCGAATGGTCGTACGCATCCCCCAACCGCGACCACGCCACCAGATCCGCGCTCGGGGCGATCGCCTTGGTCGGGTCGATCTGCAGGAGAGTCAGCTGATCGACGGTCTCCACCAGCGAGACGGGCCGGCGTGCGTCGAGCAACTGGGCACGTACGGCGATCCGGCGCGCCTGCTCCGGGGTCAGGGTGAGCGTCATGGTCGACACAGTATGGGGAGTTCCGGACGACCTGCTGCCGGTTCGAACCGATCTTCTGATTCCGCTTGACCGCGCGAATGTTAGCGCTCACACTGGGTCGCATCGTGACGACGGTCACACCGGCCGCCGCAGTAAGAACACTGGAGGACGACAGTGAAGAAGACCCTCATCGGGCTGTGTGCGCTCGCCATGGGTGGGATGTCGCTCAGCGCGTGCGGCGGCAGCGAAGCAGCCGACGACGGCACGATCACCATGGGCTTCGCCCAGGTCGGTGCCGAGAGCGGCTGGCGCACCGCGAACACCACCTCGATCCAGGACTCGGCCAAGGAAGCCGGAATCGACCTGAAGTTCTCCGACGCTCAGCAGAAGCAGGAGAACCAGATCAAGTCGATCCGGTCCTACATCCAGCAGAAGGTGGACGTCATCGCGTTCAGCCCGGTCGTCGAGACCGGCTGGGACGCGGTGCTCCAGGAGGCCAAGCGGGCCAAGATCCCCGTCGTGCTGACCGACCGGGCCGTGGACACCGAGGACACCTCGCTCTACGTCACCTTCATCGGCTCCGACTTCGTCGAGGAGGGTGAGAAGGCGGGCCAGTGGCTGGTCGACAACGCCGACGCGTCCGATGTCGACAAGGACGGGGCGGTCAACGTCGTCGAGCTCCAGGGCACCACCGGATCGGCTCCGGCGATCGACCGCAAGAAGGGGTTCGAGGACAAGATCGCCGCGGACTCCACGATCAAGATCACCGAGTCCCAGACCGGTGACTTCACCCGTGACGGCGGCAAGCAGGTCATGGAGGCCTTCCTGCAGTCCAACCCGAAGATCGACGTCGTCTACGCCCACAACGACGACATGGGCCTGGGTGCGATCGAGGCGATCAAGGCAGCCGGCAAGAAGCCCGGCACCGACATCAAGATCATCACCGTCGACGCGGTCAAGGACGGCATGACCGCGCTGGCCGCGGGCGAGATCAACTTCATCGTCGAGTGCAGCCCGCTGCTCGGGCCGCAGCTGATGGACGTCGCCGAGAAGGTCGTCGCCGGTGAGGAGGTCCCCGACCGCATCGTCACCGAGGAGACCACCTTCACCCCGGAGCAGGCCGCTGAGGCGCTGCCCGACCGCAAGTACTGACGCCCGTTGACCGAGGTGCCTCGGTGAGGCGTCGCTTCCCTCGTGGAACTCCACGAGGGAAGCGCGCGTCCACCGAGCTACCTCGGTGAGCATCCACCGCCGATCCCCCCGACCCCGCCAGGAGCCAGTACGACATGAGCCAGGCAGAAATGAAGCCACCCCGGCCGGTGGTGGAGATGTTCGACGTCTCCATCACGTTCGGAGCGGTCCGAGCGCTCGACGGCGTCTCGCTGCGACTCCTGCCGGGGGAGGTGCACGCGCTCATGGGAGAGAACGGGGCCGGGAAGTCGACGCTGATCAAAGCGCTGACCGGGGTCTACACGATCGACTCTGGGCGGGTGGAGATCGCCGGCGTCGAGACCCAGTTCGCCACCCCGGCCGCGGCGCAGCACGCCGGGATCAGCACGGTCTACCAGGAGGTCAACCTGGTGCCGAACCTCACCGTGGCCGAGAACATGCTCCTCGGCCGCGAGCCGCGCCGCCTCAACGGGATCGGCCCGATCGACCGCCGGGCGATGAACCGCCGCGCCGCCGCCTCGCTGCAGGGCCTCGGCATCGACATCGACCCCGGGTCGGAGCTCGGCAGCCACCCGATCGCCGTCCAGCAGCTCGTCGCAATCGCGCGAGCCGTCGACACCGACGCGCGGGTCCTGATCCTCGACGAGCCGACCTCCAGTCTCGACGCCGACGAGGTGGCCAGGCTCTTCGAGGTGATGCGCAGACTGCGTGACCAGGGCACCGCGATCGTCTTCGTCTCCCACTTCCTCGACCAGGTCTTCGAGATCTCCGACCGGATGACGATCCTGCGCAACGGCCGTGTGGTGGGTGAGCGGCTGGTCGAGGGGACCACCCAGCTGGAGCTGGTGCAGCTGATGATCGGCCGCGACCTCCAGGTCCTCGAACGCCTCGACCACGCCGTGCAGGAGGCATCCGAGGAAGCTGCGGCCGAGCAGCGCCTCCCGGTGCTGAGCGCCGTCGGGCTGGGCCGGAAGGGAAGCCTGGAGGCCACCGACCTGACCCTGTACCCCGGGGAGGTCGTCGGCATCGCCGGCCTGCTCGGCTCAGGGCGTACGGAGCTGGCCCGGCTGCTGTTCGGCGCCGACGCGCCGGACACCGGCGACCTCACGGTGCGCGGCTCGAGCCGGCGGAGGCTGCGCAGCCCCCGGCACGCGATCGACCGCAAGCTCGCCTTCTGCAGCGAGGACCGCAAGGCCGAGGGAGTCTTCGAGGAGCTCTCCGTGGCCGACAACATGCTGCTCGGCCTGCAGGCCACCCGTGGCTGGCTGCGGCCGATCCCGACGGCCACCCGTTCGATGCTGGTCAAGGAGTTCATGACTGCTCTCGACGTACGGCCGGCCGACCCGAGCCTGCCGATGCGGAGTCTTTCCGGTGGCAACCAGCAGAAGGTCCTGCTGGCGCGCTGGCTGATCACGGAGCCGGACGTACTTCTGCTCGACGAGCCCACCCGCGGCATCGACATCGGCGCCAAGACCCAGATCCAACAGCTCGTCGCCGACCTCGCCGAGAAGGGGATGAGCGTGGTGTTCATCTCCGCCGAGCTCGAGGAGGTGCTCCGGCTGAGCCACCGGCTGGTGGTCCTCAAGGACCGCCGCAAGATCGCCGAGCGGCCCAACCGAGGCATCGATGTCAACGACGTACTCGAGATCATCACCGGCGAACCCGGCGGCCTTGCCGAGAAGGAGCGAGCAGATGCCTGAGAACATCAGAGCGGGCAAGGGGCTCGGCGCCCGCGCGATGGCCCACCGCCTCTTCTGGCCGCTGGCGGCGCTCGGCGCGCTGTTGGTGGTCAACCTGATCGCGACGCCGACCTTCTTCAACGTACGCATCCAGGACGGTCACCTCTTCGGCAGCCTGGTCGACATCGTCCGCAACGGCGCCCCGGTGCTGCTGGTCGCGATCGGGATGACGCTGGTCATCGCGACCCGCGGGATCGACCTCTCGGTGGGCGCGGTGGCGGCGATCGCCGGCGCGGTCGCCTGCGTCTACATCGTCAAGAGTCCTGCCGACGGCGCCGCCGGAACGGCCGTCATCGCGATCTCGATGGCACTCGCCGTCAGCGTCGCGCTCGGGCTGTGGAACGGCTTCCTGGTCGCGGTGGTCGGCATCCAGCCGATCATCGCCACGCTGGTCCTGATGGTCGCGGGCCGCGGCATCGCGATGCTGGTGACCAGTGGCCAGATCACCACGGTCAACAACGACGCCTTCGCCGCGCTGGCCTCGGGCCATCTGCTGACCCTCCCGGTCGCCGCTCTGATCGCGCTCGGGGTCTTCGCGGCCACCCAGATCGTCGTACGCCGCACCGCGCTCGGCCTGCTCATCGAGTCGGTCGGGATCAACCCGGAGGCGAGCCGGCTGGTCGGCGTACGCTCCCGCACGATCATCTGGACCGTCTACGTCTTCGCGGCACTGTGTGCCGGCACCGCCGGCCTGATCATCGCCGCCAACACGCACTCGGTGAACGCCAACAGCCTCGGACTGTGGATCGAGCTGGACGCCATCCTGGCCGTCGTCATCGGAGGTACGTCGCTGGCCGGCGGCCGCTTCTCGCTGACCGGCACCCTGGTCGGGGCGATGCTGATCGCCACCCTCACCCGGACCATCCCCAACATCGGCATCCCGGCCGAGGCCAACTATCTGTTCAAGGCGCTGGTGGTCGTGGTCGTGTGCCTGCTGCAGTCGCCGAAGGCGCGTGCGGTGCTGCAACGGCGCAGCGACCGTACGCCGACCAGCCGCGAGGAGGCTGTCGCATGAGTGTTCAGGTGCCCGCGATCGAGACCGGGCTCATCGCCCGCGTCGCACGCTACAGCCCGCCGCGCCGCTACCTGCCCGTGCTCGGCACGTTCGCGCTGTTCATCGGCATGTTCGGGATCGGCGGGATCCGCTATGAAGGGTTCGCCGACCCGCAGGTCTTCCTGACCCTGCTGCTCGACAACGCGTTCCTGATCGTGCTCGCGGTCGGAATGACGTTCGTGATCCTCACCGGCGGGATCGACCTCTCCGTCGGCTCCAACGTGGCCCTCTCGACGCTGATCGCGGCCCGTACGCTCGAGCTCGGCCTGCCGGTGGTCGCGGTGATCGTGATCGTGCTCCTGTCCGGGACCATATTGGGCACAGCGATGGGGCTGCTGATCCACTACTTCGACATCCAGCCCTTCATCGCCACCCTGGCGGGCATGTTCCTGGCCCGCGGTCTCTGCTACCTGATCAGCGTCGACTCGATCCCGATCAAGGACGAGACCTTCTCCGCCATCGCGTTCGGCACGATCACGTTGCCCGGTGGCTACTACCTCGGGTGGACGGCGGTCTTCGCGCTGATGATCGTCGCGGTCGCTGCGTACGTCCTCGCCTCTACCCGCTTCGGACGCACCGTCTACGCGCTCGGCGGCAGCGAGCCGTCGGCGCTGCTGATGGGCCTTCCGGTCGCGGCGACCAAGGTCGGGGTGTACGCGATCAGCGGGCTGTGTGCGGCGCTGGGCGGGTTGCTGTTCGCGCTCTACACGCTCTCGGGCTACTCGCTGCACGCCGTCGGGATGGAGCTCGACGCGATCGCTGCCGTGGTCATCGGCGGAACGTTGCTCACCGGTGGGCGTGGTTTCGTGATCGGGTCGCTGCTCGGGGTGCTCGTGCTCGGGACGATCCAGACCTTCATCTCCTTCGACGGCACGCTGTCGTCGTGGTGGACTCGGATCTCGATCGGGGTGTTGGTGCTTGTGTTTGTTGTTGCGCAGAGGGTGTTGACTCGGCGGGGATAGGTCGGTCTTCTTCTCCTGTCGGGGGCCGTGTTTTGTGGTTGGGGTTTGCCGCCGACCCGTTCTTGGATGGTGTTCTCGTCGAACCCCGGAGTCAAGGACGGCCTGCGGCCGCCGGCTTCGCCGGTCGCCTGCGGCGATCCTTGACACCGGGCTCCGACGAGAATTTTGGCTGGCTATCGGGTCGGCGGCAGGGGTGTGGCGCAGCTGTTTGGGTTGGGCGGGGGCTTGGGTGCCGGGGTGGGCCGATCGCCGGAAGGAATTTTCCTTCCGGCGAGGCGAACGAATTTTCGTTCGCCTCAGAGGAGGCCTGGCCTGGGGTGGGGTTGGCTGGTGGAAGAAAATTTTCTTTCACGCGGAGACCCCATGTCTGGTCCAGGAGTGGAGCGGTCACCTGCCGTGGGTGCGTGTGCCGTGGCCACACCCGGGCCGCCGCCCCGATAGCCAGCCATGTTTTTTCTCGACATGGTCCGGTGTCAAGGACCGCGAAGCGGCCGGCGCAGCCGGCGGCCGCAGGCCGTCCTTGACTCCGGGGCAGGTCGAGAACATTCTCGAAGAACGGGTCGGCGGCCCAGACCAACCCCGAAGAACGGTCCGCAGACGCCGATGACACCAGCAGAATCAAAGCCGCCCAAGCGCCGCCCGAAGAGGATCGAGGCCGAGCGAGCCAAGGTCGAGCGCCGCCCGGTGGAACGCCTTCATGTCAAAGGCGGCGCCGGCACGAGCGCGCGCATCCTCGCGGGCCTGAAGCCAGATCCGCTCACCGACCTTGTAGGACGGGGCCTGGCCCGGCCAGCCGAGGTAGCGGGCGACCTCGAAGTCGAGGAAGGCGTCCTCCATCAGGCAGTGCTGCCCGATGAACTCTCGGCCGAGCTCTGGCGTCCACACCTCGCCGGGGTGGAAGCCGAACGGGTTGTCCTCCGGGATCGTCAGCTCCAGGTGCATGCCGATGTCGATGATCACCCGCGCGGCCCGGAACGACTGCCCGTCGAGCATGCCGAGACGGTCACCGGGGTCGTCCAGGTAGCCGAGATCGTCCATGAGGCGCTCGGCGTAGAGCGCCCACCCCTCGCCGTGGCCGGAGACCCAGCACATCAGCCGCTGCCAGCGGTTGAGCAGCTCGGCGCGGTAGGCGGTCTGGGCGACTTGGAGGTGATGGCCCGGTACGCCCTCGTGGTAGACCGTGGTCAGCTCGCGCCAGGTGCCGAACGAGGTAACCGACTCGGGCACCGACCACCACATCCGGCCGGGCCGCGAGAAGTCCTCGGACGGGCCCGTGTAGTAGATCCCGCCGTCGGTGGTCGGCGCGATCATGCACTCGATCCGCCGGACCGGCTCGGGGATGTCGAAGTGCACGTCGGCCAGCTCGGCGATGGCTCGGTCGGCGGCGGTCTGCATCCACTCCTTGAGCGCGGCGGTCGAGGTCAGCTGCCGCGCGGGGTCCTTGTCGAGATGGGCCGCCGCCTCGACGACGCTCGCGCCAGGCAGGATCCGGTCAGCGGTGGCCTCCATGTCGTCGGAGAGTCGCTTGAGCTCCTCCCAACCCCAGGCGTACGTCTCTTCGAGGTCGATCTCGGCGCCGAGGTAGCGCCGGGAGGAGAGCTGGTAGTGGTCGCGCCCGACGGCCTCCTTCGGGAGCCCGTTGGGCACCAGGTCGGCGGCCATGAAGCGCCCGAACTCGGCGAACGCCTCGTTGGCCTTCGCCGCCGAGGCCTCGAGCTCGGCGCGCAGAGAGGCAGGAACGGCGTCGGGGGCACGTGAGACCAGACCGGTGAAGAAGTCGCCGGCACCCTTCTGCCCGGTCCAGCTCAGGATCTGGTCGGCGACCTTCTCGTACTGAGCCGTCGCCGAGACCCGTCCGGCCGCGGCCTCCTCCCGGAGGGTCGCGGTGTAGCCCGCGACCGCGTCCGGCATCCCGGCCAGCCGGGCGCCGATCGCGGCCCAGTCGTCCTCGGTGCCGGTCGGCATCAGGTCGAAGACCTCGCGCAGGTTGTGGATGCCGCTGGTGATGACCGAGACGAACTTCCGGTCCAGCTGTGCATCGGCGAACTCGATGTCGAGCCCGACCCGCTCCAGGAACGCATCCTTGGCGACCTGCTCACGCTCGTCGACCGGCTTGATCGCGGCCACGTCGGCGTAGGCAGCACGGTTGAGCTCCTCCACCGCCTGCATCCCGTCGGGGGAGAGGTCGGGGAGCTCCGTGTCGTGGCCGGCGACACCGACGTACGTCGCGGTCAGCGGGTCGAGGGCGCAGAGCTCCTCGACATAGCGGTCGGTGCGGGCGTCTACTTCACGGGTCACCCGGCCAACCTTAGGACCGGGACGTCTTGGGGCAACTCAATTCCCCGCTACACGCAACGAACACGACAGACTTCGCGTAGGAGGGGTGTGAACGTGCCAGAGGAGGTGTCCGTGGATGCCGAAGAGCAGGAGAGGGATCCGGACTTCGGGGCCTGGGTGGCCTCGAGGGGGCCCGCGCTACAGCGGTTCGCCTATCTGGTGACCGGCAACAACTCCGACGCTCCTGACCTGGTGCAGGACGCCCTGGCCCGTGCGCTGCCGCGGTGGGAGTCGCTGGCGGCGTCTGGGACGGCGGAGGCGTACGTGAAGAGGAGCATCGTCAACGGGTCGATCAGCGGCTGGCGCAAGCGGCGCCGGCTGGTACTGGTCGAGGACGTCGAGCCGATGGCGACCAGCCATGAGCCCGGCCCCGAGGAGCGAGACGCGGACGAGGCGTGGGAGCTGGTGCAGACGCTCCCGTCCAACCAGCGAGCGGCGGTGGTCCTCCGGTTCTACGAGGACCTGTCGTTCGCGCAGATAGCGACGGTGCTCGACTGTGCCGAGGCGACCGCCCGCTCACACGTGCACCGGGCGCTGGCCAAGCTGCGGCAGCGGTTGAACGAGCAAGGCTCTGATGAGCGGAGAGGGAACGAGGGGGTTGACAATGAGTGACTTCGAGCGCGAGGAGCGGGCCTTCCGGGCCGCCCTGGCCCGTGCGGCCGACGGTTTCGAGCCGCGGAAGCTCGCGATCCCCGGGGCCTCTGATGCGTCGGGGCCGGCTGATGCGTCCGACGAGACGGACCAGACGAAGACCGAGGAGAAGGCACCCGTACGCCGACGGACCACCTGGATCCTGGCCGCTGCCGCCGCGGTGCTGGCCGTCGTCGGTCTGGGTGGCGTGGTGGCGAGCTTGCAGCCCACCGGCGGCGGTGGCGAGAGCACGGCCGCGAGCGACGCCTCCGGCGCCGAGAACAAATCAGACGGCGCGCCCAAGGCGCTCGGTGCCGACCAGGCGGCCCCCGAAGGCACCTACGAGGACGGCGTCGGCCGCGACGACCTGCCCGCGCCCGCGGACGGGAACCGCTGGGCGGTCCGCTACGACATCGCCTTCCAGGTGCCCGAGGAGTGGGCCGATGCCACGGCGCCGGCGCTGCCGGAGTGCATCGCGAAGCCCGGCGACCAGTGGGACACCGTGCCGCGGACGCCCTATGTCGCGAACATCACCAACCAGCCGGTGCCGGCCATCGCCTGCAACGAGACCAGCGACCGCGACTTCCCGCCGCAGTTCGGCAAGGTGCCGTTCGCGCTGTGGCAGCCCTACGTCCTGATCGAGAAGCCGGGCAAGGGCGCCACCCTCCAGACCGGCTCCTGGGAGCACGAGGGCTGGCTGCTGACCCGGGTCCAGGTCGGAGACGACGCGTACGCCACGATCCTCACCGGGCCGGGCGACGAGCGGGTCAACCAGGAGATCAAGGGGTCCCTGAGGACCGTCGCGAAGGACCCCTACGGTTGCGAGACCGCCTCGCCACTGGCCGAGGGTGACCCGGTGCGGCCGAAGACCGACCCGGCGACCTCGCCGCTGGAGGGCGATGCTCCGGAGTCGATCGCGATCTGCGAGTACGAGCCGTCCTCGGCATCGCTGACCGGTTCGCGACAGGTCACCGGCGCCGAGGCCGCCGGGCTCGTGGACGCGATCCGCAGCGCGCCGGCCCGTTCCGGTCCCAACACGCCGCAGAACTGTGCCGCGGGGCAGCCGGTCACGGCGTACGTCATTCTGCGGATCTTCCGCGACGGAGGCGAGCCCGGGGAGGTCTTCGTGAACTACGAGAACTGCGAGGACCACGGGTTCTACGACGGGACCACCGTGCATGAGCTCACCCCGGCGGCCTGCCGGCCGGTGTTCGCCGAGGAGCCGGTCACGATCTACTCGGCTCAGGGCGACGTGGCCAAGGTCTGCCTCTCCTGACCCTCGGTTGCTGGCCGCCCCCGCTCGGGGAGGGCGGCCAGCAACCGGGTCGTGCGCCACGCGGCGTAGAGGAAGAGCAGCACCAGCAGGCCGTTGCGCCAGGCCAGCACCTCGGTGATCCACGGTGAGCCGATGTCGTTGAAGGTGAGCATGTAGCCGTACATCCGCGGGAAGATCTCGTGGGTCAGCAGCGTCACCACGACCAGCACGACCGACCAGATCCCGAGCTGACGGCGCGCCCGGCCGCGGAGCAGGACCAGACCGGCGGAGGCGGCGGGGAGCAGCCAGAGCATGTACTGCGGGCTGAGCACCTTGTTGGTCACCAGGAACGCGGCCACGGTCGCGAGCACCAGCCACACGATCGTCTCCTCGGTCCGCTCACCGCGGGGGAGACGCCGCCAGGCCAGCACCCACCAGACGAAGACGAGCGCCCCGGCGACCACGGACGCGATCGTCGCGGCGAGGAGCAGCGGCTCGACCAGCGGCCCGCTGATGTCGTACGCCTTCCACTCGGTGTAGTCGATGGCGTAGCCGCTCTCCGGACCGCCGTGGCCCCACTCGTACATCGCCGGGGTCGCGAAGACCGACTCGATCTGCAGGCCCCGCTCGCTCTGGTAGTTCAGCGGTGTCCAGAGCCGGTCCCAGCCACCGAGGACGAGACTCAGCCCGGCCGGGGCGATGCCGGTGCCGGCCACGGTCAGGATGACCCCGCGGCGGGTGGTGCGATTCGCGGCGAGGGCCGGGATGACCAGGATCGGCCAGTACTTCGCGCCGGTCGCGAAGGCCGCGAACGCCGCAGCCACCTTCGGTCTCCTGGCCGCGTAGAGCACCGCCAGGCCGACCATGATCCCGGGGAAGAGATCGAAGCGGGCGTACGCCGTCGCCCCCAGTGCCGGGACGGCGACCAGCCACAACGCCTCCGCGGCGGAGATCCCGAACCTCGGGTGCGTCCCGCGGCGGTTGCGGACCAGCAGCACCATGAAGAGCAGGTCGGTCAGCGCCGCCATCGCCAGCACGGCGATGATGTACGCCTCGCCGCCCAGATTGAGCAGGCCGATCGCGGCGTACGGGATCCAGAGCAGCAGCAGCGCCGGCACCGGATACTCGACCAGCGTCCCCGCGATCCCGTCTGTGGCCAGTGCGTCGAGGCTGTCGCGGTAGTAGTTCACGTCGCCCACCACGCCCCACTCGGCGCCCCACCAGGAGAACGAGCCCTCCGCTGCGGCCGGGAAGCCGTAGAGGATCACCACCCATCCCCGGGTCACCAGCCATGCCAGGGTGACCAGGAGATATCGCCGAGAGAACGTGATCACGGAGCGATCATGACATTGCGGTCCTCGTCAGCGAGGCAGGCCGCTGGCGCGCCAGGCGCCGGGGCCGGGGTGGATGGGGGTACGCAGCTGCGGGGTTGCCCACAGGGAGCGGGGCTTCTTCTTCGGGGCCTCGGTCGAGCCCAGGGCGGCGAAGACGGCCACGATCGCGGCGATCTCTTCGGGGGTGGCGTTGCGGTCGATGACCTTGAGCAAGGGTTTCTGCTCGTCGGGGCTGGTCATTCCGTGACCACCTTTCGTCTTTCAGATGCCTTACGTCGGGCTTTCGCCGAGTCGGCGCAATCCGGTCCTCGCTCGCTTCGCTTCGCTGCGGTCCGTTTGCGCCGACTCGGCGCGCTCGCGAAGAAGCAGGCAATATCCCGCTCCTCGCTCGCTTCGCTCACATCAGAGCGGGATATTGCCGTGCTTCTTCGCGGGCAGGGTCTCGCGCTTGGTGCGCAGCAGGCGGAGGGCGCGGGTGACTTCGGCGCGGGTCTCGTGGGGTGGGATGACCGCGTCGATGTAGCCACGTTCGGCGGCGATGTAGGGGTTGGCCAGGGTGGT